>CBFGPX010000069.1:0-17574 GCA_965650725.1 uncultured Comamonadaceae bacterium | reverse complement strand
TGGACGAGGCTTTGAGCTTCGAAATTGTGACGGGCCGTGACGGTCGCAAGCAGGCCGTGGGGTTGAAGCGCCTGCAGACGCCCCGGGTCAACCCGGCGCTGCGCGAGGCCTCCGGTATCGGCCAGTTGAGGCTGCGCAAATCGCAGAAGCGGCGGCGCATGGGCATGGCGGCGGGCGCCGTGGTCGCGTTGGCGCTGGTGCTGGCGCTTGGTGGCGCGCGGCTATGGCCTCCGGCTGCGGTCAGCGGCGAGGTGCCGGTCGGCATGAGGCGCTGAGCCGCCAACAAAAAAGAAAACGCCGCAGATGCGGCGTTCTTTAAAGCCTGCGAGATGCGGGCAGGTCAGGGGTGATCAGTCTTCGTTCTTGAAGACCAGCTTGACCTCGTGGGTGGCTTTCTCGCCGGGCTCGAACTTCCACTCCATCAGCGCTGCCTTCACGGCGCGGTCGAACACGCGCTTGGGCTCGGCTTCGACGATCTCGACGTCGCTGACCTTGCCATCGGCTTCGATGATGAGTTTGGCCTTCACGGAGCCGGTGGAGATGCCCTTCTTGGCGGCCTCCGAGGGGAACTCGGGCGGCACCTTCTTGACGACCTTGGGGGCGGCCTGGGCCGCCAGGGCCAGCATCAGGCTGGCGGCGAGGATGGTGGCGGAACGCAGGAATGACATGGCAGACCTCTCGACGGATGGTTGGCTGATGGCGTTCAGGCCGCGCGGAAGAAGCCGACGGCTTCGATGAGGCGGGTGGAACTGTCGCGCAGCGCGTCGGCCGAGCGGCTCAGCTCGCCCACCAGGCTGGTGTTCTGCTGCGTGGCCTTGTCCAGCTCGTTCATCGCGCCGTTGACGACGCCCACGCCCGTGGCCTGTTCCTGGGCCGAGTGCGAGATCTCCTCGATCAGCTGGCCCATGTTGTTGACCTCGTCCACGACGCTGCGGATGGTGACGCCGGCGTTGTTGACCAGCGTGGTGCCGTTCTCGACCTTGACGGTCGATTCCTGGATCAGCACCTTGATCTCCTTGGCGGCGCCGGCCGAGCGCTGGGCCAGCGCGCGGACTTCGGCGGCCACCACGGCGAAGCCGCGGCCGTGCTCGCCGGCGCGGGCGGCCTCGACGGCGGCGTTCAGCGCCAGGATGTTGGTCTGGAAGGCGATGCCGTCGATGACGCCGATGATGTCGCCGATCTTCTTGGAGCTGGCGCTGATCTCTTCCATGGTCTCGACGACCTTGGACACCACCGAGCCACCGTTGCTGGCGGCCTGGCGGGCCGTCACGGCGATGCCGGCGGCGCGACGGGTCAGGTCGCTGGCGCCCTTCAGCGTGGAGGCGATCTGCTCCACCGACGCGGCAGTGTTCTGCAGGCTGGCGGCGGAGCGCGTGGTGCGCTCGGCGAGGTTGGAGTTGCTGTCGGCGATGGAGCCGGAGTTGGAGGCCACCTCGCTGGCGGCGGTGGACACGTCGCGCAGCACGCCGGACAGCGCGTTCTGCATGTCCTTCATTGCCTGCAGCATCTGGCTCAGCTCGTCGCGGCCTTCGACCTTGATGTCCTGCGTCAGGTCGCCGGCGGCGATGGCCTCGGCGGCCTGCTGGGCCTTGCGGGCCGGGCCCACGATGGAGCGGGCGATGACCAGGCCGCCGCCGATGCCGATGAGCACGGCCGCGACGACCAGCGCGGCGGTCAGCATGACGGAGAAGCGGGCCAGGCTGACGCCGGAAGTCGCCAGCGCCTTGCCGCTGTCGAACTGGATGTCGACCAGCTTCTTGATGCCGCCCTGCAGGGCCGCCTGGGCGGGGCGCAGGTCGGTGATCAGGCTTTCGCGGGCCTCGTCGGGGCTGCCGTCGGTCTGGATCTTCAGGAACTTGTCCAGCGCCGCGATGAACTTGACCTTGTGGGCGCGGGTCTCGGTGACGCTGGCCTTCTCCTCGTCGCTGACGACGGCGGCTTCGAGCGCCTTGAGCTGCTTCTCGCTCTCATCGGCGGCGTCGGCAATGGCCTTCTTCGCCTTCTTGATGGCGCCGGCCGTGTCCAGCAGCAGCAGGTCGCGCACCGCGCTGGCGATGACGTTGACCTGGCTGTCCAGCCCATTCGCGGCGCCGATCTTCACGAGGCTGGAATTGGCGGTGTTGTCCAGATCCTTGGACAGGCGATTGGCGTTCATCGCGCCGTACACACCGATGCCTATCAGCAGCAGGATCAGCAAGCCGAAGCTCACGGCCAGGCGCTGGCCAATGCGCAATTGCGTCAGGAAGTTCATGCGAGTCAGATCCTTGTCCGGTGGTACTTCGGGTGTCGGCGGCGTCATTGCCGCCTTCATCCCAACGATGACTTTAGGCTGGGTGGGCCGTTTTTTGCCGGGCCTAAGCATGGCCCGCGCGCAGTGTGTCGCGACCTGTGACGATTTGAATCCTGGCTGCCAGGGTCGGCGTGAAGTCGTTCACGACGACCCCCACGACCGCGGGCTTGTCGTGTCAATGTGCCGCGGTTGCGGTGCGCAGGCGCAGCACCTCGACGCTGTCGACCTCGCCCGCGTGGTGACCCCAGGCCTGGCGCAGATGGCTGGCCAGGGCGGCCAGTTCGTCTGCGTCCAGCACGCCGGCAAAGGGCGGCATGCCGTAGGGGCGCGGATGGCCCGGCGTGGCCGGCGCGTAGCCGCCACGCTCGATGACGCGGATCAGGTTGGCCGCGCTGGCCTGCGTGACGATGCGGCTGCCGGCCAGCGCCGGGTAGGCGAGGGCGCCGGCCTCGTCGCGCCGGCCTTCGCCGCGCTCGCCGTGGCAGGCCATGCAGTGGTCGCGGTAGAGCGCCGCGCCGCGTTCGCGCCGGCGCGGGTCCGGCCGGGCGGGTTCGGGCCGCGCAGCGCTCTGCTCGGGCAGCGCTCGCAGATAGGCGCTCATGGCGCCCAGATCCGCGTCGTCCAGCGCGGCGGTGCTGCCCAGGATGACCTCGGCCATCGGGCCTTGTGCCGTGTGGCCGTCGGCGTGGCCGTCGCGCAGCCAGCGTCGCAGCGTGGCGTCCGGCCAGCGTTGCACGCCGGCCTCGGCGGGGTCCAGCAGCGACGGCGCCGTCCAGCCCAGGCCCACCAGCAGGCCGCCACGGAAGTCGGCCGCGCCCCGGTCGCCGCCCAGAGCGTCGCGGCCGGCGTGGCAGGCGCTGCAGTGCGCTAGGCCCTGGCTCAGGTAGGCGCCGCGGTTCCAGGCGGCGTCGCGCGCCGGGTCGGGCTGGTAGACCGCCGGCCTGAAATACAGCGCCCGCCAGGCGGCGATGGCTAGCTGGCTGCCGTAGAGGCCGCGCAGCTCGTGCTCGCGGCGCGGCGCGCTGACCGGCGGCTGCGTCCGCAGCCAGGCGTGCAGCGCGTCGGCGTCCTCGCGCGTGACGAGGGTGGTGTTGGTGACCGGGTGGGCCGGCAGCAGCAGCCGGCCGTCGCGGCTCTGGCCCAGGTGCAGCGCGCGCCAGAAATCGTCGGTGCTCCAGCCGGCGAGGCCGGTGGCGTCGGGCGTCAGGTTGGACGAGAACGCCGTGCCGAATGGTGTCGGGATGGCCCGACCGCCGGCCAGCCGCTCGCCGCCGCGGGCCGTGTGGCAGCCGGCGCAGTTGCCCACCGCGGCCAGATAGGCGCCGCGCTTCAGGTCCACCGGCGTGACGGACCGCGGGGTCGCATCCGGCAGGTTGCGCTGCCAGGCCAGCAGCGCCGCGGCGGCTGCGGCCAGGGTCAGGATCAGCAGCGTCAGCCCGGTCAGCAGCCGCTTCATGGCAGGCCCCCGCAGCGCACCGGGGCCGGCGCGGGCAGGGCGGGAGCCGAGTGCGCATCGGCCGGCATGGGCTGGCCGGCGAGGAACTGCGTCATCGCATTGATCTCGGCCACGGTCAGCGTCTTGGCAATCTGGGCCATGCAGTCGGGCGCCTGGGCACGGCGCTGGCCGCTGCGCCAGGCACCCAGCTGTCCGTTCAGGTAGTCGCGCGACAGGCCCAGCAGCCCGGGCACGCCGGGTTGGGTGCCGGTCAGGCGCTCGCCGTGGCAGGCGGTGCAGGCGGGCAG
Organism: uncultured Comamonadaceae bacterium; assembly: GCA_965650725.1. Lineage (GTDB taxonomy): Bacteria > Pseudomonadota > Gammaproteobacteria > Burkholderiales > Burkholderiaceae_C > Pelomonas. The sequence goes on along the minus strand of CBFGPX010000069.1, from coordinate 13,541 downwards.
CTTGCGGGCCGCGTCACCCTGGCGGATCAGTTGCTCGGCGCGCGCCAGCTCGGGCGCGGGCAGCGTGGGTCGCTGCGGCGGCGGGTAGGGCAGGTCCAGCGACGCGAAGTAGCCGGCCAGCTCCTTCAGGTAGGCGTCGGACAGCGGCGCGACCAGCTCGCTCATCAGGCCGTAGTCGCGCCGGCCGTCGCGGAAGTTCAGCAACTGGTTGTACAGATAGCCGGCCGGCTTGCCCGCCAGGCGCGGGTAGTATCCATCGGGCGCGGCGCGGCCTGACCGGCCGTGGCAGCCGGTGCAGGCCATGGCGCGCTGGGCCAGCGTGTCGGGAACGGGCAGGGACTGGGCCGTGGCCGCCGCGGCCAGCAGGCCCAGCACGGCGACGAACGAACGGATCGAGGGGGGCATGGCCCGCCATCTTGCCTGCACCGGTGGCCGCCGGTAAGGAGCAGATCAGGCGGATTGCGACCGTATCAGTTCGCCCAGCCGGGCCACTGCGGCGGCCAGCGCGGGCGTCCAGGGCTGGCCGAAGTTGAGCCGCAGGCAGTGCCGGAACGCGCCGTTGGGCGAGAACAGCGGTCCCGGGGCCAGGCTGATGCCCTCGGTCAGCGCGGCGCGTTGCAGGACCAGGCTGTCGAAGCGTTCGGGCAGCGTCACCCACAGGAAATAGCCGCCCTGTGGCTGTGTCACGCGGGTGCCCGGCGGGAAGTGCTGCAGCAGCGCGGCCCGCAGGGCCTGCTGCTGCGCGGCGAGCGCTCGGCGCAGCGCGCGCAGGTGGCGCTCGTAGTTGCCCCCTTCCAGATAGTGCGCGACGGCGGCTTGCGCGGGCCAGGAGCCGGACAGGCTCTGGCTGAGCTTGGCGCGCCGCAGGGCCGGCGCGAAGCGGCCCGCGGCCACCCAGCCGACGCGGTAGCCGGGCGCCAGCGTCTTCGCGAACGAGCCGGCGTGCAGCACGCCGCCCGTGGTCGAGTAGGCCTTGGCGGGCAGCGGCGGGTTGCCGTCGTGCTGCAGCTCGGCGTAGACGTCGTCCTCGATGAGGGGGATGCCGCGGCGTTCCAGCAGCTCGGCGAGGGCGCGCTTCTTCTGCGGCGGCATCAGGCTGCCCAGCGGGTTCTGGAAGCTGGTCATCAGCCAGCAGGCCGTGGGCGAGTGGCGGTCTATCAGTGCGGCCATCGCATCCAGGTCGGCGCCCTCGACCGGGTCGGTGGGCACCTCCACCGCACGCAGCCCCAGCCGCTCCAGCGCCTGCAGCGCGGCATAGAAGCACGGGGATTCGACCAGCACGGCATCGCCCGGCCGGGTCAGCATCTGCAGCGACAGGTTCAGCCCCTCCAGCGCACCGTCGGTCAGCACGATCTCGTCGGGCGAGATGCTCATGCCCAGCCGCAGGTAGCGCAGCGCGATCTGGCGCCGCAGGCCCTCGTGGCCGCCGGGCAGTTGCTGCGTCAGCTCGGCCGGGTCCAGCCGGCGGCTGCCAGCGGTCAGCGCGCTGCGCAGCTTGTCGAAGGGGAACAGCGACGGGCTGGGGAAGGCCGAGCCCAGCGGCGCATGGATGTCCTGTCCGCCCGTGCCGAGCAGCTGGAAGACGAGCTCGCTGACGGCGACGGGCAGCGGCTGCTGCGCCTCAGCGCCCGTGGCAAGGGAGGCGGGCGGCGCGACGAAGTAGCCGGAGCGCTCGGCGGCGCGCACCAGGCCGCGGGCTTCGAGCAGGTGGTAGGCCTGGAAGACGGTGGCCGCGCTGCAGCCGCGGCTGGCCTGCGTGCGGCGCACCGAGGGCAGCCGGTCCCCGGGGCGCAGCGCGCCGCCGGCGATCAGCCGGGCCAGATCGTCGGCCAGCCGGCGGTAGCGGGGCGGGTCCGCGCTCACCGCGCGCCGAAGATGGCCGAGCCGACGCGCACCATCGTCGAGCCAGCCTGGATGGCGTCTTCCAGGTCGGCACTCATGCCCAGCGACAGCGTGTCCAGCGGCAGGCCCTCGGCCTTCAGCGCCTCGAACAGCGCGGCCATGGCGCGGTGCTGGGCCAGCGCGCCCGGGCCGGGCTCGGGGATGGCCATCAGGCCGCGCAGTTGCAGCCGCGGTAGCGCGGCGACCTGGCGGGCCAGAGCGGCGACGTCGGCCGGCAGCAGGCCGCTCTTGCTGGCCTCGGCGCTGATGTTGACCTGCAGGCAGACGTTCAGGGGCGGCAGCCCGGCGGGGCGCTGCTCCGAAAGGCGCTGCGCGATCTTGAGCCGGTCCACGCTCTGCACCCAGTCGAACTGCTCCGCCACGGGCTTGGTCTTGTTGGACTGCAGCGGGCCGATGAGGTGCCACTCGATCCGGTCGCGCAAATCGGGCAGCTCGGCGATCTTGGCCAGGCCCTCCTGCACGTAGTTCTCGCCGAAGGCGCGGGAGCCGGCCGCGAAGGCTTCCCGCACCGCGCTGGCGGGGAAGGTCTTGCTGACGGTCAGCAGCTGTACCGCGTCGGGTGGACGGCCGGCTGCGACACATGCCGCAGCGATGCGGTTTTTGGTGGCTTGGAGGGAGTCTGAGATCGCCATAATCAGCCGAGCACTTACGGGCACATTCATGGACATCACTCAGCTGCTGGCATTTTCGGTCAAGAACAAGGCCTCCGACCTGCACCTCTCGGCCGGCCTGCCGCCGATGATCCGCGTGCACGGCGACGTGCGCCGCATCAATGTCGAGGCCCTGGACCACCGCGCGGTCCACGACATGGTCTACGACATCATGAACGACTCGCAGCGCAAGGTGTACGAGGAGACGCTGGAGGTCGACTTCTCCTTCGAGATCCAGGGCCTGGCGCGTTTCCGTGTCAACGCCTTCAACCAGAACCGCGGCGCGGGCGCCGTGTTCCGGACCATTCCCAGCAAGATCCTCAGCCTGGAGCAGCTGGCCGCGCCCAAGGTGTTCGCCGAGCTGGCGCTGAAGCCGCGCGGCATGGTGCTGGTGACCGGTCCGACCGGCTCGGGCAAGAGCACGACGCTGGCGGCCATGATCAACCACCTCAACGAGAACGAGTACGGCCACATCCTGACCATCGAGGACCCGATCGAGTTCGTGCACGAGTCCAAGAAGAGCCTGATCAACCAGCGCGAGGTCGGTCCGCACACGCACAGCTTCAGCAACGCGCTGCGCTCGGCGCTGCGCGAAGACCCGGACTGCGTGCTGGTGGGTGAGATGCGCGACCTGGAAACCATCCGCCTGGCGTTGACGGCCGCGGAAACGGGTCACCTGGTGTTCGGCACGCTGCACACCTCGTCGGCCGCCAAGACGGTGGATCGCATCGTGGACGTGTTCCCGGCGGCCGAGAAGGAGATGGTGCGCGCGATGGTGTCCGAGTCGCTGGTGGCCGTCATCTCGCAGAGCCTGTGCAAGCTGAAGGACGGCACCGGCCGTGTCGCGGCGCACGAGATCATGCTGGGCACCTCGGCCATCCGCAACCTGATCCGCGAGAACAAGGTGGCGCAGATGTACTCGTCCATACAGACCGGCAACAGCCTGGGCATGCAGACGCTGGACCAGAACCTGACCGACCTGGTCCGGCGCAACATCATTTCCCCCGCCGAAGCGCGCGCCAAGGCGAAGTTCCCAGAGAACTTCCCCGGCTAGCACTGTTCACCCCCGGTTCGGCGGGTACGCCGAACCACCCCCCGAGGGGGTGCAATCCCATGCGCGCACCGGCGCACATAGGATTGCATCGCGGGCCGGCTTGGGAGCGGCCCGGCGCTCGGCCCGAAGACTGGGTCAACTTCGCATCGGATTCATCATGGAACGCGACCAGGCCTCGAAATTCATCAACGACCTGCTGCGGCTGATGCTGTCGCGCAAGGGCTCCGACCTGTTCCTGACCGCGGAGTTCCCGCCGGCCATCAAGGTGGACGGCAAGATGACCAAGGTGTCGCCGCAGCCGCTGACCGGCCAGCACACGCTGCAGCTGGCGCGGGCCATCATGAACGACAAGCAGGCCGCGGAGTTCGAGCGCTCCAAGGAGTGCAACTTCGCGATCTCGCCGCACGGCATCGGGCGCTTCCGCGTCAACGCCTTCCTGCAGCAGGGCCAGGTCGGCCTGGTGCTGCGGACCATTCCGTCCACGCTGCCCACCATCGAGTCGCTGGACCTGCCGCCGGTGCTGCGCGAGGTGGTGCAGGCCAAGCGCGGCCTGGTCATCGTGGTGGGCGCCACGGGCTCGGGCAAGAGCACGTCGCTGGCCGCGATGATCGATGAGCGCAACGAGACGACCTACGGCCACATCGTGACCATCGAGGACCCGATCGAGTTCGTGCATCCGCACAAGAACTGCATCGTCACGCAGCGCGAGCTGGGCCTGGACACGGACAGCTGGGAGGCGGCGCTGAAGAACTCGCTGCGCCAGGCGCCCGACGTCATCCTGATGGGCGAGCTGCGCGACCGCGAGACCATGGACCACGCCATCGCCTTCGCCGAGACCGGCCACCTGTGCATGGCCACGCTGCATGCCAACAGCGCCAACCAGGCGCTGGACCGCATCATCAACTTCTTCCCCGAGGACCGCCGCCAGCAACTGCTGATGGACATTTCGCTGAACCTGCGCGCCCTCATCAGCCAGCGCCTGCTGCCGCGCCGCGAAGGCAAGGGCCGCGTCGCCGCCGTCGAGATCCTGCTGAACTCGCCGCTGATCTCGGACCTGATCTTCAAGGGCGAGATCACCGAGATCAAGGAACTGATGAAGCGCTCGCGCGAGCAGGGCATGCAGACCTTCGACCAGGCGCTGTTCGACCTGTACGAGGCCGGCAAGGTCACCTATGAAGACGCGCTGCGCAACGCCGACTCGGTCAACGACCTGCGGCTGCAGATCAAGCTGAACAGCGAGCGCGCGCGCAGCGGCGACCTGACCAGCGGCACCGAACACCTGACGATTCTCTGAACATGAGCACCCGCAGCTACGAACCCCAAGCCTCCCGCCGCGTCGCCTTCCTGGGCCTGGGCGTCATGGGCCACCCCATGGCCGGCCACCTGGCGCTCGCCGGGCATCAGGTCACGGTCTACAACCGCACGGCGGCCAAGGCCGAGGCCTGGGTGAAGGCCTACGGCGGTGCGTTCGCGGCGACGCCGGCCGAGGCCGCGCGCGGCGCGGACTTCGTTTTCTGCTGCGTCGGCAACGACGACGACCTGCGCTCGGTCGTGCTGGGCGAGGCCGGCGCGCTGGCCGGCATGGCGGCGGGAGCCGTCTTCGTGGACCACACGACGGCGTCGGCCGCAGTGGCGCGTGAACTGCACGCCGAAGCGGCGAAGCGCGGCATTGCCTTCGTCGACGCGCCGGTGTCCGGCGGCCAGGCCGGCGCGGTCAATGGCGCGCTGACGGTCATGTGCGGCGGCGAGGCGGCGGCCTTTGATGCGATGAAGCCGGTCGCGCTGAATTACGCCAAGGCCGTGACGCTGCTGGGCGGCCCGGGCTCGGGCCAGTTGGCCAAGATGGTGAACCAGATCTGCATCGCCGGCGTCGTGCAAGGCCTGGCCGAGGCCGTGCGCTTCGGTCAGAAGTCGGGCCTGGACATGGCCCAGGTGCTGGACGTCATCGGCAAGGGCGCCGCGCAGAGCTGGCAGATGGACAACCGCGGCAAGACCATGGTCGAGGACAAGTTCGACTTCGGTTTCGCGGTCGACTGGATGCGCAAGGACCTGGGCCTGGTGCTGGACGAGGCGCGCCGCAACGGTGCCCGCCTGCCGCTCACCGCGCTGGTGGATCAGTTCTATGCCGATGTGCAGGCATTGGGCGGCAATCGCTGGGACACCTCGTCCCTGATCAAGCGTCTGTGAGGCTCGGGCGCCTCGGCGCCCTGGTGCTTACTGCGCCGGCTTGGGCGCGTAGCGCGCGAGTTCCTCTTCGCTGATGATCTCGAACGCGCGGATGACCTTGCGCACGCCACCGACCTGGCGCGCGATCTCGGTGGCCCGGTTGGCTTCTCGCTCGGTCACGCGGCCCAGCAGGTAGACGTTGCCGCGTTCGACCACCACGTAGAAGGCGTTGCTGATCAGGTCCTTCGCGTCGATCAGCTTGGCCTTGATCTTGCCCTGGATGAGCACGTCGTTGGAGCGGCCGCTCAGCGAACTGTTGGCGCCGATGGCGACCTCGTTCATCACGCGCTGCACGTTCTCGACGCCACCCACCAGCGTCTCGATGCGGGCGCGCGTCTCTTCGGAGTTGGCCTCGCCGGTGATCAGCGCGACGCGGTTGTAGCTGTTGACGTTGATGTGGGCCTTCTCGCCGATCTGCTCGCGGACGCGGGCGCCGGCCTTGATCTCGATGCTCTCGTCTTCCAGCTGCGTGCCGGAGGTGCGGCGGTCGGTGGCGACGTTGACGCCGCCCACCATGGCGCCGCCGATCAGCAGGGGCGCGCAGCCCGTGCCCAGCAGGCTGGCGAGGACGGCGGCGATCAGGGTGCGGTTCAGGGAGGACTTCATCGGTTTTCCATCAAAGGGGTTCATTCATCGCTGCCGAGCAGTTGCACGTCGACGGCGTCGGCCAGCGCATGCAGCAGCACGCGCTGGGCCTCGATAACGCGCGGCTCGCGTGCGTGGCTGACGCGGATCTGGATGTCCGTGTCCTGCAGCAGCCCGCGCCACTCGTCGCTGGTGCCGCCGGTCAGTGCGATGACGCTCATTTCCTGCGCGTGTGCCACGGCCAGCGCGGCGGACCAGGCGTCGCGCTGATCGCGCAGCGGCTCCACCATGATGAGCACGTCGCCCGGGTGGCCGTGGGCCTGCAGCAGCCGCGCCAGGTCCAGTCCGGCGCTGTCGCGCGCCTGCGCGGCCAGGCTCCACGCGGCCAGGCCCGGGCGCTCCTGCTCGAAGCGGCCGGCCAGCCGGGCGGCCAGGTAGTCGGCGTCCAGCGCCGCCAGGCCTTGCGCGGCGCACAGGATGCGGTTGCCGCCGGTGATGGCGTCCACCGCCATCTGCGCGGCCATCGCCAGGGGGCGGGCCAGTTGCTCGGCGGCCTGGTAGAGCAGGTCGGCGCTCTCGAAGAACTGCTGCTGGATACGTTGTTCGATCATCGGGGCGGATCATAGAAGCCCCTCGCCCAGCCTTGCGGCGCTGAACGCGCGCACGTCTGGTCGGTCCCCCGTGGGGACGGCGATGCTCGCGGCATTGAGCCGCTCGCACATCGCCCGGCCCGGCGCTCGGTCCGAACCCAGATCAGCCAGCATCGAAAGCAGCTTGCAGCCAGGTGAGTTCGGCGCCGTCGATGGCCACCACGTCGAAGCGGCAGGGCGGCGGGCTGGCGTGGCGCAGCAGGTAGTGCTGGGCGGCGTAGATCAGCCTGGCCTGCTTGGCCGGCGTGACGCTGGCGGCCGCGCCGCCGTGCGAGCGGTCCGCGCGGGCGCGTACTTCCACGAACACGAGGGTGCCGTCGGCGTCCTGCAGGATCAGGTCCACCTCGCCGGCGCGGCGGCTGGGGCCGGCGGCGACTCGATAATTGCGCTCCAGCAGGCGCAGGCCCGCGCGCTGCAGATGCGCCAGCGCGGCGTCTTCCGCCGCGTCGCCGCGCGTCTTGGTCGCCGGTTTTGATCGAGAGCCCCAGTTGAACATTGACGCATCCCTGCTCAGACAGGCCGCCCAGGCGGCGGCCGGCGGCCAGCAGTATCCGGCGGCCACGCTCTACGTGGTGGCCACGCCCATCGGCAATCTGGCCGATCTGTCGCTGCGCGTCATCCACCTGCTGGGGCTGGCCGACGCGCTGGCCTGCGAGGACACGCGCCAGGGCGGCTCGCTGCTGCGCCACCTGGGCCTGCACAAGCCGCTGATCGCCGTGCACCAGCACAACGAGCGTGAAGGCAGCGCCGCCGTCATCGCGCGGCTGGCGGCGGGCGAGCGCGTGGCCTATGCGTCGGACGCAGGCACGCCGGCTATCTCCGACCCCGGCGCGGTGCTGGTGCAGCAGGTCGTGGCGGCCGGCTACCGCGTGTTGCCGCTGCCGGGCCCCAGTGCCGCAGCGACGGTGCTCAGCGTCGCCGGCGACGTGTCGGCCACGAGCTTTGCCTTCAGCGGTTTCCTGCCCACCAAGGCCGGCGAGCGCCGCACGGCGTTGCAGGCGCTTTTGGCCGTCGAAGGCCAGAGCCAGGTGCTGTTCGAGGCACCGCACCGCATCAACGAGCTGATCTCGCTGCTGGCCGAGCTGGCACCTGAGCGCCGCGTGACGGTGGGGCGCGAGCTGACCAAGCAGTTCGAGAGCATCCACACGGCCGAGGCGGCGACGCTGCCCGCCTGGCTGGCCGCCGACCCGCAGCGCCAGCGCGGCGAGTTCGTGCTGGTGCTGCACGCCCGTGCCGCGCAGGCGGCGGCGGACGATGACCTGCCCGCCGAGCCGCTGCGCGCGCTGGCCTTGCTGGCGGCCGAGCTGCCGCTGAAACAGGCCGTGGCGCTGGCCGCGCAGATCACCGGCGCGCCGCGCAACCGGCTCTACGACGCCGGGCTGAAGCTCAAGCGCGACGCCGGTTGAGCCCCGGGGCCGGCGCGGCGGCTCGCAGCTTCCTAGAATCGGGCCATGATCGCCGTCGAACCCACCCTGGCCCGCCTGGCCGCCGCCCGCTCGCAACTGCTGGAGCCCTTCGGCCTCACCGAAGCGTCGCTGTCGCAGGCGCTGCGCCTCATCACCGAGCACCGGGTCGACGACGCCGACCTGTACTTCCAGACCACGCGCGCCGAGGGCTGGAGCCTGGAGGAGGGCATCGTCAAGAGCGGCTCCTTCAGCATCGACCAGGGCGTGGGCGTGCGCGCGGTGGCTGGCGAGAAGACCGCGTTCGCCTACTCGGACGACATCTCGCTGGACTCGCTGCTGGACGCGGCCCGTACCGTGCGCACCATCGCCGCTGCGGGCCAGAGCAAGAAGGTGAAGGTGCCGTCGCAAGGCCGCGTGGCCGGCAGTCGCGAGCTGTACGGCGTGGCCGACCCCATCGCCAGCCTGGACAGCACCGCCAAGGTCGCGCTGCTGGAGCGCGCCGAGAAGATGGCCCGCGCCAAGGACCCGCGCATCGTTCAGGTGATGGCCGGCCTGGCCGCCGAGCACGAGGTCGTGCTGATCGCGCGTGCCGACGGCACGATCGCGGCCGACGTGCGGCCGCTGGTGCGGCTGTCCATCACCGTCATCGCCGAGAGCAACGGCCGCCGCGAGGTGGGCTCGGGCGGCGGCGGCGGGCGCTTCGGCCTGGCCTACTTCACCGACGAGATGATCGCCAGCTACGTCGAGCAGGCCGTGCACGCCGCGCTGACCAACCTGGACAGCCGCCCCGCACCGGCCGGCGAGATGACGGTCGTCGTCGGCCCAGGCTGGCCCGGCGTGCTGCTGCACGAGGCCGTGGGCCATGGTCTGGAGGGCGACTTCAATCGCAAGGGTTCCAGCGCGTTCTCCGGCCGCATCGGCCAGCGCGTGGCGTCCAAGGGCGTGACGGTGCTGGACGACGGCACCATCCCCGACCGCCGCGGCTCGCTGAACGTCGACGATGAGGGCTGCGCGAGCCAGCGCAATGTGCTCATCGAGGACGGCATCCTGAAGGGCTACATCCAGGACGCGATGAATGCGCGGCTGATGAAGGTCAGGCCCACCGGCAACGGCCGCCGCGAAAGCTATGCCCACGTGCCCATGCCGCGCATGACCAACACCTACATGCTGGGCGGCAAGGACGATCCGCAGGAAATCGTCGCCTCCATCAAGAAGGGCCTGTACGCCACCAACTTCGGCGGCGGCCAGGTGGACATCACCAGCGGCAAGTTCGTGTTCTCGGCCAGCGAGGCCTACTGGGTGGAGAACGGCAAGATCCAGTACCCGGTCAAGGGCGCCACCATCATCGGCAACGGCCCGGACGCGCTGACCCGCGTCAGCATGATCGGCAACGACATGGCGCTGGACACCGGCGTTGGCGTCTGCGGCAAGGAAGGCCAGAGCGTGCCCGTGGGCGTGGGGCAGCCGACGCTGCGCATCGACGGCTTGACCGTCGGCGGCACGGCTTGACGTGAGCCCCTCGCCCAGGCTGCCCTACTGAACGTGGGCAGGCCTGGTCGGTCCCCCGAGGGGACGGCGATGCTTGCGGCATTGAGCCGCAAGCACATCGCCCAACGCGGGCCGGCTTGGGGCGGACCGGCGCTCGGCCCGCACGATGCCAACATTGGCGGCTGACGAAGTCCTCGTCCAGTCATCGTGCTAGATTCCGTCCCCATGTTCCGCGCAGCTTATTTTGGCTTTTGGTTTTTTCCCCGCCCCGGCGGTGGAGAGTCCTGAGCGCGCGCGCTGAACACGACAGAACTCCCCAAAACCGCCGAGGCCGCCAAGCCCGGCGGTTTTTTCATTTCTGAGGTGCCCCCGATGAACGCCAAAGTCTCTTCCGTCCAACCCGAAGCCCAGCGCCACTACTCCCAGGACGACAAGACCAGCGCCACCGACGACGAGCGCATCGTCGACGTGACGCCGCTGCCGCCGCCGGAGCACCTGATCCGCTTCTTCCCCATCAGCGGCACGCCCGTCGAGACGCTGATCGGCCAGACCCGCCAGCGCATCCGCAACATCATGGCGGCCAAGGACGACCGGCTGCTGGTCATCATCGGCCCCTGCTCCATCCACGATCCCGCCGCGGCGCTGGAGTACGCCCGCAAGCTCAAGGTCGAGCGCGAGAAATACGCCGACACGCTGGAGATCGTCATGCGCGTCTACTTCGAGAAGCCGCGCACCACGGTCGGCTGGAAGGGCCTCATCAACGACCCCTACCTGGACGAGAGCTACCGCATCGACGAAGGCCTGCGCATCGCCCGCCAGCTGCTGCTGGACATCAACCGCCTCGGCATGCCGGCCGGCAGCGAGTTCCTGGACGTGATCTCGCCGCAGTACATCGGCGACCTGATCTCCTGGGGCGCCATCGGCGCGCGCACGACCGAGAGCCAGGTGCACAGGGAACTGGCCTCGGGCCTGTCGGCGCCCATCGGCTTCAAGAACGGCACGGACGGCAACATCAAGATCGCCACCGACGCCATCCAGGCCGCGGCGCGCGGCCACCATTTCCTGTCGGTGCACAAGAACGGCCAGGTCGCCATCGTGCAGACGCGCGGCAACGAGGACTGCCACGTCATCCTGCGCGGCGGCAAGGCGCCCAACTACGACGCGGCCAACGTGGCATTGGCCTGCGCCGACCTGGAGAAGTCCAAGCTGCCGCGGCGCCTGATGGTGGACTGTTCGCACGCCAACTCCAGCAAGCAGCACCAGCGCCAGCTGGACGTGGCGCGCGACATCGCCGGCCAGATGCGCGAGGGCAGCAACAGCATCTTCGGCGTCATGGTGGAGAGCCACCTGAACGACGGCGCCCAGAAGTTCACGCCGGGCAAGGACGATCCCGCAAAGCTGGAATACGGCAAGAGCATCACGGACGCCTGCCTGGGCTGGGATGACTCGCTCGCCGTCCTGGATGTGTTGAGCGAAGCCGTCAAAGCCCGTCGCTGACACAATCCCGGCTCTTGAAGCCCTTCGACGCGGCCCCATCTGGGCCGCGTTTTCGTTTCCCGGAATCCCCCGCCATGACCAAGCAAACCCACGCCTTCCAGGCCGAAGTCAAGCAGATCCTGCATCTCGTCACGCACTCGCTGTACTCCAACAAGGAGATCTTCCTGCGCGAGCTGGTCAGCAACGCCAGCGACGCCTGCGACAAGCTGCGCTTCGAGGCGCTGGACAACGCGGCGCTGTTCGAGGACCAGCCCAACCTGGAAGTCCGCATCAGCTTCGACGAGGACGCCAAGACGCTGACCATCAGCGACAACGGCATCGGCATGAGTGCCGAGGAGGCCGCCGCGCACCTGGGCACCATCGCCAAGAGCGGCACGCGTGAGTTCATGGCCAGGCTGGAAGGCGACCAGAAGAAGGATGCCCAGCTGATCGGCCAGTTCGGCGTGGGCTTCTACTCGGGCTTCATCGTCGCCGACCGCATCACGGTGGAGACCCGTCGCGCCGGCTTTGCCGCAGACCAAGGCGTGCGCTGGAGCAGCGAAGGCACCGGCGAGTACGAGCTGGAGACCATCACCAAGGCCGGGCGCGGTACCGACGTCATCCTGCATCTTCGCGAAGGCGAAGAGGAATTCCTGAAGACCTGGCGCGTGAAGTCCACGGTCAGCAAGTACAGCGACCACATTTCCCTGCCCATCCTGATGAAGAAGGAGACCTGGGACGCGGAAGCCGCCAAGCAGGTCGTCACGGACGAGTGGGAGCCGGTCAACAAGGCCTCGGCGCTGTGGTCGCGGTCCAAGAGCGAGGTCACGCAAGAGCAGTACGAGGAGTTCTACAAGCACGTCTCGCACGACTGGGACAAGCCGCTCACCTACACCCACAACCGGGTGGAAGGCCGCAGCGAATACACCCAGCTGCTGTACGTGCCCAGCCACGCCCCGTTCGACCTGTGGGACCGCAACAAGCGCGGCGGCATCAAGCTGTACGTGAAGCGCGTCTTCATCATGGACGACGCCGAGCAGCTGATGCCGACCTACCTGCGCTTCATCAAGGGTGTGATCGACTCGAACGACCTGCCTCTGAACGTGTCGCGCGAGATCCTGCAGGAGTCGCGCGACGTGCGTGCCATCCGCGAAGGCTCGACCAAGCGCGTGCTGTCGATGCTGGAAGACCTGGCCAACGCCGAAGAGCAGGAAAAAAAGGACAAGTACGCCACCTTCTGGACCGAATTCGGCCAGGTGCTCAAGGAAGGCATCGGCGAGGACGCCGCCAACAAGGACCGCATCGCCAAGCTGCTGCGCTTTGCCTCGACCGCCAGCGACAGCGCCGACCAGACGGTCTCGCTGGAGCAGTACATCGGCCGCATGAAGGAAGGCCAGGACAAGATTTACTACGTCACGGCGGACAACCACAAGGCCGCCAAGGACAGCCCGCACCTGGAAATCTTCCGCAAGAAGGGCGTGGAAGTGCTGCTGCTGTCTGACCGCGTGGACGAGTGGATGCTGTCCTTCCTGACCGAGTTCGAGGGCAAGGAACTGACCTCGGTGGCCAAGGGTGGCCTGGACCTGGGCAAGCTGGAAGACGAAGCCGAGAAGAAGGCGCACGAAGAAACCGAGGCGTCCTACAAGGAACTGGTCGAGAAGATGAAGACTGCCCTGGAAGACAAGGCCAAGGACGTGCGCGTGACCTTCCGCCTGACCGATTCGCCGGCCTGCCTGGTGGCGGACGAGCACGAACTGTCGGGTAACCTGCTGCGCATGCTGAAGGCGGCGGGCCAGAACGCGCCGGAATCCAAGCCTATCCTGGAGATCAATCCTTCGCACGCCCTGGTCACGCGCCTGAAGTACGAGAGCCCGGAGAGCCCCAGCTTCAAGGACTGGTCGCACATCCTGTTCGATCAGGCGGTGCTGGCCGAAGGCGGCAGCCTGGCCGACCCGGCGGGCTTCGTCAAGCGCCTGAATGCCATGCTGTTGGACGCCAAGTAAGCAGGTAATGGCAGGCCGTTGTGCTGGCGTCCCCATGGCGATCAGCACACGGCAGGCCAGGCGCAGCGCGCTTTCAGTTCATTTTGATCAGACGTACAGGG
>CBFGPX010000068.1:0-17653 GCA_965650725.1 uncultured Comamonadaceae bacterium | reverse complement strand
GCTCCTTCAGACCATCAGGCCCGCAGCTGCAGCGCGCGCGGGCTGATGACGGCCGCCGCCGCCGCCAGCGCGCAGGCCATCGCCAGCACCGGCAACACCTGGCGCGTGGCGGGGTCGAACAGCAGGCCCGCGCCGCCCAGGGCGGCGCTGCTGACCAGCGCGTCGCTCAGTTGCAGCGACGATGTGTTGGCGCCCTGCCGCTCCGGCGGCGACAGCTTCAGCAGCAGCACCGACAGCATCGGGAAGGACAGGCCGATGCCCAGGCCCACGCCGACCCAGCCCGCCAGCGCCAGCCAGGCCGGCAGCGTCGCCACGGCGACGGGCAGCATGACCACGCCCAGCCCCGCCGAGGCCAGCGCAAAGCCGGCCGGCAGCAGCCGGCGCCGCGCCGCGTCGCGCTGCACGCGCGCCTGGATGGCACTGCCGATGCTCCAGGTCACCGCGCCGGCGCTGAGCGCGATGCCAGCCTGCGCCAGGCTCCAGCCGAAATGCTGGGTCAGCAGCAGCGGCAGGAAGGCCTCGGCGCTGGCGAACGCGGCGGCGATGAAGCCGCGCAGCAGCACCACGGTGGGCAGGCCGCGCGCGGCCGTCAGCGTGCCGGCCGGCAGCAACTGCCGCGCAGCGACGAGGGCTGCCACCGCGCCCGCCGCGAACAGCAGGCCAGCGCCGGCGCCGTCGCGCTGGCTGGCGCCGTGCAGCACCAGCGCGCCCGCACTGGCCAGCACGGCCCACCGCAGCGCGCCCCAGCGCAAGGTGTCGCCCGAGCCGCCACCCACGCGCCTGAGCGCCGGCAGCATGGCCGCCGCCGCCACCGGCACGGCCGCCGCCACGGCCAGGAAGACCGAGCGCCAGCCCAGCCAGTGCACCAGCCCCGACGCGACCGCCGGCCCCAGCAGGCCCGGCAGCACCCAGGCCGCGGCGAACATCGCGAACATCTTGGGATGCAGCGGCGCCGGCACGACCTGGCCCACGCCCACGTACAGCGCCACGCCCAGCACGCCGGTGCCCAGGCCCTGCAGCGCGCGGCCCAGCACCAGCGCCGGCATGGCGGTGGCAAACCCCGCCAGCAGCAGGCCGGCCAGGAAGGCCGCCAGACCCAGCAGCGAAGCGCGGTAGGGCCCGCGCTTGTCGCACAGCTGGCCGGCCACCGTCATGCCGATGACCGAGGTGGCCAGCGTCGCGCCGAAGGCCAGCGCGTACAGCGGCAGGCCGTCCAGCGCCTCGGCGACGGCGGGCATGGCGGTGGCGACGGCGATGGCCTCGAAGGCCAGCATGGAGATCAGCGCGACGGCGCCCAGGCAGGCGGCGCGGCGGCCGGGAGCGAACAGCTGGGTGTCGGGGGCGGCAAGGGGTTCGGACATGTTCATGGTGAAGCAGCCTAAAAGTTCAAGCCGGCTTCAAGTCAAGCCCGGGGGACAATCCGGGCATGTCAGTTTCGGTCCTTCACTGCGCGTCCGCCGGCTTCGAGTCGGCCTGCCGCATTCCAGCCCTGCCGGCCTCCCACCGCAGCCATGGGCTGCATGGCCACAGCTATTTCGCCACCGTGCGCACGGCGCTGCCGTCCGGCTGGGCGGCTTTCCCGGGTGGCGAGGTGGAGGCGCTGCGCACGCGCATGACCGACACCGTCGCGCCGCTGGACCATGCGCTGCTGAACGACCACCTGGCCGAGCCCACCGACGAGAACCTGGCGCGCTGGGTGCGCTCGCGGCTGGCCGTGCCGGGCATCGTGCAGGTGGGTGTGCAGAGCACGCAGCACAGTGGCGTGGACCTGGACGGTGCGGGCCATGCGCACGTGTGGCGTCGCTACCGCTTCCAGGCCGCGCACCAGTTGCCCAACGTGCCGGCCGGCCACCAGTGCGGCCGCATGCACGGCCACGGCTTCGAGGTCATCCTGCATGCCAATGCGGACCTCGGCGAGCGCGACCTGGCCATCGACTACGACCATCTGGACGAGGTCTGGGCACCGCTGCACTTCGCGCTGAACTACCGCTGCCTGAACGACATCGAAGGCCTCGCCAACCCGACCAGCGAGAACATCTCGGCCTGGCTGTGGCAGCGGCTCAAGCCCGCGCTGCCGGAGCTGAGCTGGGTCACCGTCTACGAGACCGGCTCCAGCGGCGCCAACTTCAACGGCCAGAGCTACCGCATCTGGAAGGAGATGACGCTGGACAGCGCCGTTCGCATGCGCCACGCACCGGAGGGCCATCCGCTGGCGGGCACCCACGGCCACACCTTCACGCTGCGCCTGCACCTGGCAGCGCCGCTGGACCAGGTGATGGGCTGGACGGTGGACTTCGGCGACGTGAAGGCGCTGTTCAACCCGCTGTTCAAGCGGCTGGACCATCACCCGCTGTTCGAGATCGCCAACTTGCCCGATGGCGACGCGGCGTCCATCGCGGCCTGGGTGCTGCGCGAGGGCGGCGCCGTGCTGCCGCAGATCGACCGCGTGGACTTGTACGAGACGCGTGGATCCGGCGCCATCGTCAGCCGGGCTGACTCGCAGGAGCTGATTCCGGTATGACGTATTCAGTCAAAGAGCTGTTCTACACGCTGCAGGGCGAGGGCGCCCAGGCCGGCCGCGCGGCGGTGTTCTGCCGCTTTGCCGGATGCAACCTGTGGACGGGGCGCGAACAGGATCGTGCAACGGCGGTCTGCAGCTTCTGCGACACGGATTTCGTCGGCACCGACGGCGAGGGTGGCGGCAAGTTCGCAACGGCCGATGCGCTGGCGGATGCGATTGCCAAGGCCTGGCCGGGCGGCGGCCGTCCCTACGTGGTCTGCACCGGCGGCGAGCCGCTGCTGCAGCTGGACACGCCGCTGATCGACGCGCTGCACGCGCGCGGCTTCGAGGTCGCCGTGGAGACCAACGGCACGCAGCCGGCGCCGCCGGGGCTGGACTGGATCTGCGTCAGCCCCAAGGCCGATGCGCCGCTGCTGCTGACGTCAGGGCATGAGCTGAAGCTGGTCTACCCGCAGCCGCTGGCGATGCCGGAACGCTTCGCCGGGCTGGACTTCCAGAACTTCTTCCTGCAGCCGATGGACTCGGTGCTGCAGCGCGAGCACACCAAGGCGGCGGTGGCCTACTGCATGCAGCACCCGCAGTGGCGGCTGTCGGTGCAGATGCACAAGGTGGTGGGGATTGCTTAGCGTTCAGTACCTGCTCCTCGCTGACCTCGGGCCCAGCTTGAACAACGACAAAGGGCTGGTCGCCCAGCCCTTTGCAAACCGAGAACCGGCCGACGCCGGTACCGTTCAACGCAACCGGCGACGGCGCGCGACGAAGGCCACCAGACCCATGCCGCCCAGCATCAGCGCGAGTGCGCTCGGCTCCGGCACGGGGGCGGCGCTGCCGCTGAAGCTCACTTCGCCCACCGAATACAGGCCGTCGCCAAACACGGCCTGCACACGGACGTATTGGTAGGCCTTCGCGGTCTCGGCAAAGCTGACGCTCATCGTGACCTGGCCGCTGTTCACGACCTGCTGGTCGGTGTAGCCAAACACCGAGAACAGCTGCTCGCCGAAGTTCACGCCGTCGGTGGACACATAGAAGCGGTAGAGGTCGTTCCAGTCCAGCGTGACCGTTGCCGAGGACAGGCGGTAGGCCTTGTCCAGCTTGAACGTGATGGCATCCGCCGGGTTCACCGCGACGCCGTTCCACCACGCGGAGTTCGTCTGCCAGTCGGTGAAGTTCGCGGGCGTGACGCCATCGGCCGCCGCAGCCGGGTTGTTCACGTTGGCGGTACTGCTGTCCACCGTGACACCCGCGGTCACGGCCTGGGCGAGGGCGGCCACGCTGAGCAGGCCGACGGCAATGCTGGACTTCAGCAGAGTGGACATGGTGCGATTCCTGATTTCGTTGATTTCGAGGCCGGCATCATCGGGGCGCTTGGACAGCGCAACCACCCCTGGCCGCGGGATCATCCCTAGTTTGTCGGAAGCGGTGGGGACCGCCGCCGCTGACGGTACTGGACGGCCCAGACCAGTGCCAGGAAGCCGGCGCAGGCCAGCAGCGCGGTGCCGAGTTCCACCGCACGCGGCGGGATGATGAGCACGAAGCCCTGACCTTTGATCAGTGACGAGAAGCTGGACACGCAGAAGGGCATCGCGAACAGCCGGAAGGTCTGCCAGCGGTCCGGCGGCCGGGCCGGAGCCTGGGCGACGCTGAGCATCAGCGCGATGCCGATGACGAGGCTGATGCCGGCCGAGTTCAGCCAGATCTGCGGCGAGGGGTCGAAGTGGAAGCCCACCGCCACGCCCCACCAGATCAGGTAGCACCACAGCACCATCTTGCCTTTGGGCAGGCCTGCCAGATATCGAACCATGGATCGCCTCGCCATGCCGGGATGCCGAAACACAGCAGGTTGCGTGCCAGAGAACGAAAAAGGGAGCCCGGAGGCTCCCTTGCGAACGCTGCAGCGCCTGGCCGCGGATTCAGAACCGGTAGCCGATGCTGAACTTCACGCACACCGGGTCCAGCGTGGTCTCGATGGTCTGGCCGGTGGACAGGCTGCCGGTGGTCTTCAGGAAGGTCTTGGTGAGCGACAGGCTGGTGGACCATTCCCGCGTCAGGTTGTAGGCGGCACCCACTTCCAGCGTGGGGCCCAGCCGGCTCTTCATGGACAGCGTGGTGGGGTTGCTGGGCGTGCCGCCGGTGATGCCGGACAGCACCGCCGTGGCCTTGGGCTTGAAGAAGTAGCCATAGGTCAGGCCGGCGCCCACGAAGGGACGCAGGCTGCTGTTGGCGTCGCCGAAGCGGTACTGCGCCAGCAAGGTCATGGGCAGGGCCTTGACGCTGCCCAGCTTGCCGACGCCCTCGATCGCGCCGGCACCGATGACGTCATGCTTGAACGGCCCGCCAATGGGCAGGTCGATGCTGATGTTGTCGGTCCAGTAGTAGGTGATGCCGCCGACGAAGGCGCTGGCCTTCTTCACGTCGACCTTGGTGCCGGGCAGGCTGGGCGCAGTCAGGTCGCCGCTGTCGACCTGGGGCTGGATCTGCACGCCGCCACCGTAGACGACGAAGCTGCCGGCCGACTGCGCGAGAGCGCTGCCGGCCGTGAACAGAGCGGACATGGCACCGAGGAGGATCTTGGTTTTCATGGTGTGTCTCCGAGTGGGTACCGCGGTTTAGAGCCAGCCCTTGGTGGCCAGGGACTTGGCGATGAGCTGCTGGGTCAGTTGGTGGCCGTACAGCGTGGGGTGGAAGCTGTCGGCGAACGCATAGCTCTTCCACCAGTCGGCGCTGGGCTTGCCGGTCGTCGCCGACAGGGCGGCTTCCGTGCAGGTCGGGAAGCTGTAGGTCGGCAGACCGTCGCTGCCCACGCCGGTGATGGGGCAGACCGGCGTCGTCACATTGGTCAGGCTGAACTGGGCCGGCATCGCGACCTGGTCCTGGAAGCCCTTGTAGAAGTCGATGACGATGACGTTGTCGTTGCCAGCCAGCTTGGCCGCGAGCTGGGTGTTGAAGGCGGAGATCCAGCCCTGGAACAGCGCCTGCGACTGCGCACGGGCGGCGGCGCCGGTGGCACCACCGCCGCTGGCGGCTGCGATGCTGTCCAGCACCATCTGGAAGCGCGGCGTGAAGGTGATGTCGGGGATGTTCATGACGACCACGTGGGTCGCGCCCTTGTCCAGCACATTGGCCTTGATGGAGGCGTAGAACTTGTCGGCCAGGGCCGTCATGTAGGTGCCGGGCAGTTGCGCCACCGTCGTCGCGCCGCCGGCCAGGGCGGTGTTGATCTGCGTGGCCGTCAGCAGCGTGCCCAGCAGGCCCCGGTAGGCGGCGGCACCGTCCTTGGGAATGTTCAGGTAGGCGCCAACCACGTCGGCCGCATCGTTGCCACCGCCGTCGATGATGACCAGGTCGCTGGCCGTGAAGCTGCCCGTCGCCGCAAAGGTGGTCATCTGCGTGCCGATGGTCAACGGCGCCGCCGCGCCCCCGGCGCCGGTGTAGGTGATGCGGCCGCCAGCGACGGCGTAGTTGGTGCAACCCGCCTTGCTGTTGACGCCGAAGCTGGTGCCGTTCGACGTGAAGAAGTTGCACAGCGTCTGGCCGTAGTTGGCCGCGATGCGCTCGACGTAGATCAGGTTGTTGGCCGCCTGAACGGTGGCCTTGAAACCGAAGGTGCCACTGTCCTGCAGGCTGTCGCCGAAGACCTTGACCGAGGAGATGGCGACCTTGGGCGTGGTGTCGGCGCTGGAACCGCCACCGCCGCAGCCGGCCAGCAGCAGTCCGCCCAACAACGCCACCGAGGCGGCAGCGATCCGGGTGTGGGAGGGTTTCATCGTTGTCTCCTTGGCGACACCGGCGAAGCGGTGCTTTCACAAATACGAGGGAGGGCAACTCTAGCCGCTGGGTCAGCGGGCGCCGTTGCGTTTTGCCACGCGGAACTAGTAAAGAAGGTCTAGAGCAAGTCTGTGGATGACTCTGGAACAAGCTTGCAGATATCCACAGGCCGAGCCCGTTCTCCGAAGTTGTTCCCAAACGCGGACATCTCGGTCCCGGGTCTGGCGCACAGGCTTGTGCCGCACTCAAATGCTTGACACAACTGGACTTTCTTCGCTTGTCCACAGGGTGGGGCGCCCTCTACCACCACCACCACTTTGAAATTTCAATACCGTATTGAATACATTGGACACTGCCACCATGGACATTTCAGCCCTGCAGCAGCGTCTGCGCCACTTCGCTGCCGAGCGTGATTGGCAGCCCTACCAGACGCCCAAGAATCTCGCGATGGCGATGACGGTGGAAGCCGCGGAGCTGCTGGAGATCTTCCAGTGGCTGACGCCGGAGCAATCGCTGCAGCTCGATGACGACCAGCGCCGCCATTTGGGCGAGGAGCTGTCGGATGTGCTGCTGTACCTGCTGCAGATCGCCGACCATGGCGGCGTGGACCTGGAAGCCGCGGTGGAACGCAAGCTGGCGATGAACGCCCTGAAGTACCCGCCCCTGCATCCACCGCAGAGGTCTTGAGGAAATGGGTGTGCAGACCATCGCCGTCGTCGACTTCGAGACGACCGGGCTGGGCCCGGCCACGGGTGGCCGCGCCACCGAGATCGCCGCCGTGCTGGTGCGGGGTGGCGAGATCGTGGACCGCTGGGCCAGCCTGATGAACAGCGGCGCCTGGGTGCCGCCGCAGATCCAGGCCCTGACCGGCATCAGCAACGAGATGCTGGCCACCGCACCCGATTCGGCCAGCGTCATGCGCGAGCTGGCACGGTTCACGGCTGGCTGCCCGCTGGTGGCGCACAACGCGAGCTTCGACCGCGGCTTCTGGCAGGCCGAGATGCAGCGCGCTGACATCGCGCCGGACCCGGCACACGAGTTCGCCTGCACGGTGCTGCTGTCGCGGCGCCTGTGGCCGGAGTCCAAGGGGCACGGCCTGGGTGAGATGGCGCGGTTTCACGGCCTGGCCTTTTCGGGACGTGCCCACCGCGCGATGGCCGATGCGCTGGTCACCGCCGAGTTGTTACTGAAAGTCAGAAGCGAGGTCGCGAATCGCTTTGCGCTCGATCTGGGTGGCATGGACGTCGACCACGCGCTGCTCTCGACGCTGCAGCGCACGCCGCTGCGCTGGTTGCGGCGTGGTCTCGTGGAACATGTGAAGGCCGCACGGCTCGACCAGCGCGCTGGCGTGAGCGGATAAAAAAACTCTGTCAAGAGCGGCTTGCACGCGCAAGGGCAATCAAAATCTCGCCCTTTCGTTCCCGCGTTTCGCTCAAGAAGAATTCCATGTCCGTGATCCAGGTTCGCCCCGCCACCCTGCGCGATGCCAAAGCCATCGCCGAGATCCACGTCGCCAGCAGCCAGGATGCCTACAAGGACCTGCTGCCGCCCGCCGCGCTGGATGCGATGTCGGTGCAGAAGCGCCAGGCCTTCTGGCGCGAGGCCATCGACCTGTGCGAGCCGCAGGTCATCGTGGCCCACCTGGACAACAAGATCATGGGCTTCGCCGGCTTCGACCGCTCGCGTGACAAGGGCACGCCGGCCACCACCGGCGAGGTCTGGGCGCTGTTCGCCAGCCCCGAGCACCTGGACAAGGGCGTGGGTCTGGCGCTGTGGGATGCCACGCGCGACGGTCTGCAGGAAGAAGGCTGCACCAAGGCCACGCTGTGGTGCTACCTGCGCAACGAGCGCGCGCTGCGCTTCTTCGAGCTGGCCGGCTTCAAGCGCGAGCTGGGCAGCGCCCGCACGACCGAGGTGGGCGGCGCCCGCGTCGAAGAGATCCGGCTGTTCCGCTCGCTGGTCTGAGCGTTTCGCAGGGCCATGAAAAAAGCGCCCCTCGGGGCGCTTTGTCTTTGAGGCCTTGCGATCAGCCGCGACGGCGGCGGGCCACGAAGCCGACGGCCAGCAGGCCACTCAGCATCAGCGCATAGGTCTGCGGCTCGGGCACGGCGCTCACGCTGAAGGCGGTGGTGTTGGGCACCATGCCGGCGTAGCTGCCGTTGTCGGGGTTGGTGGTCCAGTTGGCGATGTTGCCGACCAGCGGCTTGTAGGCCGAGAAGTCAGCCTCGCCGGCACGAATTCCGGTGTATTCCTCGTATTCGGCGCCGCCGCCCAGCGCGATCGCGCCGTTGCCGATGGACAGGCCCGTGTTGGTCAGCAGGCCCGACGTGGTGGCGCCGGTGAAGGCCGTGGTCGTGATCGCGGCCAGGAAGCTGGGCGTGCCGGTGGCCGAGCTGGCGGTGTAGGCGTAGACCGAGTCGCCGTCCTGGCTGAGACCGAAGTTGCTGCTGCCCGAGACCGATGCGCGGCTCAGCGTGCCCAGCGTGGACGACAGCGTGTTGATGTTGTCGATGTTCTGGAAGCGGATCACGGAGCCGGCCGCGATGGTCGACGCGCCGCTGACCCAACGGTGGTAGCTCTCGCCGGTGTTGAAGGCCGAGCCGTTCCACTCGTTGTCGGTGAAGTAGATGGTGGTGTTGGCGGCGATGTCGACGAAGGTCACCAGCGCCCAGCCGTCTTCGTCGGCGTTGAGGGCGGTGAAGGCGACGTCGCCGGCCGCGAGGGCGGCCACGGCGCTGTTCGAGACGAGGGCCGCGGCAGCGGCGGCGATCAGGGCGAGGGACTTGTTCATGGAGGGGCTCCGGTTCAGACCGGCGCACTGTCCGGCGCGGTGATGAAGCTGCCGTGACAGGCCAGGTTCACCGGCCCCCGTGCCCGCGGGGGTGTCAGGCCGCGTAGCCGCCGGTGGCCAGCGCCCATCCGTCGGTGGCGTCGTCGTGGCGCTGCACGTGCACGGGGCTGAGCTTCTTGGCCGCGGCGCGCTCGACCAGCGCCTCGGCCTGCTCGGGCGTCAGCTGCAGCGCGAAACGGGTCCAGCGCTTCGTGACCAGGGGCAGCGCCCAGGCGTCTTCCAGGGCCCAGCGGATCTCATGCGGCTGCTGCAGCTCGGCCGCAGCCAGCACGCGCGGCGCCAGCGCGAGCAGGAAGCGGTTGAAGTCGCTGCGCAGCGCGTCGGTGGGCAGCAGCGCCTCCAGCCGCGCCAGGCGGGCGCTCCAGCCCGGCGTGGCCAGCTGGCGCGTCACCAGGGCCTGCAGCGCCTGGATGGGGTTGAACAGGCGCAGCCGGTTGGGCGGCAGCACGCGCAGCGGCATGCGTGCTGCCTCCTCGTGGCTCAGCGGCGTGACGAAGCTGGCCAGCACTGCGAGGCGCATCCATTCAGCCTCGGCCAGGCCGCCGATGCGGGTGATGGGGCCGGCGGCGCAGCTGTCGGCCAGCTCGCGCAGTTGCGGGTAGGCGCGGCTGCCCTTGGCCTGGTTGGCGCGGTGGCTCATGACGGCCAGATTGCCAGCGGCGTAGCCGGCGTCGTCGCGGACGCGGTCGATGCTGCGGTTGTCGTCACCCAGCAGCTCGCGGGTGACCGGGCAGTGGCTGACGTCGAGCTGGCCCAGGTGGTGGGGCGTGACCAGCATGTCCTCGAAGTGGCGGCCGCGGGCCCAGGCATGGGTGCGCAGCGCCAGCCATTGCTCGACCTGTGCGGTGGCGGGCGCACGCACGGCCCGGCCGCGGGCCGCCATCCAGCCGCGCTGCAGCGGCGATTGGGGGTACAGGTGGGCGATGGGCGGCGTGATGCCGTGCAGCGCGTAGTCGCGGCCCAGGGCCAGGCCCACGCGTTCGTGGGCGCTGACGACGGCGGGCGTGTCGTCCATGTCCAGGTCGTACTGGACGAGGGCGGGCTGGGCGGTGAGCTGGGCGTTGAAGACGGCTTGCATGTCGGACTCCTGGTCGTTGGGCTCGCCGATGAAGTTCGCGGGCCTTGCAAGCAGTCTGTGAGCCAGGTGGCTCATGAGATGATCCACCGTGAAAACACTGTAAATATTCTCAGGAACGCGATGGATCGCACCGAACGCTTCTACAAGATCGAACACCTGATCCGCTCGCGCGGCTGCGTGTCCTTCGCGGCACTGCTGGAGGCGCTGGAGGTGTCGCCGGCAACGCTCAAGCGCGACCTGGCCTACCTGCGGGAGCGGCTGGACGCCCCCATCGAGTACGACGCCGGCGAGAACGGCTACCGCTTCGGCCAGCAGTGGCGCGGTGGCAAGCACGAGCTGCCGGGCGTGTGGTTCAACGAGGCCGAACTGCACGCGCTGCTGACCATGCAGCAGATGCTGGCCGGGCTTGACGAGCAGGGCGTCGTAGGCCGGCACCTGCAGCCCATGTTCGACAAGATCACCGGCATGCTGGGCGTGGACGCCGCCGAGGCTGACGAGCTGCGCCGGCGCGTGCGGCTCATCGGCACGGCCCGGCGGCGCATGGCCAGCGAGGCCTTCGAGACGGTGGGCAGTGCGGTCGTGAAGCGCCGCCGCCTGGCCATCCGCTACCGCAAGAAGAAGAGCGGCGAGAGCAGCGAGCGCGAGGTGTCGCCGCAGCGTCTGGTACACCACCGCCACGCCTGGTACCTGGACGCCTGGTGCCATGCCAGCGACGGCTACCGCCGCTTCGCGCTGGACGGCATAGAGACGGCCACGCTGCTGGACGCCGAGGCCAGGGCTGTGCCGCTGGCCGAGCTGGAAGGCGAGCTGGACCAGGGCTACGGCATCTTTGCCGGCGGCACGCCGCGCGAGGCCGAGCTGGTGTTCAGCGCCGAGACGGCCGCCTGGGTGTCACGCGAGGAGTGGCACCCCGCGCAGCGCAGCGAATTCCTGCCCGACGGCCGCTGGCGCCTTCGCCTGCCCTATGTGGACGACACCGAGCTGCTGATGGACCTGCTGCGTCACGCTGGCCAGGTCGAGGTGGTGGCGCCGGCCGCCCTGCGCGAGGCCTTTGCAGCCCGGCTGCGCCAGGCCGTTGCGGCCCTGTAGGACAAGTTCGCTTCGTTTGAGGGATGTCATGACCTGCCCGGGGCAAAGGGGTTAGGCTGCACCCGTGTCTGATCTTTCATGAGGAGTCCGCGATGAGCGATACCACCCTGGCGAAGGAAAAACTGGCCGCGGATTTCCGCGCGGTGATGGACGACATCGACGCGCTGATGACCGCCACGGGCAACCAGGCCGAAGGCGAGGTCAAGGCGCTGCGCGCCCGCATCCGCGATCGCCTGGACGGCGCCAAGGAACGGCTGTTGGACGCTCAGCACGAGGCCGTCGAGCGTGCCAAGGCCGCGGCGACCGCGACCGACAACTACGTGCACGAGAAGCCCTGGCAAGCCATCGGCGTGGCGGCAGCCGTTGCCTTGGCCGTCGGCGTGCTGATCGGCCGTCGTTGAGCGACACCCCTGAACCGGTCTCCGCGCCGCTGCGGCGGCTCGGCGTCTCGCTGCTGACGCTGACGCGCATCCGACTCGAACTGCTGGCCATCGAGGCTCAGGAGGAGAAGGAGCGCATCGCCAGCCTGCTGGTCTGGGCCGTCGTGGCTGCCCTGCTGGCGGGTTTTGGCCTGCTGATGGGGGTGCTGTGGGTGACCGTGGCGCTGTGGGACAGCCACCGCCTGCTGGCGGTGGGCGTGGCCACGCTGCTGCTGGTGGGCGCCGCGGTCGTCGCCGTGCTGAAGGTCAGGGGCCTGCTGTCGCAGCCCTCGACGCTGTTCTCGGCCAGCATCAGCGAGCTGCGCGAGGACGCCAACGCGCTGAAGCGCCCGCCCGGCCCATGATTCCCAAGCTGCCCGCCGATCCGGCCGCGCGCGCGCAGCGCAAGGCCAACCTGCTGCTGGCCTCCGAGCTCATGCGCGGCCAGGCCGTGGCGGCGTTTGACCAGGTCGGCGAACGTGCCGATGGATGGGCGAACCGGCTGCTGTGGATCAAAGGCCTGTTCTCCCAACCCGCCGTGCTGGCCGCCGCCAGCGGCGGCGCGGCCTTCTTCGCGGCGGCGGGCCGGCAGCGCCGCGGCAAGCTGCTGGCCGCGCTGCGCTGGGGCTGGCTGGTGTGGCGGCTGCTGCGGCGCCAGCAGGCCTGATCGATCAGTTCCCGGCGGCGTCCAGCCGCTTCATGCGCTCGCTCTGCCAGTAGACGTCGTCGCCGCCCAGGCCGTCGAGGTTGGCGCGGTTCAACACGCGGGCCAGCACGAACAGCAGGTCGGACAGGCGGTTCAGGTATTGCCGCGGCGCGGCGCGGATCGCCTCGGTGGTCGCCAGCGTGATGACGGCTCGCTCGGCACGGCGCGCGATGGTGCGGCACACATGGGCGATGGCGGCGCTGCGCGTGCCGGCCGGCAGGATGAACTCCTTCAGCCGCGGCAGGTGCTCGTTGTAGTGTTCCAGCGCCTCGTCCAGCCGCAGCACGGCGGCGTCCTTCAGCAGCTCGCCGCCGGGCCAGGAGAGTTCTCCGCCCAGGTTGAACAGCTCGTGCTGGATGGTGACGAGCAGCTCGCGCACGTCGTCCGGCAGTGGCTCGGCCAGCAGCAGGCCCAGGTTGGAGTTCAGCTCGTCGACGTCGCCCATGGCCTGCACGCGCAGGTGATCCTTGGGCACACGGCTGCCGTCGGAGAGGCCGGTGGTGCCGTCGTCGCCGGTGCGGGTGGCGATCTGTGAGAGTCGGTTGCCCATGGTGGTTTGGCGCGATGCAAAACCACCATTGTCTTCAGTGCCGCCGCCCGCTGCGGTGGAAGGCGGGTTTGTGCACCGGCGCGTCATGCGGTCGCAACCCGGGGGCCGCTGTGAAGCGCGGCGCGGGTGGGGCATCGTGCGGCGGCGGCGGGCCGCGGAAGACGTCGCGCCAGCGGGCGGCCAGCAGGTCGAAGCGCACGGCGCCGAACAGGATGAGCACTGCGGCGGCGATCAACAGCAACCAGGTCAGGGTGGGGTCCATGAGGGTCTCCCGAAACGCTGTGAGGACATGCTGGCACTGCAAGAGAATCTTGGCAACCGACCGTGGAGCCCGCCAATGAACGCGCCCGAACACTTTTCACTCGCGCCGCCGCTGCCGGCCGAATTGCTGGATGCGTTGCGTGCTGCTTTCGCCGACCGCTGCTCCACCGCGCTGGCCGTGCGCCAGCAGCATGGCCGCGACGAGTCGGTGTTCGACGTGCCGCCACCGCAGGCCGTGGTGTTCGCCGAGAGCGAGGCCGAGGTCGCGCGCGTGGTAGCGCTGTGCGCGCAGTACCGCGTGCCGGTCATCCCCTACGGTGCGGGCTCGTCGCTGGAAGGCCATCTGCTGGCCGTGCGCGGCGGCATCAGCCTGGATGTGTCGCGCATGGACCGCATCCTGCGCATCGATGCCGAGGACTTGACGGTCACCGTGCAGCCCGGCGTCACGCGCAAGGCGCTGAACGAGGCGCTGAAGCACGAGGGCCTGTTCTTCCCCATCGACCCCGGCGCCGACGCCAGCCTGGGCGGCATGGCTGCCACACGGGCCAGCGGCACGAACGCCGTGCGCTACGGCACGATGCGCGAGAACGCGCTGGGGCTGCGCTTCGTGGCGGCAAGCGGCGAGATCGTGCGGACCGGATCGCGCGCCAAGAAGAGCAGCGCCGGCTACGACCTGACGCGGCTGCTGGTGGGCAGCGAGGGCACGCTGGGCGTCATCACCGAGCTGACGCTCAAGGTGCACCCGCTGCCCGAGGCCGTGTCGGCGGCGACCTGCTTCTTCCCCAGCATCGACGCGGCGGTGCGCACGGCCATGCAGGTCATCCAGATCGGCGTGCCGATTGCGCGCTGCGAGCTGCTGGATGCCAACGCGATCCGGGCGGTCAACGCCCATGACAGGCTGGGCCTGAAGGAAGCGCCCATGCTGCTGATGGAGTTCCACGGCAGCGACGCGGGCGTGGCCGAGCAGGCGGCCGTGGTGCAGGAGGTGGCGGCGGACCATGGTGGCGAGGCCTTCGAATGGGCCACCACGCCCGAGGCGCGCACGCGGCTGTGGGCGGCACGGCACCATGCCTATTTCTCCGCGCTGCAGACCCGCCCCGGCTGCCGTGCCGTGACGACGGACACCTGCGTGCCCATCTCGCGCCTGGCCGAGAACATCGACGCCTCCATTGCCGAGGTGGAGGCGGCCGGCCTGCCCTACTTCATCGTGGGCCATGTGGGCGACGGCAACTTCCACCTGGCCTATCTGCTGGACCCGGACCGGCCCGAGGAGCTCGCCACCGCCGAGCGGCTGAGCGCGCAGATGGTGGCGCGCGCCATCGCGCTGGAGGGCACCTGCACGGGCGAGCACGGCATCGGGCTGCACAAGCAGGGCTTCCTGCTCGACGAGACCGGCGCCGAGGCCGTGGCGCTGATGCGGGCCGTGAAGCAGGCGCTGGATCCGCTGGGCATCC
This sequence comes from uncultured Comamonadaceae bacterium, assembly GCA_965650725.1. GTDB lineage: Bacteria > Pseudomonadota > Gammaproteobacteria > Burkholderiales > Burkholderiaceae_C > Pelomonas. The sequence continues at coordinate 2,959 of CBFGPX010000068.1, read as the reverse complement.
TGAACCCGGGCAAGGTCTTCGCCTGAGGGTTGTCAAGACAGATTTGGTATCGGTCACAGCCGAGAATTCATCGGCCCGCTGATTCGGCGGTTTTCATAGGCGTCATGGACGCATGACGGCTGCCTGTCCGCCGTCAATCCGGGAAAAGCGAGTGGTGTTGTTGATTGCGCTACCAGAAGATAGGGCGCACAACGACATCGGAGACACGCTTGAAACTTCTTCCCGCCGCCGCCTGCCTGGCCTGGGGCCTGGCCAGCGTCGGCCTGGCCGCTGCGGCGCCGCCGGCCGATGTCGATGCCCAGGCGCGCAGCCTGGTGGCGCGGCTGACGCTGGACGAGAAGCTGGAGCAGCTGCACAACGGCGCGCCGGCCATCCCGCGGCTGGGCATCCCGGCCTACAACTGGTGGACGGAATCGCTGCACGGCGCCTTCGGCCCGGGGCCCACCACCAACTTTCCGCAGCCGGTGGGGCTGGCGGCCAGTTTCAACGACGGCCTGATGCAGGACGTGGCCGCGGCCATCGGCACCGAGGTGCGGACGGTCCATGGGCTGGGCCGCGGCCAGCCCATCACGCACCGGATCGGCGGCGCGCTCAACACCTGGTCGCCCAACATCAACATCTTCCGCGACCCGCGCTGGGGCCGCGGCCAGGAGACCTATGGCGAAGACCCCTTCCTGACCGCCCGGCTGGCCACGGCCTATGTGCGCGGCATGCAGGGGCCGGACGCGGCGCGGCCGCAGGTCATCGCCAGCCCCAAGCATTTCGCGGTGCACAGCGGGCCGGAGTCGACGCGCCATTCGGTGGACGTGTGGGTGTCCATGCAGGACCTGGAGGACACCTACCTGCCGGCCTTCCGCGCCGCGATGGTGGATGCGCAGGCGGGCTCCATCATGTGCGCCTACAACCGTGTCAACGGCGAGCCGGCCTGCGCCAGCCGCACGCTGCTGGGTGACATCCTGCGGCGGGACTGGGGCTTCCAGGGCTATGTGGTGTCGGACTGCGATGCGGTGGTGGACATCCACGCCCACCACAAGGTCGCCCCCGACGCGGTGGCCGGCGCGGCCATGGCGCTGAAGGCCGGCGTGGACAACGAATGCAACGGCGCCACGCTGTCGCACACGCCCGGCCTGGGCGAGCGCTACCGGCAGGCGCTGCAGCGCGGCTACCTGCGCGAGGCGGACATCGACACCGCACTGGTGCGGCTGTTCGCCGCGCGGCTGCGCGTGGGCGACCTGCCCGGCGCGGGCGAGCAGCGTTTCCCGCCCGGCACGGCGATCAACTCGGCCGAGCACCGCGCGCTGGCGCTGCGCTCGGCCATCGAGAGCCTGGTGCTGCTGAAGAACGACGGCACGCTGCCGCTGAAGGCGTCCGCCCGCATCGCCGTCGTGGGGCCGCTGGCCGATGCGCGGCGGGTCATGCGCGGCAACTATTCGTCCATGCAGACCGGGCCCACGCAGACGGTGTTCGAAGGCCTGAGCCGGCAGTTCACGCCTGCGCAGGTCAAGCTCGTGCCCTTCGGCCCGTCAATCACCGACGGCGATCCGGTGCCCAAGGCGGTGTTCATCGCGCCCGACGGCAGCGCCGGCCTGCGCGCCAGCTACTTCAAGCTGCAGGCCGGTTCGCCCACGGACATCGGCAAACGCCGCTTCGAGGCCAAGGCCATCGGCAGCCACACCGTCGCGCAGATCGAATCGCGCCCGCAGGACTTCACCGAGGTGGGCAGCGTGGTGCGCACCGTGTGGACCGGCGCCTTCGTCTCGCCCGAGACCGGCAGCTACCGGCTGGGGCTGGCGGGCCTGAAGGGCCGGGTGCGCGTCGCCGGCCGCGATGTGGTGCTGGCCAGCAAGGCGACGCGCTGGGCCGAACCGGTGGCGTTGGTGCAGGTGGACCTGAAGCAGGGCGAACGCTATGCGCTGCAGTTCGAGGCCGAGTCCGGCGTGGGTGCGCCCGCGGGCATGATCTGGAAGCGCGTGTCGCGCCAGCCTTTGGCGGACCTGCGTGCCGGCACGCAGGACGCCGACGCCATCGTGGCCGTTGTCGGCCTGACCTCGGACCTGGAAGGCGAGGAGATGCCGGTCAAGATCGACGGCTTCTCGGGCGGCGACCGCACGACGCTGGACCTGCCCGCCGACCAGCGCGCCTACCTGCGCGCCGCCGCGCAGCTGGGCAAGCCGCTGGTGGTGGTCAACCTGAGCGGCAGCGCCATCGACCTGTCGTGGGCGCAGCAGCATGCGGCGGCCGTGCTGCAGGCCTGGTATCCGGGCGAGGGCGGCGGCCAGGCCATCGCCCAGGTGCTGGCCGGCGCGGCCAACCCGGCCGGGCGGCTGCCGGTCAGCTTCTACCGCAGCGTGGCCGACCTGCCGCCTTTTGATGACTACCGCATGGCCGGCCGCACCTACCGCTTCTTCGACAAGCCGGTGGTCTACCCCTTCGGCCACGGCCTGAGCTACTCGACCTTCCGCTACGAAGCGCCCCAGGTCGAGGTGCAGGACGACGGCAAGGACCTGCGCCTGGTCGTGCGCACGGCGATCACCAACACCAGCGCCCGCGACGGCGACGAGGTGGCCCAGCTTTACCTCGCGCCGCCGCGCTTCGAGGGCGGCCCGCGGCTGGCGCTGCGCGGCTTCCAGCGCCTGCACCTGAAGGCCGGCGAGCGCCGCGAGCTGAGCTGGCGGCTGGATGCGCGCGACCTCAGCTTCGTCGACCGCGACGGCCAGCGCCAGGTCATGCCCGGCAGCTACCGCGTCAGCGTCGGCGGCGGCCAGCCGGGCTTCGGCGCGCCGGTCGAAAGCACCGGCTTCACGCTGGCCCGCGCACAGCAGCTGCCGCGCTGACGCGGCTTTCCCTTCACCGCTTCATCAGGACCCGTTCATGTCGTTCTTGCGTTCTTCCCTGCTCGCCCTGGTCATGGCCACGGCCGCCGCCGACACCTACCCGCGCAAGACCGTGAGCCTGGTCG
>CBFGPX010000067.1:0-17676 GCA_965650725.1 uncultured Comamonadaceae bacterium | reverse complement strand
TCGCGCCGCTGCAGGGCCTCAAGTTCCGCGGTGCGCTGTGGTATCAGGGCGAGAGCAACACCGGCCGTGCCGCGGCCTATGCCGGCGACTTCCAGAAGCTGATCACCGACTGGCGCACGCAGTTCGGCCAGCCGCAACTGCCGTTCTTCTTCGTGCAGCTGGCGTCCTACCTGCCGCTGCAGAACAACCGCCCCGGCCATGGCGGCTGGGCGGAGCTGCGCGCCTCCCAGGCAGCGGCGCTGGCGCTGCCGCACACCGGCATGGCCGTGGCCATCGACGTGGGCGACGCGGTGGACATTCACCCGCGCAACAAGCGTGCGCTGGGCCTGCGCCTGGCGCAACTGGCGCTGCATGACCAGGGCCTGCGCGCCGCGCCGGCCACGGGCCCGCAACTGGCGAAGACCGAGGTGCGCGGCAGCGAGGTCTGGCTGACCTTCAGGCATACGGCCGGCGGCCTGCGCACGGCCAAGGCCGGCGAGGCGCTGCGCGGCTTCCTGCTGGCCGGCGCCGACCGCCGCTTCGTGCCGGCCACCGCGCGCATCGAGGGCAATGCCGTCGTGCTCGGCAGCCCCGACGTGAAGGCGCCGCTGGCCGCGCGCTATGCCTGGGTGGACAACCCCAGCGAGTCCAACCTCGTCGGCGCCGACGGCCTGCCCGCCGCGCCGCTGCGCAGCGACGACTGGCCGCTGGACACGGCGGGCAGGAAGTATCCAAACTGAGCTGGCGGCGCTCGGGCAAGACGCCGTCGCTGCAATGACTCCCTCGCCCCTGGCGGGAGAGGGGCCCAAACCGCCGCACCGAGAGGCGGTGGCCCTTTCAGGGATGTGCCGCCCCCGCCGCCTTCAAACCTCGTGGTCCACTACCTGTATGAAGTCGCGGCTTGCCGGGGTGCGCTGGTCAACTCCGAGTCTCTACCGATCTCGTCGAGGACCAGTTTTACGTCAGAAGTCATGCCGCTACCGTCGGCTAGCGTGGTCGTCGTCTGCAGTCGCACATCAACGTTGTGGCGCAGGGCCAGGCGATCGCTGAGGCGCAAGCGCAGTTGGCCAGCGCCATCGGCGCGAATCTGCATGGCTGAGTTCTGGACGCTTGGCTGCTGGAACTCAAACTTCAGAACGCCCTCGGCATGTACTTGCATGGTGGACACCGGGGCCACGGCATCGGACATGACGGAGATATCCGTGGACGCGCGGATGTCGAAGTCGGCAATGCCATCCTGTACGCGGAGCAGCGTGTAGCGCCCCCTCAGAACCCCGCCCATGCTGGCGGCTTGCTGTGACTGCGGAGGCGGAGACAGGGTCACATGCAAAGGAAGGTCTATGGACTCGCCGACTCGCAGCTTGACACCGTCAAGTGCGGCGGGTGCACCGAAGGCCACGAGCCGAAAGGTCTTCTCCTGAGCCTCCGGTATCAGCACGGTCTTTCCGCCCAAGACCGCACTTTCGTAGCGGCTGGTGTTCGAGTCGAATAGGCCTGTGAAGCGCATGGGCGGCTGGGCAGCCTGCTCCGACATGTATTGCTCCGTTGCATCCAGCTTTATCTTCTGCATGGGCCCCAACACCACGAGGGATTTCACGACCATGCGACCTCGATCGTCGAGCGGGCCGGTATGGACCGTTTGCTGCCCGGCCGTTCGCAGGCTCAAGTTCATATGAGGCCTTGCAGCCTCGGCCTTTGCGTTCGCTTTGAACTCCTCGAGTTCTGTATCGCTCAGGCCGGGTCGCGGCTGTCGCTCCATGCGCAGGTCCATGTCTGCGCGCATGTCGAATTGCTGATGGGTGTTGGGAAGCGGTTTGACGCGAAACTCGAAAATCGCTTCATCGCCCTGGGCGAGGACGCTCCCGAAGGCGCCGAAAGCAATGCTGAACTCGAACACTCGGCGGACGATGCAACGCATCATGGTGCCAATACTCCCTATCAATTTGTTGTGCGTGGCATCTTAGGCTTCAGCGATTTCCCTCTGTGCCGCTCGCGTGCCGGGTCATGCAATTGCTGACGGTCAGCAACTGCAGCCGCCTACGCCATCGTCTATCAGCCGTTCTTCGGCGCGTTGATCGTTCATCCGTGACAGCCCCACCGTGACGGGTGACGGGCCCATCGCGCCGCCGGTGGTGGTGTGCCCGCGGACGTTCAGTACAAGCGCACCGCGCTGTCGAACTGCCAGGTCCGCCTGATCTCCACCACGTCGTAGTCCCGCAGCAGCGCCGGCGCAAACGCCGGGTAGTTCTCCTGGCTCTGCACGATGCGCCGGATCGCGTCGTCCACGGCCGGCACGCCGCTGGAGCGCACGAAGGTGATGGACTCCACCGAGCCGTTGCTGCGCACGGCCACGGTGACCATGGCCTGAGTGTGCGGCTGGCGGGCCAGGTCGCGGGCCACCTCGGGCGTCACGTTCTGCTCGATCTTGCGCACCCAGGCCTCGCCATAGGCCGCCAGCGCGGCATGGCTGTCCACGCGGCCGAACAGGCGGCCGCGGCGCGCGGGTGCCCAGTCGGGGCGCTGGCGTTCGGCGTCGCGCCGGGCGGCCTCCTCATCCAACTGGCGGCCGATGGCGCGCTTGCGGGCCTCGCGCTGCTCTTCCTCGACCTGGACCTGCGCTTTGGCGGCGGCGAGCTGGGCTGCGGCCAGCCGGGCCGCTTCCTGTCGCGCGGCCTCGGCGCGGGCGGCTTCCTGGCGCTGCGCTTCAGCGCGCGCGGCCTCGGCACGCGCAGCCTCCTGGCGCAGCGCCTCCTGCCGCGCCGTCTCCAGTTGCTGAGCGCCCTGCTGGGCCTGCTGGACTGCGGCGCCGAGCTGGGCCAGCTCACCGGCGCGGTTGCCGCTGGTCGCGGGGCGCAGGCCTGTGCCGGCACGGCTCAAGGCCTGCACGGCAGGCGCGGACGCCGCCGTCGCAACCAGCGTGGCGACGGCGGCGCTGGGCAGCACCCGCGCCGCTGCCGCAGCGTCCAGAACGGTACTGTCGGTGCGCTTGTCCAGCCGCAGGCCGCTGCCGGTGCGGCGCAGCGGCTCGACGGCCGGCGCCGATGCGGCGTCCAGCGCCGCAATGGCAGCCTCCGCGCGCAGCATGGCCAGTTGGGCCGGCTCGGCGCTGCGGTCCTCGCGCGGGCGCAGCGACTCGCGAGCTCGCGCCAGCGGCTCCAGCGCGGGGCTGGAGGCGGACGGCATCGTGGCGATGGCGGCCGTCGGCAAGGCCGGATCGGTGAGCACGGTCCAGTGCTCGGGCCGCGCGCGCTCGACGGCAATCAGTGCCCGCGCCGGCGGCGCAGGGGGCGGCTCCGCAGTGTCTGTCAGGCGCACCTCGGTGGTCGAGGTGTCGGCGGCATCGGGCTCGGCGGATGGTTCGGCCTGCACCGATGGGGCTGCGTCGGCTGGTGCTTCGGCTTCAGCGGCAGGTGCGAGTACCGCAGCAGGCGGCGCCGGGAGTGGCTGCAACTGCACGCGCAGTTCAGCGGCCTCGGCGCGGCGCTGGTGCCAGGGCAGTTCCAGGCCGGGCAGGCCGTCGCCCTGGCCGAAGCTCAGCGACAGCAGCAGCGCATGCGCCAGCAGCGACGCGATCAGCGCAGGCGGCAGGCGCCTGCCGCGGCCCGCCGCCTTCAGCCGCACGCCGTCCTCGCCTGTGCCGTTGTGATGTGCCTGCCCATGGTCGGCGGCATTGTCGGCGCGGCATAGGGCACGCCGCGTCTGCCGCGCCCACCGGATCGGGTGGGCGGGAAGACGCGCGCGGGCTCACTTCGCGCCGAACAGCGCCGGATGCTGATGGCCAGGCCAGCACGCGTGGCCGGCGGCGTCATCGGCTTGGTGGCCGGTCGCGCGCAACAGCGTGGCCAGCGGGTTGGCCGTTGGCGCCGACGTTTGCCCTGCGCACTGTTGCCGCACACGACGGCCTCATGCGTCGTCTTGGGGCCCCGCTGCAACCAGGTGCTGCGGCGCATTTCGCCGCTGCACGGATCCGCCATTCGGGGGCCGTAGGCATTGACGACGGGACCGCCCCCACGGATGACGCTGTAGCGCACAGAAACCCCTGCATTTCGCAACAGTCGAGTACGAGCTTCTGCCCGTATTGAGAATCTGCACTTTCCCCTAGTCAGCGGTTCAGGGCATGTGCCGTCGCATATTCGCGACCCAAGCCCCCCCTAATTTATCGACCATGCGTAAAAACCCCCAAACCCAGGACCAACAGCGGACTTGAAAAACAATCATCGCGTTGATCGTAGTGGCCACACCGGAGCGCTAGCATGGATTGCCGCTGCCGACTTGTTAGCGCATTTTGGGGAGATCAGCGGCATTCGAAGTGTTATCCCTTCAATCCCAATATTGAGGACAGAGGAAAATAGATGAAAAAATCACTCGCTTCACTTTTTTTGGTCGCCACGGCAAACATCTTGCTAGCAATCCCGGCAATTGCTTCCAGTGGCAGCTCGACCTTTTATGCACCTTCCCATGATGAAGATGGCGGTTGCCGCGAAGCCGGATACAACGAATATGACAATGTCTTTTTTTACGACTGGACCATCCCCGCTCTAGCCGACGGCGAGAGTGTGACAGTCACCCCGACCCTGTATTGGCAGAATCCGGGCACCCAATCCCCGCCACCCTCTGGCGCAGGTTATGAGTACACCTTCACCTGCAACAACGGCACGCTGTCCAGCCCTGGCGCGGGCGCCCCCTGGGGAACCTGGATTTAAGAAAACCGACTGTAGGCATCGGTGTAAACAATAGTCCCGATGAGAATGCAATCTCCGCTGACTCACACCATGAGCCAGCGAGCTGAGGGAGTGCAGGCTCCGAAAAAGACGGAAGCGCGCACATGGTCATGTGCCGCATCCAACCCCCTCCCAGGATATGGCTGCCGGAGTTCAATCGCAGCCTCGGCAGCGAGGCATGGTGCGAGCAGGCGCTGATTGGCGCTTCGCAGAATCCCTCTCCCCTGACGCCCATTAAACCTACCAACGACGCAGGCTTGGGCGGTCAGCTTGGGGATTGTTGGCCGATATTCGGGCCCATTCTGCGTCTGCGGACGCCGGTTACGCCGGTTACGCCGGTGCATTTCACCAGGCCCTGAACCGCCCCGTGACATGTAGCAGGTTCATGAACTGAAGCAGGCCGTCGTAGTACCGCCACTGGCCGGCGGGCGGCGCCAGCGCCCAGAGGTCGTCGACGAAGCGCTTGCCCAGTGACTTGTCGACGAGCAGCGCAGCCACGGCATTGCTGGAAAGCAGCCCCTTGGAGGGCTCGTCGTTCAGCGGCTTGCCGTCCAGCGTGTAGAGGTGGGGATAGGGCTTGCCGCCGGCGCCCTGCGCGGCAAAGAAGCTCAGCAGCCGGGTGCTGAGGCCGGCGGCGGTCGGGTTCTTGCCCCACCAGGCCTGGTCCACGCTCCAGTTCACCGCGGTGCGGAAGGCGTCGTAACGGAAGTCCTCATGGCCCTCCAGCACCTTGGGGCGGCCGTCGAAGTGCGCGTAGTCGGGCGTAAGGCCGGTCTTGGGGTGCGCGGCCTTGCTGAAGTAGGCGCGGCTGATGTCGGCGATCTCACGCCAGCGCTGGCGGTCCTCGGCCTTGGCGGCGCGGCGCGCCCAGATCTCGTAGAAGGCCGGCAGGTGGTAGGACGGGTCGCTGAAGTCGGCCGCGTCGCCCACCGGCACGAAGACGACCTGGCCGTGCTGGGGCGAGAACATCGAGCGCGCGCCTTCCTTGATGCCGCCATTCATCGCCTCCTTGTGCAGCATGGCGGTCAGGATCTCCTGCGCCTGGGCCTCGTAGTTGTAGACGCCTCCGCCGCTGCCCCAGCGCGAGGCGGCCATCAGCAACGCGGTGGCCATGTACTCCTCGCCGTCGGAGGCAGGTACGGCGTTCTTGCCGAAACCGGCGCAGCCCTCGGGCTTGCACTGCCAGCGGAAGTAGCTCTGCCGCGGGCCGGAGCGGTAGCGCATATGGGTCCAGGCCCAGTTCCACAGCGCGTCGAAGTCGGCCTTGCGGCCCATCTGCACGGCAATCATCATCCCGTAGGACATGCCTTCGCTGCGCACGTCGTCGTTGCCCACGTCCAGCACATAGGACGCGGGGCCGTCGGGCGTGGGCGCGGCGGGGTAGACGATGCGCTGATCCTTGCCGCCCTCGAACAGCGATTTCCAATAACCGTCCAGCTTGGCGGTGATGTCGGCCTCGCTGATGTCCGGCCGCAGCTCGCGCAGCAGGTTGCGGTACTCGCCGCTTTCGGCGGCACCAGCCGCCGCCACCGTGCCACGTTGCGTGCCGGGCTGCAGCACCAACTTCTGCAGCAGCGCGTTGTCGTCCAGCCGCCAGACGCGGATGACATGCCGGCCCGCCGGCAGCGTGACCGCGTCGGCGCTCAGCACGAAGCCGTTGTCCATCACGGCGCGGTACCAGTCGCGCTTCTCGCGGGTGTCCGCGGCGTTGGGCGTGGGGGTCAGGTTCAGCGTCAAGGTCTGCGCGGGGCGGTCGCCGATGGCCACGGCCACGCGGACGCCACCGGTCTTGCGCACGTCCAGTGTCGGCAGCATGTGCAGCTGCAGGGTCCAGCTGCCGGGCTGCGCCAGGTCCACGTCGTACTCCAGGCGCACGTTGTCGGCCACCGTCGTGGACGCGCGGCCCTGCGGCAGCGCGACGACGGCGCCCCGGCCGTGGCCGAGATTGGGAATGGCCGTCCAGGTCAGGCCCTTGGCGCTGGTGGCGCGGGCGAACTGCGTGGCTTCGATGACGTGGCCTTCAGGCGCAGCCCCCTGCTTCTTGGCAGTCAGCTGCCGCTGCACCACCGACGCATCCGCCGTGCCGGCCACACGCTGCACGGCCGGCATGATGTCCTTGTCCGGCTGCTGCCAGTTCGTGTAGCCGATGTGGGTCTGCAGCATCATGCCGTCCCACTTGCCGCCCGCGATGGCGTGGTACTGGTCGCGGATGGCGCGGTCGCGCGCGAAGGCGGCCTCGGCGCGGTCGGCAAAGACGTTGGCGCGCGGGTCACCGGCCTTGGCGAGCTTGTGGTTCCAGGCCGCCGCGTAGTACAGCCGGTAGAGGTTGCCCAGCGCGATGACCGGGTGCTCGACCAGCTGGAAGTAGGCGTCGTGCTGGTCCGCGCGCAGCCGGGCCTTGACCTGCGCGACGCGCGCCTCCAGCGCATCCCACTCGGCCACCCGGCGGCCGAAGTCGCCGCCATCCAGCGCGTCGGCGGTGGCGTTGCCCAGCGGGAAAGTGGTCGGGTCGATCAGCTCCGGCTTGCGACGCGCGGCGTACTGGGCGTAGCGCGTGACCAGTTCGCCAATCTCGGCCGCGTGCGTGGCGCCGAAAGTGGCAGCCGCCCAGTCCTTCGGGTAGGCCTTCAGCGCATCGGCCGTCATGGCCTTGGGCGCCCAGGCCATGTCCAGGAAGAAATGGATGGGGTACTCCACCGGCTTGATGTCGCCGACGTTGACGATCCACAGCGCGTCGGCGCCGTGCTCGCGCGCCAGGTCCATCTGCTGCCAGACCTTCTCGATCTGGTTGGTGTTCAGCCACTTGTAGTTGCGCGGCGCGCCGACGTAGTCGAAGTGGTAGTACACGCCGTAGCCACCCTGGCGCCTGGCGGCGCCGGGCTCGGGCAGGCGGCGGATCTGGCCCCAGTTGTCGTCGGCGAACAGCAGCAGCACGTCGTCGGGCACCTTGAGCCCCGCGTCGTAGTAGTCCTGCACCTCCTTGTAGAGCGCCCACATCTGCGGCGTCTTCTCGGTGGGCTGCTTCGTCACGTCGGCAATGATCTGGCGCTGGTCCCTGACGATGCCTTCCAGCAGCGCCGTCGCGGTGTGCTCGCTCATGGGCTCGTCGCCGTCGCCGCGCATGCCGACCGTCACCAGCGTGTCGAAGGCCGTGCCGTCGGGCCGGCCCATCATGCGCTGAATGCCGCCGCGCCAGAACTCGCGCAACTGCGGCGCGTTCTTCGCGTAGTCCCACGCACCGCCCTTGTTGCGCTGCCACTCGTCGTGCGCGCGGCTCATGGGCTCGTGGTGGGACGTGCCCATGACGATGCCCATCTCATCGGCCAGCACCATGTTGCGCGGGTCGTCGGCCAGGAAGGCGCGCGGCGGCCACATGGCGGGCCACAGGTAGTTGGCCTTCAGGCGCAGCAGCAGCTCGAAGACATGGGCGTACATCCTGGCGTTGGTGCCGCCGAACTTCTTCTGCGCCCAGGTGGTGAGCGCGGGGGCCTCGTCGTTGATGAAGATGCCGCGGTACTTGACATGCGGCTGGTCGCCGCGCTGGCCGGCCGTCACGAACACGTCGGCCTTCCGCTCGACCGACACGTCCGCCCACCAGTGCCAGGGGCTGACTCCGATGCGGGCGGACAGGTCGTAGGCGCCGAACACCGCGCCGCGGCGGTCCGAACCGGCGATGACCAGCGCACGCTCCACGCCCGGGAAGGGTCGGTCGACGACGACCTGGCGGAAGGCCTCCCAGCGCCCCTTCAGGTCGGCCGCCTGCAGCTTGCCGCGACGCTGCAAGTCATCCAGCAGCGGGCTGCGGCCCAGCTCGGCGATCAGCACCAACTCGCGCGGCGCCCCGGCCGCGTCTTGCAGCAGCCGCGACTCGCGACCGGACACGCGCTGCAGATCGGCCGCAAAGCTGCGGCTCGCATGCTGCAGCGCCGGATCGGCACCGGCCTCGACCAGCACCGCGGCCGGCTGGCCCGCACGCACCAGACCGAAGCTCTGCCCCCCATCGCGCGCGCATACCGAGGCCGGCGCGTTGCACGCAAAGGTGGCCACACTGGCGGACACCAGCCCCAGGCCCAGCACGAGCTGCCTGAACCGGGACAACAAGGGCCGGGCTTCGGCCTGAGAATTGAACATCATGACTTAAAATGGTTGCGCGATCATTTGAAGTCTACAGAGTTATATTCTTGTGAATTCCCCTGGGAAACCACTAAATTCGGGGAACAAACAAATTCATATGATAGCGATAACAACATGCTGATCCCCACGCAAGCCAAAAGGCCGCCATCGCGACGCGCCGTCATCCAGGCGCTGACCCTGGGAGTCGGCGGCATCTCCCTGGCCGGCCGCGCGACGCCGCCCGGCGACGAACCGACGCTGGATGCGCTGGCGCGCATGAAGGGGCTGCGCTTTGGCAGCACGCTGGGCAGCCTGGGGCGCAGCTCGCGCTTCCATGACGCGGCCTACCGCGAGCTCACCGGCCGCGAATGCAGCGTGCTGGTGGCCGAGAACGAGACCAAGTGGCCGCAGATGCGGCCCGACCCGAGCCGGCCCTACGACTTCCGTGCCGCCGATGAGATGTTCGCCTGGGCCCGGAGCCGCGGCATGGCGCTGCGCGGCCATACGCTGCTGTGGCTGGAGCCCAAGTGGCTGCCCGGCTGGGTCAATGCGCTGCACTACGGCAGCGGCGATGGCGAGGCCGCCCGCCGCGTGCTGGACGAGCACATCCGCACCACCTGCGGCCATTTCGGCGACAGCATCGAGAGCTGGGACGTCGTCAACGAGGCCATCGCCCCCGAGACGGGCGAGTTGCGCCGCAATGTGTTCTCGGCCCCGATCGGGGGCGTCGAGCAGATCGACCTCGCCTTCCGCCTGGCCCGCCAGCATGCCCCCAAGGCCCAACTGGTCTACAACGACTACATGAGCTGGGGCGACGGCAACAACGCCCGCCACCGCGCCGGCGTGCTGAAGCTGCTGACCGAGCTGAAGCGCCGCGGCACACCGGTGCAGGCGCTGGGCATCCAGGGCCATATAGGCGCGAACATGAGCGAAGCGCCGGCCCGGCGGGCCGCAGAATGGCGGCGCTGGCTGGACGATGTGATGGCGCTGGACCTGGACATCCTCATCACCGAGTTCGACGTCAACGACAAGGGCCTGCCCGCCGACTTCGCGCTGCGTGACGCCGCCGTGGCTGCCGCCGCGCGCGACTGGCTGGATGTGACGCTGGCCGTGCCGCGCCTGAACCGCTTCCTGTGCTGGGGTCTGGGCGACAAGTACAGCTGGCTGCATGATTTCGACCCGCGTGAGGACAAGCTGCGCAAACGCCCCCTGCCCTACGACGACCAACTGCGTGCCAAGCCGCTGCGCACCGCAATTGCCGACGCGCTGCGCGCCATGCCCGCACGCTGAACCCACTTCTGCATTCCCACATGACCCCGATCGACAGCACCCCCGCGCAGATCCGTGCGGCCTGCGACACCGCCGCCCAGGCCGGGCCCGCGTGGGCCGCACTGCCCATCAAGCGGCGCGCCGCCCACCTCAACGCGCTGGCCGACGCACTGCAAGCCGCCCGCGACGCGCTGGTGCCGCTGGCCGATGAGGAAACCAACCTGGGCGCGGCGCGCCTGAACGGCGAACTGGACCGCACCGCCTTCCAGCTGCGCGGTTTTGCCGAGCAGTTGCTGGCCGGCAAGGCCCAGCCGGTGCAGGACGACGCCGCCGTGCCTGGCGCCCCGCCCGCCGGCCGCCCGCACCTGACCCGTGTGACTGTGCCGGTAGGCCCGGTCGCCAATTTCGCGGCCAGCAACTTCCCGTTCGCGTTCAGCGTGCTGGGCGGCGACACCGCGTCGGCACTGGCCGCCGGCTGCACCGTGGTCGTCAAGGCCCACCCTGGCCACCCCAAGCTGTCGCGCGCCGTGTTCGAGCTGGCCACGGCCCAACTGCCCGCGGGCGTGCTGCAGATGGTGGAAGGCGCCGGCATCCCGGTCGGCGTGGGCCTGGTGCGCGACGAGGCGATTGCCGCCGCCACCTTCACCGGCAGCGTGCGCGGCGGCGTGGCGCTGTGGCGCGAGGCCAATGCCCGCCCGCGGCCCATCCCCTTCTACGGCGAGCTGGGCTCGATCAACCCGGTCGTCGCGCTGCCCGAGGCGCTGGCCCACAACGGTGCGGCGCTGGCCGCGCAGCTGGCCGGCAGCATCGTGCTGGGCTGCGGCCAGTTCTGCACCAGTCCCGGCATCGTCATCGTGCGCGACGACGAGGCCGGCCGGGCCTTCGTCAAGCAGCTGGCCGAGGGCTTGGCTGCGGCCAACCCGCACGCGATGCTGAACGCCACCATCCGCGCGGGCTTCAATGCCGGCGTGGCCCGGCTGCACGGCCGCAACGGCGTGAAGTCGCTGCTCGCCCTGCCTGCCCGCGAAGCGGCTCCTGGTGCCCATCTCTTTGCCACCGATGCCGCCAGCTTCCTCGCCGACGAGGTGCTGCGCGAAGAAGTCTTCGGCCCCAGCTGCGTCGTCGTCACCGTGCGCGACCTGGACGAGACGCTGCAGGTGCTGCAGGCCGTCGAAGGCACGCTGACCGTCACGCTGTGGGGCGCCGACGCCGACACGGCCGACAACCGCCGCCTGGTGCGCGCGGCGCAGGCCGTCGCCGGCCGCGTGCTGTTCGCCGGCGTGCCGACCGGCGTGGCCGTCACGGCCGCGCAGCAGCACGGTGGCCCGTGGCCGTCGTCCACCAACGGCTTCAGCACCAGCGTGGGCTATGCGGCGATGGAGCGCTTCCTGCGCCCGGTCGCGCTGCAGGATGCGCCGGCCTGGCTGATCGACGCGCGAGGTCAGGCATGAAGAAGATCGAAGACCTGCGCAGCGCACGCTGGTTCGCCAAGGACGACTTCCGCTCCTTCGGCCACCGCAGCCGCGTGCTGCAGATGGGCTACGGCGCCGAGGACTTCATCGGCAAGCCGGTGATTGCCATCGTCAACACCTGGAGCGATGCCAACCAGTGCCACACGCACTTCAAGCAGCGGGTGGAGGACGTCAAGCGCGGCATCCTGCAGGCCGGCGGCTGGCCGCTTGAGTTGCCGGCGATCTCGCTCTCCGAGAGCATGGTCAAGCCCACCTCCATGCTGTACCGCAACTTCCTCGCGATGGAGACCGAGGAGCTGCTGCGCAGCCATCCGGTGGACGGTGCCGTGCTGATGGGCGGCTGCGACAAGACCACGCCGGGCCTGCTGATGGGCGCCATCAGCATGGGCCTGCCCTGCATCTACCTGCCGGCCGGCCCGATGCTGCGCGGCAACTGGCGCGGCCAGGTGCTGGGCTCGGGCTCGGACGCATTCAAGTACTGGGACGAACGCCGCGCCGGCCGCCTCTCTGACCAGGCCTGGGCCGAGATGGAAGCCGGCATCGCCCGCAGCCACGGCACCTGCATGACCATGGGCACGGCCGCCACGATGATGGGCATTGCCGAGGCGATCGGCTTCACGCTGCCGGGCGCCAGCAGCATCCCCGCGCCGGACGCCAACCACACGCGCATGTCCGCCGAATGCGGTCGCCGCATCGTGCAGATGGTGTGGGACGACCTGACCCCCGCCAGGATGCTGAGCGCCGGCAGCTTCGCCAACGGCATCGCCGTGGCCATGGCCATGGGCTGCTCCACCAACGCCATCATCCACCTCGTGGCCATCAGCCGCCGCGCCAACCTCGCCGTCACGCTGGACGACTTCGATGCGGCCAGCCGGCACGTCGGCGTCATCGCCAACATCCGGCCCAGCGGCGACCGCTACCTGATGGAAGACTTCTTCTACGCCGGCGGCCTGCCGGCGATGATGAACGTCATGCGCGACAAGCTCGACCTCACCGCGTTGACGGCCAACGGCAAGACCGTGGCCGAGAACATTGAGGGCGCCGAGGTCTTCAACGACGACGTCATCCGGCCGCTGGACAACCCCATCTACGCCGAAGGCGCGCTGGCCGTGCTGCGCGGCAACCTCGCGCCGGACGGCGTCGTCATCAAGCCCAGCGCCGTCGCGCCCCACCTGCTCCAGCACACCGGCCGCGCGCTGGTGTTCGACGACTACCCCAGCCTGAAGGCCGCGGTGGACGACCCCAACCTCGACGTGAACGGCGACGACATCCTCGTGCTGCGCAACGCAGGACCGAAGGGCGCCGGCATGCCCGAGTGGGGCATGCTGCCCATCCCGACCAAGCTGCTCAAGCAAGGCGTGACCGACATGCTGCGCCTGTCCGACGCCCGCATGAGCGGCACCAGCTACGGCGGCTGCCTGCTGCATTGCTCTCCTGAGGCCTTCATCGGCGGCCCGCTGGCACTGGTGAAGACGGGTGACCGCATCACCGTCGACGTGCCCGGTCGCAGCATCCACCTCGAAGTCAGCAACGACGAGCTCGCTGCCCGCAGGGCTGCCTGGACACCGCCACCCGCCCGCTACGAGCGCGGCTACGGCTGGATGTTCGGCCGCCATATCCTGCAGGCCCACGAGGGCTGCGACTTCGACTTCCTCGAAACCCAGTTCGGCGCACCCGTGCCCGAACCCGTCATCTACTGACCATGAACCCAGACACCCGCAAGAAGCTCATGGGCGTCAGCACCGCCACGCTGTGCACGGCGCTGTTCAAGCGCGGCCTGAAGAATCAGCTCATCCAGGGCGTGCTGCCGCTCAACCCCGGCCTGCCCAACATGGTGGGCCCGGCCTACACGCTGCGCTACATGCCGGCGCGCGAGGACCTGAACGGCATCGAGGTCTTCAAGAACCGCGCCCACCCGCAGCGCGTGGCCGTCGAGGAGTGCCCCGAGGGTGCTGTGCTCGTCATCGACAGCCGCAAGGACGCCCGTGCCGCCTCGGCCGGGGGCATCCTCGTCGCGCGGCTGATGGTGCGTGGCTGTGCCGGCGTCGTCACCGACGGCGGCTTCCGCGACAGCCCGGACATCGCCAAGTACACGATGCCGGCCTACCACTCGCGCCCCAGCGCCCCGACCAACCTCACGCTGCACCAGGCCATCGCCATCAACGAGCCCATCGGTTGCGGCGACGCGCCGGTGTTCCCGGGCGACGTCATCGTCGGCGATGCCGAAGGCGTCATCGTCATCCCGGCCCACCTGGCCGACGAGATCGCCAACGAAGCGGTCGAGATGACCGTGTTCGAGGACTTCGTGCAGGAGACCGTCATGGCCGGCCGCAGCGTGCTGGGCCTGTACCCACCGACCGACCCGGACGTGGCCGGCCTGTTCGCCGCCTGGCGGGCCGCAAAAGGCCGCTGAATGCTGACGAAAGCCGAGAACCACAGCGGGCAGGCCCAGCTCAAGCGCGGCAACTGCATGGCGATCATTCGCCAGCTGCGCGTGCATCCGGGCCAGTCGCGCGTGGACTTGGCGAACGCGCTCGGCCTCACCAAGTCCACCGTCAGCACCCTCACCCGCGAGCTCATCGACGGCGGCTGGCTGCTGGAGCGCGAGGTGCTCGTCACGGGCGACATCGGCCGTCGCCCAACGCCGCTGTTCGTCGACCCGACACGGCTGCTGCTGCTGGGCACCCAGGTCGGCATCGGCGTCGTGCGCGTGGTGCTGACCTCGCTGACGGGCGACGTGCTGGCGGCCCGCAGCGCCGGCTACGACACCAGCCTCGACGTCGAGGCCTGCATCGGTGAGCTGACCCGCACCATGCTGGCCGTGGCAGCCAAGCGCGGCGAGGCGCAACGCATCATCGGCATCGGCGTGGGCCTGCCCGGCGGCGTGGACCAGGCCCGCGACCAGCTCGTCTTCGCGCCTCACGTGCACTGGCACCAGGTGCCCTTCGGCGCGCTGCTGCGCGAGGCGCTGCACGCCACACCGCTGTCCGGCGTGCCCGTCTTCATGCAGAACGACGCCGACGTCGCCGCCCTGGGCGAGAGCGAGTTCAACCCGTCATCCTCGGCCGACCCGCTGCTGCTGGTCCTGGTCGGCGAAGGCGTGGGCGCGGGGCTGGTGGTGGGCGGCCGGCTGCTGACCGGCGCGCGCGGCCTGGCCGGCGAGGTCGGCCACATGGTGCTGCAGATCGACGGCCCGCGCTGCTCCTGCGGCCGCCGCGGCTGCGCCGAGGCGCTGATCGGCAACCGGGCGCTCATGCGGCAGGACGGCGACGCCCCCGACCTCGCCAGGGCCGGGCAGTACCTGGGCGTGCTGCTGCAGAACCTGGCCGTCGCCTACGACCCGGCCTGCATCGTGCTGGGCGGCCCGGCCCTTGAGCTGGGCGATGCGCTGCTGGCGCCGGTGCGCGAGACGCTGCAGCAGTACGCGCAGGCGGCAGGTCTGCCCGAGCCGACGCTGCGCGTGGCCCGCTTCGGCGCCGACGCCATCGCCGTGGGCGCCGCCGCGCTGGCGGGCTATCAGCTCACGCAGTCCACGCTGGCCTAAGAGCGCCCGACCCGCTTCCTGATCTCGGCGATGCCCGTGTTGAGCAGGTCGGCCGAACGCATGGCCACGTCCTGGACCTGGCCGGCGGCCACCGGCAGCTTCTCCTGCGCCCAGGACGCGGCCTTCTGCGCCGACTGCTGCACCTGCGCGGCCGCCTGGCCGGCGGCGGACTGAAGCTCCTGTGCCGAGGGCAGGCGATCGCGGGTCCACGCGGCGGCTTCCACGGCCGACGTTCCGAGCTGCTCCGCCCCCGCCTTCGCACTGGCCCAGGCCTTGGTGAGCGCGGTGTCCGGCTGCTGAAGCAACAAGGCCTGGCAGGTCGCAAGCGCCGCTTCCTCGTCAGCGGACAGCGGCCCGCCCGCCTCCAGCAGCCGGCGCAGAAACTGCGCGAGGTCGGCGGCGATGGCGGCGTGGTTGCAGTCCGGGTTGGCGTGCAGGAAGGCCGACAGCTCCGCGGCCATCTCCTCGACCGAGCCCTGCCGGACGCGCGGCTCGATCTGCGCCAGGGCACGGGCGACGAAATCCGCGTCCAGGCCCCACTCATCCACCAGATGCGCCACCAGCGCCGCCCGCTCGGCGGGCTCGATCTCGCCATCCACCGCCGCCAGCCGCAGCGCCAGCGGCGCGATCAGGTCAAACAGTGCCAGGCCCAGCGTGTCCAGCGGCGTGTTCAGGAACTTCGGGATCTCGATGACGCGCGAGCCCTTGGTGTCGCCCAACCAGCGGTACAGGCCATAGCAGGCGCCGCCCGAGGCCAGCGCGGCGACCGCCACCCAGCCCACCGGCGTCGCTGCCGCACCCAGCCCCATCGCAGCGGCCTTGGCCAGCGCCGCCCCGCCGCCCGCCGCGCCCAGCACGTCCCAGATCTCGCGCGTGCGGTTGATCATGCGCAGCGAGGCGTAGGCGTTCTCGCCGATGGCCAGCTTGGCCTTGAAGCGCAGCGGCTCGGCGACCACGCGGGCCACGCCGTCGAACACGACGATGGATGGGCTGACAGTCACGGCGGCTCTCCGGATGCTGAGGCGATGGCACCCGAGCATAGGGCCATGAACCTTTTCCGCGATTCGCCGACTACCGGGCGTCATCGAGGAGAAATCATGAGACCACGACTTGCCCTGGCCGCGCTGCTGCTGGGTTCGGCCGCTGCGGCGGCCCCGCCGGCGATGCTGACCGACGTGCAGGAGCAGACGCTGGCGGCGCGCGACGGCAGCGTCCTGCGGCTCACCCGGGCGCAGGTGCGGGTGCCGGAGTCGCGAGCCCGGCCGGACGGCCCGGTCATCGAGCTGGCCGTGGTGCGCATCCGGCGCGGCGACACGCCCTCGGGCCGCCCGCACGTGCTGCTGGCCGGCGGCCCCGGCGACTCGGGCGTGCGGGTCGCGCTGGAGCTGGCGACGCAGGGCGGCGCGGCGCTGGCCGAGGTGTTCGACGGCGATCTGGTCGGCATCGACCAGCGCGGCACCGGCGACTCGCGTCCCCATCTGCGCAGCGCACGGCGCTACGACCTGCCGCTGGACGAGCCCGCCTCTGCGCCAACCTGGCTGCCACGCATCGAGCAGGCCAGCCGCACGGTGGCCGACGAGATGCGGGCACGCGGCATCGACCTGCAGGCCTACAACACCGAGGAGAGCGCCGACGACATCGACGCGGTCCGGCACGCCCTGGGCGAGGCGCGCTGGACGCTGTGGGGCCGCAGCTACGGCAGCCACCTGGCGCTGGCCACCGCGCGCCGGCACCCGCAGGGGGTGGAGCGGCTGGTGCTGGTCAGCCCCGAAGGGCCGGACCACACCTGGAAGCTGCCGTCGCAGACGGATGCGGTGCTGCAGCGCATCGCCGAGCGCGCCGCTGCGCCCGACATGGTGGCGCAGTTGCGCGAGGCCACCGCCCGCCTCGCCCGCGCGCCGGTGCGGCTGGAGGTGCCGGACCCGGCCGGCGGGCCCGGCGTGAGCCTGGTGCTGGGCGCGCTGGACCTGCAGTGGACGATTGCGCAGGTCATCGGCGATCCGCGTGCGCTGGCCACGCTGCCAGCGGCGGCGCGGGAGATGAGCTCTGGCGACTTCAGGCGCATCGGTCCGCTGGCCTTGCAGTTGCGCCGCCAGGCCGGGGTGGGGTCGGCCATGAAGGTCATGATGGACCTCGCCTCGCACGCCAGCGCCGACCGCCTGGCGCGCATCGACCGCGAGGCGCCCGGCGCCGTGCTGGGCGACGCGATGAACTGGCCCGGCCGCCACCTGCATGCCGCGTGGGGTGCCCGACCGCTGCCGGACACGTTCCGCCAGCCGGTCGGCGTCACCGTGCCCACGCTGCTGCTGGCGGGCGACCTGGATGCGCGCACGCCGGTGGAGAACGCTCGCGAGATCGCGGCGGCGCTGCCGGATGCGCGGGTGGTGGTCGTGGAGAACGCGGCCCACCAGTTCGACCTGTTCGGCCAGCCGCCGCTGCGCCGTCTGCTGGCGCGCTTCCTGCGCGGCGAGGCCGACCTGCCCACCCGGGTCACACTGCCGCCACTGCGCTTCGCGGGCCTGTCCCCGGCACGACCATGAGCCCCGCCACCCCATCCCCCCACGACACGCTGGCCGAC
>CBFGPX010000066.1:0-18135 GCA_965650725.1 uncultured Comamonadaceae bacterium | reverse complement strand
GCCGACATGTGGCTCGTTCAGGCAGAAGGCGCCCAGCATGTCGCCCCGGGCGAGCGGCTTCAGGAAGCGCTCCTTCTGGTCGGCGTTGCCAAAGCCCATCAGGATGGAGCAGACCGGGCAGTTGTTGACGCTGACCACCGTGCTGGTGCCGCCATCGCCGGCGGCGATCTCCTCCAGGATGACGGCCAGGGCCAGGTAGTCCAGCCCGGCACCGTCCCACTCGGTGGGCACGGCCACGCCGTAGCAGCCCAGCGCCGCGAGGCCCTTCAGCTGTTCGGCAGGGAAATGGTGTTGCTTGTCCCACGCCGCGGCATGGGGGGTGATCTCGGCTTGCACGAAGGCGCGGATGGCGTCCTGTACGGCGAGATGGTCTTCGGTAAGAAGCATGGGCTCGACCTTTGATGAGGGTGAGCCATTGTCCCCGCCAGGCGGGGAGCCGCAGCGCCTCGTCAGCCCCGCCCGTCCTTGACCAGCAGCGTGCCCCGCCCCACCACGCTGGGCGGCGAATGGCGCACCGTGGCGCGGCCGTCCACGTGGGCCAGCCAACCGCCCAGCTTGAGGTTCCACTCGATGCTGGCGACGCGCCAGCTCAGCACCAGCTCCTGCTCGGCGAACACCGGCGCCTTGAAGGCGAAGTTGAAGTTCAGGCACAGCAGTTCGCGCTGCTGGCCGTCGTCGTCGCGCGAGAAATGGCTGGCCGCCAGGCCGATCATCAGCGCCGTGGTCTGCTGGCCGCTGGCGATGATCTCGCCGTGGCGGGCGCGCTGGGCGGCCTGCACGTCGTGGTGCAACGGGTTGGTGTCGCCGGTCAGCCGCGCAAAGGTCGCAATGTCTTCGCGCGAGAAGCGGACCAGCCGCTCGCAGGTCTCGCCGACGTGGACCAGCGGGGTGGTGACGGTGTCGGCTTCGGCAACGGGGGCATCCATCAACTACTCCTGATGTTCATGATTGGTGCAATCCAGCGTGGGGCCCGCTGCTCCATGACGGGACAAGCAAGCGCAATGCCGGGGGCACGACCTTAGCAGCCCGGCTCGCTGTCCCGGCCGGTGCCGGTCAGGGTCGATCCTGCTCGTTGGGCGACTTGGGCGGCCGGCCCAGCACCCACATGAAGTACAGGGCCTTGGCCGCCTTGGCGCGACTGACCACCTGCTGCGGCTGCAGCTCCCGGCCGTTGAGCATGCGCCCACGGGCGATGCCTTGCTCGGAGCGGATCAGGCCCAGTTCGTAGGCCCGACGCACTGGCGCTGCCAGCGCGGGGGTGATCTCGGTCGTGTCGGACAACGCGGCCCACGGCAGCAGCGGGTCGTAGCGGGCATTCCGGGCGCCGCCGTTCAGGTTGGGGTCCAGCGCGGCCGCACTGGGCGCGGCCGCGGGGCCGTTGTAGTCCGTCATGTAGGCCGGCTTGCTGCGGAACCTGGCCTCGTAGGCCTGCAGCAGCAGCGCGCCCATGCGCTCGCGGCGCAGCGGCCCGGGGGCAGCGACCAGCGCCTGCGGCGGCAGCCCCAGCAGCCGGCCCAGCGCATCAGCGAACCGGGCTTCGTCCATGGGCTGCTCGGGGCGGAAGCGCCGCTCGCCGTCGAGCTCCAGCACACCCAGTTGCAGCAGCTTCTCGATCTGGTTGCGGTAGTAGGCACCGTCGCCGTCGACGATGTCGCGCGCGATCTCGGGGTAGACGGCCGACCCGTCCCCCGCCGCCAGCGCGGCCCTGGCCTCGGGGCGCAGCCAGGCCGTCACGTCGGCGGCCAGGCGGTCGCCCGCATCGGCCAGCCGCGCCAGCTCGGCAACCACCAGGCGCGCGTACTGCCTGGACATCGCCTCCTTGAAATGCGTGCCGTCGATCTTGTCCGCCGGATGCCCGTTGGCATAGCTGCCGGTGTTGGTCTTGCCGGGCGTCTCGCCGGCCTCGATGGACATCACCATCGCCGTGACGGCGGCCGGACCGGCCTGGTTGTAGTACTCGACGCTGCGCGCGTTCAGGTCCACGACCGGCACACCCAGCTCAGCGCCCAGGCGGCGCAGCAGCGCCGGGAAGCGCCGCGTGGTGAAGGAGTCCGCATAGACCTCGCCGGCTTTCAGCGCACCGGGCACGCGCGCCATCGGCGTCACCAGCACCGGCCGCAGGCCGCGCGCGCGGATGGCGGGCAGGTAGACCTCGCGCACCATCTCCTCGACCATGGCTTCCGTGCCGCCACGGCCCCAGCGGCGCGTCTCGTCGGCGCTTTCGTCGTTGTGGCCGAACTGGATCAGCACCACGTCGCCCACGCGGCCGGCCAGCAGCAGGTCGTTGAAGCGCCCCTCGGCATAGGCGCTGCGCCATGAGCGCCCGCCCATCGCGTAGTTCTGCAGCCGCACCTGCCTGGCGTCAAACAGCCGGCCCAGCACCTGGCCCCAGCCGCTCATGGGCGCCTCGTCGAAGGTGTAGGTCTTCATCGTCGAGTCGCCCAGCGTGAACAGCGTGGGCCGCTCACCGGCCGGCCGCGGCTCGGGCGGCAGCGGGGTCAGCTCGACCTCCTCCAGCCCCACGGCCACGCCGCGCTGCTTCGGCTCCACCTCGATGTCGATGAAGCCGCGTCCGCTGACATGCCGGTAGCGCCACTCCCGGCCCTGGACCGTCATGCGGTTGCGGTGCGGCAGCAGACCGGCGGCATCCCAGAAGGCGGTGGACAGCAGCCGGCTGGTCTGCAGGCCGCCGATGGACACGGTGGCCTCGTCCGCGCCGGTGGTCGTGCGCACGCGCACCGCGTAGGCGCCAGGCGGCACCTGGATGCGGAAGGCCAGGCCGTAGTGGTTGGCGTGCTCGCCCTCGGATTCGAAGTCCGGCTCGCTGAGCGTCGCGCCGTCATCGCCGCTGCGTATCGGTGCCACGTGCACGAGCCGCGCCGGCAGCGCGCCAGTGCGCTCGACGAAGCCGTAGCCGGTCGCCGCATCGAAGCGCGGCGTACCGCCCTCGGCATTCCAGCGCAGGCTGACCGCCCCAGCCGCGGGCACCGGCCCGAAGCTGTAGTGCAGCGGCGCCGCGCCGGCCGCCAGGCTGAACGCCAGCGCGGCGGCGGCCAGCAGGCCTGGCAGCCCCCTCACCACGCCAGCCGCTGGCCGTCGTAGTTGAAGAAGCTGCCCGAATCGGCCGGCTTCACGGCGGCCAGCACCGTGCGCATGCCGGCGATGCTGGTGGTGGCGTCGATGTCCGCGCCCGCGCCGCCCATGTCGGTGCGCACCCAGCCGGGGTGGAAGCTGACGACGGTCGCCTGGCCCGCAAGCGCCAGCGCCGCGTCCTTCATGACCGAGTTCGCCGCCGCCTTGGAGGCGCGATACAGCCAGTTGTCGGGGCTGCCGCGCAGCGCGATGGAGCCCATGCGCGACGACAGGATGGCCACCCGCGCGCCCGGCGCCAGCGCTTCGGCGATCTGCGGCAGCAGCCGCATGGGGCCCAGCACGTTGGTGTGCATGACGGCGTCGAAGTCGGCCTCGGTGGGCGTCTGCAGGCCCTGCGTGCGCGGGCCCAGCACGCCCGCGTTGACGACCACCACGTCGAAGCGCTCGCCGTCGATCAGCCAGGCCAGGCCGGACACGCTGGCCGCGTCGGCCACGTCCAGCTTCAGCGCGCGGGCGCCGTGCTCACGCAGGCGCTCCAGCGCCGCCTCGTCGCGCGCCGTGGCGGTGATGCGCGCGCCCGCCGCGCGGTACTGGCGCACGAACTCCAGGCCCAGGCCGCGGGAGGCGCCGATGATGAGGACGTTCATGGTTTGGTGAGGGCGAGCTTGGCCGCCAGTGCAGTGAACAGGCCGGCTCCGCCCAGGTTCAGCGCGCGCCCCGCCCAGGGCCGGGGCTTCGCGCGGCGCAGCGGCGCCACGAGGGCGATCAGCGCCAGCAGGAACAAAAAGCCCTGCACGATGAACCAGCCGCCCAGGAACAGGAAGGCCAGCGTCTTGTCGGGCGCGTCGGCCGCGATGAACTGCGGCAGCAGCGCCAGGAAGAACAGCGCCACCTTGGGGTTCAGCGCATTGGTCAGGAAGCCCTGGCGCACGGTGCGCCACCAGGCCGCGGGCGCCTGCACCTCGGCGGGCGCCGCGGCCGGCCGCAAGCCGGCGCGGGCCAGCCCGTAGGCGACGTACAGCAGGTAGGCCGCGCCCACCAGCTTGACCACCGCGAAGGCCTCGGCCGACGTCGCCAGCAGCGCCGCGAGGCCAAAGGCCGCCGCCAGCGTGTGCAGCACGCAGCCCGCACCGACGCCGACAGCTGCCGCCACGCCCTGGCGCCAGCCGCCCTTCAGCGTGCTGGCCACCGTGTAGGCCATGTCCACGCCGGGCGTGGCGTTCAGCACGAAGACGGTGGCGGCAAACAGTGCCAGGTCGTGGGTTCCCAGCATGGTCAGATCATCTCCAGCGCCATGGCCGTGGCCTCGCCGCCGCCGATGCACAGCGCCGCCATGCCCTTCTTGAGCCCGCGCTTCTTCAGCGCGCCCAGCAGCGTGACGACGATGCGCGCGCCGCTGGCGCCGATGGGGTGGCCCAGCGCCACGGCGCCGCCGTGCACGTTGACGATGTCGTGCGGCAGCTTGAACTCGGCCATGGCCGCCATGGTCACGGCGGCGAAGGCCTCGTTGACTTCCCACAGGTCCACGTCGCCGGCCTGCCAGCCGGCCTTGGCCAGCGCCTTCTGGATGGCGCCGACCGGCGCCGTCGTGAACCAGTCGGGCGCCTGCGCATGCACCGCGTGGCTGACGATGCGGGCCATGGGCTGCAGGCCGCGCGCCTTGGCCGTGCTCTCACGCATCAGCACCAGCGCGGCGGCGCCGTCGGAGATGCTGGACGAGGTGGCGGCGGTGATCGCGCCGTCCTTCTTGAAAGCGGGCTTCAGCGTCGGGATCTTGTCCAGCTTGGCCTTGAAGGGCTGCTCGTCGAACTTGACGACGGTGTCGCCCTTGGGGCCGGACAGCGTCACCGGCGCCATCTCCCAGTCGAAGCTGCCGTCCTCGTTGGCGGCCTTGGCGCGCTGCGTGGACGCGATGGCGTACTGGTCCATCGCCTCGCGGCTGAAGCCGTACTTGCCGACGCACTGCTCGGCGAACACACCCATGGCCTTGCCGCGCTCGTAGGCGTCCTCCAGGCCGTCGATGGCCATGTGGTCGAACACGGCGCTGGCGCCGTACTTGATGCCCTTGCGCGCGAACATCAGGTGCGGCGCGTTGGTCATGCTCTCCATGCCGCCGGCCACGACGACCTCCGCGCTGCCGGCCGCCAGCATGTCGTGGGCGAACATCATCGTGCGCATGCCCGAGCCGCACATCTTGCTCATCGTGACGGCACCGGCCGAATCGGGCAGGCCAGCCTTGCGCAGCGCCTGGCGGGCGGGCGCCTGGCCCTGGCCGGCCATCAGGCAGTTGCCCATCAGCACTTCATCGACGGCATCGCCGGGCACGCCGGCGCGCTCGACCGCGGCCTTGATGGCGATGGCGCCCAGCTCCCAGCCGGCGAGGCCGGCGAAATCACCCAGCAGGCCGCCGATGGGGGTGCGGGCGGCGGACACGATGACGATGGCATCGGACATGTTCAGACTCCGTTGGTGAACGAAGCTGCCATTGTGGCGCCGCGGCTCACCGCACCGCGGCCACCGGCACGATGCCGCAGTCGGCCGGACGGGCATCCGGCTCCAACCGCCGCACCGAGCGGCAGAACTCGTTCCAGAAGCCGCGCGTCCACGCCGGATGGCGCTTCTCGAAGGCCGGGGATGCCGGCATGAAGTAGGCCAGCCGCGCCACCGGCGGCGTCCATTCGACCAGGCCCGCGCGCTGCTCGGGCGCCAACGCCTCGCGCGTCGTCAGCAGCAGGTCGAAACGACCCGCGCGCAGCATGGCCACCTCGCTGTCCAGCACCGCCACGGGCTCCACCTGCCAGCCGCGCTCGCGGGCCAGCGTCTCCTGCACCGAGCCGGCGACCACGCCCACCCGCCGGTGCGCCGCCAGCCGGCGCCCGTCCCAGCCGGCATCGGGCACGGTGCCCGGCCGGCCGAACAGCATCAGGTTGCCGAACACCGGCGCCCAGGCCAGGTCGGGGCGTCCCTGCGCGTCGAGCGGGAAGCGCAGCGACGCCAGCCGCTCCGGCGTCACGCCATACAACACCGCGAAATCGATGCTGCCCTGCGCCAGCGCGGCGCTGAGCCGGCGTGCCGGCAGCCGCAGCAGTTCGGCCCTGCAGCCCAGCCGCCTGGCGGCGTCGCGCACGGCGTCCACCTCCCAGCCGGGAGGATCCTCGAACCGGGTGCCCTGGCCCATCAGGCCCGGCGGCGTGGCGCTGTCGTTGAAACCCACGCGCAGCGGCGTCGGGCAGGCGGCAGCAGCCGACGCCACCGCGCACCACAACACCGCCGCCGCAAGCGCCCGTCTCATGGGGCCGAGTCTAGGTGGGCGGCCGCTCCAGCCGGAAGTCAGCGCCACAGCCGGCAGGGCCAGAACGCCTCTTCGCTGCGCATGCGACAGCGCAACTCTTCGGGGCTGAAGCCGGTCAGCCGGCGGGTCTCGCGGCACAGGTGGGATTGGTCGGCATAGTCGCTCCCGGCGGCAATGTCGGCCCAGTTGAAGCCGGGCCGCTGATCGGCCGCTGCGACCGCGTAGAAGGCCGCTTCCGCGCGCGATACCGCACGCAGCTCGCGCAGCGGCACGCCCGCCCAGGCCTTGATGCGCCGCTCCAGCTGGCGCAGGCTGCGGCCGGCCGCGCTGGTGGCCGCGCGCACGGCCAGCGCCTCGGTCCAGTCCGCATAACGGTGGCTGGGCCGGCGCGCGCCCAGCGCCTGCCAGCGCGGCAGCAGGAAGTCCTGCAGCAATTGCAGGCGATCCTCATCGCCCGCGGCGGCGGATAGGGCCGCGGCCCAGCCGCGCCAGTCGGGCGGCAGCAGCTCGCGCGGATCGACGATGCGGTTCACCAACCCATCCAGCGCGATCCCGGTCAACGCGACGAACGCGTCGGGCAGCATCAGCAGCTTGAAGGCGCGCATGTCGCCCGGGTTGCGCGTGTGCGACGGCAGCGTGAACGGCCCGCCCAGCATGACGGGCGCATGCCAATGCTCGGCGGGTGGCAGCGAGAAGCCCGGCGTGGCCAGCCATTCGCTGCCGCCCTCCAGCCACCAGAACAGGCTGACCAGCGGTGTCGCCGGGAAGTAGTTCTCGCGCTGCACGGCATCCAGCCCGCGGCCCCGCGTATCGCGCAGCATCACGGCGCGCACGCAGCCGGCCAGGGCCAGAGGCGGCAGCCAGAGCCGGGTGCCTTCATGCTCCGTCATGCAGATCAGTGTCGCATTCGTTCAAGACGGTGCCGACCGCGACGCGCAACATCGCCGCCATGACAAGCCTGACCTGGAACGACCTGCCCGCCCACCCTGTCCGGTGGTGGGGCCTGCCCTCGCTGATGGCCATGCGCCGCGACTACCTGGCCTTCGTCGCCTCGCAGCGCCGGCTGGGCGACATCGCGGGCCAGCGCGTGCTCAGAGAGCGCGCCGTGGACCTGTTCTCGCCCGAGCTGGTGCGCGAAGCCATGGTGGACCATGCCGACGCGCTGATCCGCTGGGAGCGCGGCCCCGAGGTGTTCGAAGGGCTGATGGGCAAGTCCGTGCTGGTCACGGAAGGGCCGACCTGGCAGCGCCAGCGGCGCATGCTGATGCAGGCGTTCACGCCCAGGCGCGTGGCCGGCTATGCGGCGCTGATGACCGAGGCCGCCGCCGCCGGGCTGGACACCGTGCGGCCCGGCGATGTCGCGATGGACGCGCTGTTCAGCCACCTGACCATGGACGTCATCTCGCGCACGCTGTTCAGCGCGCCCATAGGCACGGACACGGCGGCGGCGGCCGACGCCGTGCAGGTGCTCAGCGAGACGGCGCTGGCCGAGATGTTCTGGCCGGTCACGCTGCCCGACTGGCTGCCACTGCCCGGCAAGGCCGCCAAGCGCCACGCGGGCAAGCTGCTGCACGGGCTGCTGGGCGGGCACATCGCTGCGCGCAACGCGGTGGGCGACGACGGCAAGACCGACCTGCTCGGCATGCTGAAGGCACTGCGCGACGAGACGACGGGCGAGGCGCTGTCGCCGCAGGAGGTCTATGACCAGTGCATGGTCAGCTTCCAGGCCGGCCACGAGACCAGCGCCACGGCGCTGCTGTGGTGGAGCTGGCTGCTGGCCACCCACCCCGAGATCCAGGCCCGCGTGCGCGACGAGATCGACGCGGTGCTGGCCGGCCGCGTGCCGACGGCCGACGATGCCGCCACCCTGCCCTATCTCGGCGCCACGCTCAAGGAGGCCATGCGGCTGTACCCGCCGGTGGCGGCCCTGCTGACGCGCCGGCTGACGCGCGACGTGACGCTGGGCGGCGTGCAACTGCCGGCGCGCACGCTGGTGCGCGTGACGCCATGGCTGCTGCACCGCGACGCGCGCTGGTGGCCGGACGAGCCGCTGGCCTTCAAGCCCAAGCGCTTTCTGGGCGATGCCGCCCACGCCATCCCGCGCGGCGCCTACATCCCGTTCGGCCTGGGGCCTCGCGTGTGCCTGGGCCAGCACTTCGCGGTGCTGGAGATGACGCTGATCGCCGCGCTGCTGCTGCAGCGTTTCGAACTGGCCCCGGCAGGCACCGAGGCGCCGAAGCCGCGCATGGCGGTCACGTTGCGGCCGGAGAAGGGGGTGAGCCTGACGTTGACAGCCCGTGCCTGACTCTCAGGGCCGGGCGCCGGGCCGTCCCAAGCCGGCCAATCGGGCGATGTGGGAGAGGGCCCTCCCCGCGAGCATCGCCGTCCCCTCGGGGGCTGAGGCAGGCACGCCCGCGTTCAGCGGGGCAAGCCTGCGCCGAGGGGTCAACGGTAAAACGCCTCGACCACGCCCTTGAGCTTGATGCACAGCGGCCGGCCCTTGCGGTCCAGCGTCTTGCCGGCCGGCACCTTGATCCAGCCCTCGCTGATGCAGTACTCCTCCACGTCGTGGCGCTCCTTGCCGTTGAAGCGGATGCCGATGTCGTGCTCGAACACGGCGGCGACGTGGTGGGGGCTGCGCGGGTCCACGCTGAGGTGGTCGGGCAGTGCGGGGCGGGTATCGGACATGGTGGTCTGCAGACAATGAGGCAAGCCACGCATTGTCGCGCGCAAGCTGGGGATACCGGTTCGGCCCGGGCCGGCCCAGCATGCGGCCATGACCGAGATCACGCTGCTGCTGACGGCCCTGGCGGGCGGCGACGCCCAGGCACGCGACCGCCTCTACACGCTGCTTTACCCCGAGCTCAAGCGCCTGGCGCGCAGCCACCTCGCCGGCCACGCGCCGATGACACTGGAGCCGGCCGCGCTGATCCACGAGGTCTGGCTGAAGAGCGCCGGGCACGAGGCCGCGCTGCACCGCGCACAGTTCTTCGCGCATGCCAGCAAGGTCATGCGCAGTGTCATCGTCGACCACCTGCGCGAGCGCCACGCCGACAAGCGCGGCGGCGGCGCGCAGGTGACGCTGTCCACCACCGCGCTGGAACAGCTGAGCAGCCCCGACGTGCTCCGGCTCGACGAGGTGCTGCAGACCCTGGCACGCGCCGACGAGCGCGCGCACCGTGTCGTGGAGATGCGCTTCTTCGGCGGACTGGAGCTGGAGGAGATCGCCGACGCGCTGGACGTGTCGGTGCCCACCATCAAGCGCGACTGGCGCAAGGCGCGCGCCTTCCTGTTCGAAGCGCTGCAGCCGTGAACACCACCGCCGACCACGCTGCCGTGCTGGCCGCCTTCGACGCCTGGCAGGACGCCGACCCGCCCCGACGCGACGCGCTGATGTCCGCGCTGCCGGCGGCGCTGCGCGAGCGGCTGCGGGCGCTGATCGCCGCCGACCGCGCGGCCGAGGCGCGCGGCTTTCTCGCCGCACCCGTCGAGCTGCCCACCGCGCCGGAGCTGGCCGGCCAGGTGCTGGGCGCGTGGACTCTGGTGGCGCCGCTGGGCAGCGGCGGCATGGGCGAGGTCTGGCGCGCGCGGCGCAGCGACGGTGCGCACCAGGGTGAGGCCGCCATCAAGCTGCTGCACAGTCCCTGGCGCGGCGAGGCGGCACGCGCGCGCTTTCGCCGAGAGGGCGAGCTGCTGGCGCGGCTGACCCACCCGCACATCGCGCGGCTGCTGGACATCGGCGAAGCGCAGCTGGGCGGCCTGCCCACCCGCTTCCTGGTGCTGGAGCTGGTGGCCGGCGAGCGCATCGACGCCTGGTGTGACGCGCGCCGCCTCACCCAGCCCGCGCGGCTGCGCCTGTTCCTGCAGGTCTGCGACGCGGTGGCGCATGCGCACTCAAAGCTGGTGGTGCACCGCGACCTCAAGCCCGGCAACATCCTCGTCACCGAGACCGGCGACGTGAAGCTGCTGGACTTCGGCGTCGCCAAGCTGCTGGCTGACGATGACACCGAGCTGACGCAGCAGGCCGCCGCCGGCCTGACGCCCGAGTACGCCGCGCCCGAGCAGCTGCGTGGCGAGCCCGTCAGCACGGCCACCGACGTCTACGCGCTGGGCCGGCTGCTGTGCCTGCTGCTGACCGGCCAGCGCGACCCCGGCCCCGCGCTACGCGGTGAACCGGCGCTGATCGTCGGCCGTGCACTGAAGGACCGCCCGGACGAGCGCTACGCCGGCGCCGCCGCGCTGGCCGAAGACCTGCGCCACCACCTGGCGCACCGCCCCATCGGCGCACGGCCCGACTCGCTGGCCTACCGCAGTGCCAAGTTCGCGCGCCGCTACCGGATGCCGCTGGCCGCGCTGGGCCTGGTGCTGGCCAGCCTGCTGGCCGGCGTGGCCGCGGCCACCTGGCAATGGCGCCAGGCCGACCAGGAAGCACAGCGCACGCGCCGCGTGCAGAGCGTGCTGACCGAGCTGCTCACCGGCCTGAGCCCGGACGCCTCGGGCAGCGCCACCGTGCCCATGATCGAGCTGCTGCGCCGCAGCTGGGCCGAGGCCCGGCGCCGCCTGGCCGACGACCCCGCGCTGCTGGCCGAGGTGGCCCGCCCGCTGGGCCTGCTGCTGGCGCAGAACGGCGACCCCGCGCTGGCGCAGCAAGCCTTGCAGATCAGCCACGCGCAGGCCGGCCACCTTCAAAGCCCCGAACAGCGCGAGGTCGCCTTCGAGCTGGCCACCGTGCTGCGCCACCAGGGCGAGCCGGCGCAGGCCGCGCCGCTGCTGCGCGGGCTGGCGAGCACGGCCGGCGACGAGTTCACGCTGTTCGCGCGCGCCAGCCTGGGCGAGATGGCGCTGGAAGCCGGCCGCCTGGACGAAGCCCGCGTGCTGCTGACCCAGACCGCCTCCGAGGCCCAGGCCCGGCACTCGCCGCAGCACCGCGCCTACGTCAAGGCGGCCGACCTGCTCGCCGCGGTGGCGCGCGCCCAGGGCCAGTGGGGCGAGGCTCGGCGCTGGTTCGCAGCGGTCGCTGCGGCGACCACGTCCTCCCGTCCCGTGGACGCCGCCGTGGCCCGGCTGTCCGCCGCCACGCTGGAGGTGGAGCTGGGCCGCTACGCGCAGGCCGAGCCGCTGCTGCGCGACGCGGTGCAGACGCTGGCCCGCGTGATGGGCGAAGGCCATGTGCACACGCTGTACGCGCGCGCCTGGTGGGCCACGGCGCTGTTCCACCACGGCCAGCGGGACGCCGCGCTCGCCCAGGCCCGCCAGGCGCTGGCCCAGGCCGGTGCCGCGGCGGACCCGGACGCCCGGCCGCTGCTGGAGCTGGCGCTGGCGCGGCTGGAGCTGCGCACCGGCCAGCTCGCGCCGGCCGAGTCGCGCCTGCTGGCCGCCTGGGTGCATTTCTCGCCCGACAAGGCCTCGGCGTCGGCCTGGCGCGCGTTGCTGCTGCGGGGCGAGGCCGAGCTGCGGCGCGGCCGGCCGCAGCCGGCGCTGGACCTGCTGCAACAAGCCAAGGCCCGCGGCGTATCGGACCCGGCCGAGCGCTGGCTGGGCCTGGCTCTGCTGGGCCTGGCACAACTGGAACTCGGCGAGGGCACACAGGCCCTGCAAAGGTTCAGCGATGCCGAGGCCGCGGCCGACCTGGGCCTGCCGCCCGACCACCCCGACCGCCTGCGCGCAGGGACGCTGGCCGCCGTGGCCGCATGGACGCTGTCGGCCGACGCCCGGCCGCGCGCCCAGGCCGCGCTGGCACAGTACGCGCAGGCGCTGGACACTCGGAGCGACGCGGCCCGCGTCCGCGCCGAGCTGCTGTCGCTGTCCGCCTCCGCACGCCCGCCCCGGGCGGCCCTCCTCGCGCTGCTGCGCTATTGAAAGGACTCCCATGCGTCACTTCATCGCCTACCCGCTGGGCCTGCTGCTCGGCATGGCCACGGCCCTCGCCAGCGCAAACCCGACGCAGCAGGCCGGCACCGCGCCAGCCAAGGCCACCCAGACCACACCCGCCGCCAGTGCCACGGCCACCGGCACCGTCAAGCCCGGCACCGCACCGAACGCGGGTGGATCGGGCGGCGGCGTGGGCAGCAACAAGGGCGTCAGCGGCCAGCAGATCGGGCCCAAGAAGCCCAAGTGCCCGGACCCCACCGTCGCCTGCCCGGCCGAGAAGGTCATCGCCAAGTAGCGACCGGCCGTCGCAGCGCACGACGGCACAGGACTCAAGCCTTTTTCACCTGCAGCGTCACTTCGTACTTGCCGCCGTCGCCGGCGATGGTGAGTGTCTTGTTCTTCGGGCCGGCGGCCACGTTGAGCAGGCTGGCGCTGAGGCTGAACTCGTGCGTGCCGCCCACGCGGTCGTCAAAGTTGGGCGCGCCGGTGGGAATGCCGAGCGCGCCATGGATGTCGGCCTTGAGCTTGGCCACGCGCTGCGCGCGCGTCATGCCCATCGACGCCGCCAGCGAGCTGACGACCGCGGCCTTGGCCAGTTCGCGCGCGGCACTGGCCTTGCCGTCGTCGTGCTCCATCATCGACACGAGGATGATGGCCTGCGCCGGATTGGCGATGGCCTTGGCCTGGCCCGACGGTCCCCAGGCGTTGCGGCGCCAGATGATGAAGGGCAGATCGTTGGGATCGATGCCCTGCGGGATGGGCTGGGTGACGGCGGTGTCCCCCTGGTCCACGCCGCCCCAGGGACCGTACAGCGTGACCTCGGCGTTGGGCAGCACCGGGTTGCTCAGGTCCACGGCGGTGACGAGCACATAGGGCTCGTCCGAGCCGACCTCGTCGGTCTCGATCTTGCACTTGATCTTGGTCAGCGCGATGGTGACGGGCAATGCAGCCATGATGGTTCTCCTGGGGTTGAAGCGCAGCGGCATACCGCGCCCTGCCCTGAAGGACGGAAAGCCCATCGCCAGAAGGATCAATCAGGTGACTATTCACCGGCGCTGAGCGGCTACGCTGCGGCGCTCGACACAACAGGGAGACAACGCATGAAGAGCATCCTCACCGGCCTGGCGGCAGCGCTGCTGGCCGTGGCCGCCCAGGCGCAGCAAGCCGCGCCGCTCTGCAAGGCGCCGCCGCCCGACGTGTCCAACGTGGAGTGGCGAGGCCAGGCGGCCTACCTGGCAAAGGCCGCCGTGAAGGATGGCCGCATCGCGGGCCTGGTGGAGATCACGTCGTTGAAGGGCGGCATCGATCGCCGGGCGCAGCGCCAACTGATTCAGGCCATCGACGCCGCGGTGCGCCGCGCGACCTGCGCGCCCGGCAACCACGTGTTCGAGCAGCGCTTCGACTTCGACCTGCCCGCCTCGGCGGCAACACCCGCTGCATCGCACGGGTGAACCGGGGGGTTTCCCGGCGTGCCTAGCGGCACGGCCCGCCAAACAGCGGACACTCGCCGCCGTTCCCGATCCAGGAGACCCCATGTTGAAAACCACCCGCCGCGCGGCGCTGGGCGCCATCAGCGCCGCCGCCCTCGCGCTTGCCCTGCCGCACGCCGCAGCCGCCCCCCAGCCCGACCAGTGGCAGATCCCCGTCCACACGAAGAAGCTGGCCAACGGCCTGACCGTCGTCATCTCGCCCGACGCGAGCAGCCCGACCGTGGGCATCAGCGTCGTCTACAAGGTGGGCATGCGGCTGGAGCCGCGCAACCGCACCGGCTTCGCGCACCTGTTCGAGCACCTGATGTTCCAGGGCACGCCCAAGGCGCCCAAGGGCGTGTTCGACCAGGTCATCACGTCCGGCGGCGGCAACAACAACGGCTCGACGCGTCCCGACTTCACCAACTACATCGAGACCGCGCCGTCGTCGGCGCTGGAATCCATGCTGTGGCTGGAAGCCGACCGCATGACCACGCTGGACTTCAACCCGACGACGCTGAAGAACCAGCAGGACGTGGTGAAGGAGGAGATCCGCGTCAACGTGCAGAACCAGCCCTATGGCGGCTTCATGTGGCTGGACATCTCGGCGCTGGCCTTCGACAAGTGGGAGAACGCCCACGACGGCTACGGCAGCTTCGTCGACCTGGAGAACGCGAATCTGGACGACGTGCGAGCCTTCCACCGCGATTTCTACGGCCCCAACAACGCGGTGCTGTCCATCGCCGGCGACGTGACGCCGGCCCAGGGATTCGCGCTGGCCGAGAAGTACTTCGGCAAGATCGCCGCGCGCCCCACCCCCAAGCCCAGCGACTTCCGCGAGGGCCTGAACACCAAGGAGCGCCGCCTGACGCAGCCGGACAAGCTGGCCCAGGTGCCGGCCATCGCCGCCGCGTGGAAGCTGCCCGACCGGGCCAGCCGTGACCAGGCCCCTTTCGCCGTGCTGGGCCAGTTGCTGGCCGGCGGCGACGCGTCGCGCCTGTACCAGGGGCTCGTGAAGGGCCGCGAGCTGGCGCTGAACGTGAACTCGCTGTATGGCCTCACCAGCATCTGGGAGTACGACGGCCCCAGCCTGTTCACCGTGTTCGCGCTTTACAAGCCCAACACCACGGCCGACGCGCTGCTGGCCGGTATGGATGAAGAGATCGCCCGCGTCGTCAAGGACGGCGTGGACGACGCGACGCTGAAGAACCTGAAGACGGCGCTGCTGGCCGATTGGTACAACGGTGCGGAGATGTTCCTGAACCGCGCCGACCGCCTGGCCAAGCTGCAGGCGCTGTGGGGCGATGCCACGGTCATCAACAAGGTGCCGGGCTGGATCGCCGCCGTCACGTCGGCCGACGTGCAGCGCGTGGCCGCCACCTACCTGACCACCGCCAACCGCTCGGTCATCGACCGCAAGCCTGCCGCGATGCTGGCCGCGCCCGCCGCCAAGCCAGCCTCCCAACCTTGATGCCGGAGCCGACGACATGAAGAACTCCGTTTCCAACACCTTCCGCCTCGGCGTCATCGCCGCCGCACTGCTGGCGGGTGCCGCCCAGGCCGCCACCGTGCCCACGCCGGCCGAGCTGCCGCCCTTCGGCCAGGACAAGCCGCTGGCCGTGCCCAAGATCACGCAGCAGACGCTGCCCAACGGGCTGCAGGTCTGGGTGGTGCCACGCACCGGCATCCCGCGCGTGGACTTCGTGCTGGCCGTGCGCGGCGCCGGCTTCGGCGCCGATGCCGCCGACGCGCCGGGCCGCGCCAAGCTGCTGGCCGGCCTGCTGTCCGAGGGCACCACCACGCGCAGCTCCAAGCAGATCGCCGAGGCCGCTCAGGCCATGGGTGGCGGCGTGGGCGCGGGCGCCAGCAATGACGGCATCAGCGTCTACGCCAACGCGCTGGCCTCGCACGCCGAAGGCATGGCGCAGCTGCTGGCCGACGTGGCACGCCGGCCCGCCTTCCCCGAGGGCGAGGTGCAACTGGCCAAGACCAACGCGCTGCAGGGCCTGAAGGCCAGCAGCACGCAGCCGTCGTTCCGCGCCGCCAAGGCGCTGGACGGCGCCATCTACGGCGACCACGCCTACGGCCGCACGCAAGAGACCGAGGCAGCCCTCAAGGCCGTCTCGGCGGAGGGCCTGCGCGCCGAGCATGCGCGGCGCCTGCGCCCCGACCGCGCGCTGCTGGTCATCACCGGCCGCATCACGGCGGACCAGGCCATCAAGCTGGCGCGCGACGCCTTCGGTGACTGGAAGGCCAGCGGCGACGCCCTGCCCGAACTGCCCGCGCCGGCCGCCGCGGCACCCGTGCAGCGCCTGCTTCTGGAACGCCCCGGCAGCGTGCAGGCCACGCTGCGCCTGGGCCGCCCCGGCATGGCCGCCAGCGGCGACGAGCAGGTCGCGCTGCGGTTGGCCAGCACCGTCATCGGCACCGGCTTCTCCAGCCGGCTGAACCAGAATCTGCGTGAAGAGAAGGGCTACACCTACGGCGCCCGCGCCGGCGGCCAGTCCTGGCGCGTGGGCGGTGCCATCACCGGTGGCGCCGACGTGCGCAACGAGGTGACGGCCGCGGCGATGACCGAGTACGTCAAGGAGTACAAGCGGCTCGGCGCCGAGCCGGTGCCCGAGGCCGAGCTGGCGATGAACAAGCGCTACATGGCCGGCACCTACCTCGTCAGCACGCAGCTGCAGGGCTCGCTGGGCCGCCAACTGGCCAACAACTGGCTGGTGGGCCTGCCGGCCGAGTTCCTCGGCAACTTCGTGCCGGCGATACAGAAGGTCACGGCCGCGCAGGTCCAGGCGGTCGGCAAGAAGTACTTCAACCCGGACGAGCAGAGCTGGGTGGTGGTGGGCGACTCGACCAAGATCGCGGAGCAGCTGAAGGCGTTCGGCGAGTTCGCGACGGTGAAGCCCTGACGTGAACCACGGGCCTCACACGCGTGAGGCCCGTGTCGCGAGCCCTCAGCGCGTGCGCCGCGGCTCGCTCTTGCCGCGCAACCGGGCGCCAGCGCGCGCATTGCCGCGCGTCGCTGGCTTGTCGGACGACGGCCTGGCTGGCTGAACCAGCCCCGTCGCGGCAGACACTGCCACGGTCTGGAACTCCGCCGCGTAGTGCTTGCGCATGCGCACGATTTCGCGCTTGTACTTGCCGGCGAGCTGCATCTTCTTGGTGTCCGACAACAGCCGGCCGGCGACGTGGAAGAACTTGGATTCCTCTTCCTTCAGGTGATGCCGCACCTTGAAGCTCAGCAGCTTCGCGGTCGAGATCCAGCCGTCCTGTTGCTTGTGGCGCACCGACAGGTCTTCGAGCAGTTCGTCGACCTGATGATGCTCGTGCAACGCATGACGGGACGCATCCAGCCCGCCGTCCTCCATCAGCAGCGGCGCGTACAGGAAGCGCTCCTCGGCCGCCGCGTGGGCCATCAGCTCCACCTTCAACTGCAGGAACAGCAGCTGGCGCACCGCCATGTCGCCGCGGGACGCGGTGAGCTTGCGGCACAGGTCCCGCTGCAGGTCGTGGCTTTCGCGGATGGCGTCGAAGATCATCGGATCGTCCCCAAGGCGGAGCTGTGCTGCCGGCCATTCTGTTGGCCGGCGCAGCCCGCCGTTGTCGGACGAAACCGCTTCGCTCAGCCGGCCGGCGCGTAGCGCGCCCTGACATTGGCCAGCGCGCGGCGGTAGGCCGGCTCCACGTCGTCCGCGCTGCCCGCCGTCAGCGCCAGGTCTTCCAGCAGGCCGTTGTGCAGGCCGTAGACCCAGCCGTGCACCACCACATCCTGGCCGCGCGACCAGGCGTCCTGCACGACCGTGGTGTGGCAGGCGTTGCGAGCCTGCTCCACCACGTTCAGCTCGCACAATGCGTCGACGCGCTTGGGCTCGGGCACGGTGTCCAGCCAATCCTGGTGCATGCGGCGCACGTCCTGCACATGGCGTATCCAGTTCTCCACCAGGCCCACGCGCGAGTCATACAGCGCCGCGCGCACGCCGCCGCAGTTGCTGTGGCCCACGACGATGATGTGCCGCACTTTCAGATGATCCACCGCGAACTGCATGACGGACAACGCGTTCAGGTCCGAGTGCACGACGACGTTGGCGACGTTGCGGTGCACGAACAGCTCGCCCGGCAGCAGGTCCACCAGCTCGTTGGCCGGCACGCGGCTGTCGGCGCAGCCTATCCACAGGTATTGCGGCGTCTGCTGCTTCAGCAGGCGGGAAAAGAATCCCGGCTCCTGGGCCTCGGTCTCGGCGGCCCAGCGCTTGTTGTTGTTGAGCAGATCCTGGAGTTGGTGATTGGCGTTCGTCATGCCGCTATTTTCTCAGCCCCGAGTTACATCGTTTGGCCGCAGCGCACATCCGCTTTGCGGATATGAGCCTTCGCCGCAACGGCGCCGCTGCGCGGCTTGTTGTCAGTCCC
>CBFGPX010000065.1:0-18174 GCA_965650725.1 uncultured Comamonadaceae bacterium | reverse complement strand
AATGTCTCATCCTCGTTTGCTCCTCTTTGGTGGGAATCACTGGGCCCTCAGGGGCCTCAATTCACGGCCATGGACGTAGGTCCTCAGCCTGTCTGGTAACGCTAACAAATCTCGATAAACACAACATCAGGGCTAACAGCGACAGGGCTTCTCCGCATAGCCGGCCCGTCAACCGCCGTTGTCCACGGGTAGGCCAAAGGCGGCGTGGTCCACGGCCACGGCCTGCACCGCTTTCGGCAAGCTTCCCGTCAGCTCGACACGCCGCGGCGCGCCGGGGACGAGGTCGATGAAGTTGTCGACAAAGCCCACGCCCTCGGCCTGCAGCCACAGGCCCTTGACGGGACGGTCGGCGGCAATCAGCAGCGCCTGGCCGTCGCACCGCAGGCTGAGCCGCGCACCGCCCAGGCGGTAGAACTTGAAGGGCTCGGTCCACGCGCAGTCGCGCGCCATCTCGTGGCCGCCGGCGTCCAGCACCCTCAGCTCGGCAACGGCCGGCGACCCCAGCGACGGCAGCGCCACGATGGTTTCCACGCTGCTGGATGCCCCCACCTGCTGGTCCAGCGCGGCCTCGGCCAGCGGCTGGCCGTCCAGCGAGAAGACGCGCAACTGCAGACTCAGCGCCAGCGCGTCGGCGCTGCCGTTCATGACGGCCAGCCGCGCCTGCCCGGCCTCCAGCCGCACCGCGGCGGCCAGCGGCGCCAGCGCGCGCCGCACCGTGTGCCAGGCCGGCTTCACCACGCCGGCCGAGTCGATCAGTGCCCAACTGGTCACCGGCCAACAGTCGTTCAGCTGCCACACCAGCGCGCCGCCCACGGCGCGGGCGCCGGGCTGCTGCCAGCGACGGCGGAAGTCCTGGTAGGCCACGCGCATGGCCTCGGCCTGCACGAACTGCGTCGCGTAGACGTGGTCCGCCAGCGTGGCGCCCACGCGCAGGTTGTCGGCCAGGTACACGGCCAGGCGGCGATGCCCGTCCGGGTTGCCGGAGCCCGCCTTGTTGTGCCATTGCACCGTCTGGCTCTCGGGAAAGCGCTCGTCCTCGGGCAGCACCGACTCGAACAAGGCCAGCGACGGATGCGACTGCATGCCGAACTCGCTGACGAAGCGCGCCTGCACCTCGCCGTAGCGCTGGTAGGGCAGCATCTGCTGGTGCCAGACCTCCCAGCTGTGGCGATCGCCGATGGTCGCGTCGGACGACTTCACGCCGCCGGGCGTGTAGGGGCTGCCGGGCCAGTACGTGCGGCCGGGGTCCAGCGCCGCGCAGACGTCCGGCAGCAGCTTTTCGTAGATCGCCCGCGCCTCGAACTGCTCGAACGCCACGCCAGCCGACTCGGCCAGCATGTAGTCCTCGTTGTTGCCACACCAGAGCGCCAGGCAGGCGTGGTGGCGCAGCCGCTTCACCTGGCCTTCAGCCTCGGCGCGCACGCTGGCCTGGAAGGCCTCATTCGCCGGGTACAGGCCGCAGGCGAACATGAAGTCCTGCCAGACCAGCACGCCCAGTTCGTCGCAGGCCTCGTAGAAGGCTTCGTGCTCGTAGATGCCGCCGCCCCAGACGCGCAGCATGTTCATGTTCGCGTCGGCAGCCTGGGCCACGCGCTCGCGATAGCGCGCCGGCGTGATGCGCTCCAGCAGGCTGTCGTCGGGAATCCAGTTGGCGCCGCCGGCGAACAGCTCCTGGCCATTCACCTCGAAATGGAAGCTGCTGCCCACCTCGCCCCGCACGGGCTGCTGCAGCAGGCGCAGCGTGCGCAGACCCGTGCGCCGGCTCTGCTGGGCCAGCACGCGGCCGCCGTCCAGCACGCGGGCAACCAGCGTGTACAGCGGTTGCGCGCCCAGGCCGCGCGGCCACCAAAGCTGCGCGTCGGCCACGTCCAGCGTGGCCTGAGGCGTGCCGGCCGCCACAACCTGAGCCGCGACGCTGCGGCCTTGCGCATCCAGCAGCTCGAACTGCAGTTGCTGGCCCGCGCCTTCGATCTGCGCCCGCACCTTCAGCGTGGCACTGCGCGCGGCCACATCCACCTCGGCCTGGCAATGCAGGTCGGCGATGCGCGCCGAGCCGCTCCAGCGCCGCACCGGCCGCCATGGGCCGCTGACGATCAGCTCCGGGCCCCAGTCCCAGCCGAAGTGGTATTGCGCCTTGCGCGCATGCAGCCGGGCGCTGTCGCCGTTCCACAACTGCCGCTTGCCATGCACCGCCTCCACCTCGCGGGCGCGTGCCAGCGCGGGATCGAAGCGCAGCAGCAGCTGGTTGGCACCGGGCCGCAGGTGGTCGCGCACGTCCACGCGATGCGGCACGAACATGTTGTCGCTG
This sequence comes from uncultured Comamonadaceae bacterium, assembly GCA_965650725.1. Taxonomy (GTDB): domain Bacteria; phylum Pseudomonadota; class Gammaproteobacteria; order Burkholderiales; family Burkholderiaceae_C; genus Pelomonas. The sequence goes on along the minus strand of CBFGPX010000065.1, from coordinate 15,866 downwards.
AGCAGCAGCAGCTCACCGTTCAGCCAGACCGAGCAATAGGTGTCCAGGCCCTCGAACACCAACTCCTCGCGCGGCGCCAGCTCGCCGACCTCGAAGTCCAGGCGCCAGGCCCAGCTGCGCTCGCCCACCCAGCGCAGCTGGGTCTCGTTGCGGCCATAGAAGGGGTCGGGCACGCGGCCGGCCGCCAGCAGGGCGGCATGGGCCGAACCGGGCACGGCGGCGGGCAGCCAGTCGGGCGCGGGAATCGCGGCCAGCACGGCGGCATCGGCACCGGGTGGTGCTTCGGCCAGTTGCCAGCCTTCATGGAGGTCGATCAGGCGTTCAGGAGTCACGGGAGCGGGGCTTGCGGCATGAACCACAGCCGCTAAACATAAATTTGTTGCGCATTCTGTTTCTCATCCATAGCAGGCGCGATCAGGGATAGCCCCGATGAAACAAGGCCAGATATGACCTTTCCGCCACATTCAATCTGCAGATAATCCAAATCGTTTACTAAACATATCGAGACAAACCTGTCGTGCACCTTGCACTGCCCACGCTTGCCCTCACGCTGCTGCTCGCTGCCGGCCTGCGGCCCGCACTGGCCGCGCATCTGGTGGTCTGGATGGTGGGCGACGACAAGACGCCGCGCGTCATGCAACCGGCAGTGGAGGCCTACCGCGCCCGCCACCCCGGCGTGACCATCGAGGTACGCGACGTGCCCTGGGCCGACGCCATGACCAAGTACTCCGCCGCGCTGGCCAGCCGGCGCGGGCCGGACCTGGTCACCGCCAGCAGCTCCTACGCCATCGCGCTGGGCGCCAAGGGCGCGCTGGTGGACCTGGCCGAGGCCGCGCCAGACCTGGCGGCCGAGCTGAAGCGGCAGGCCAACCCGGGCGCGCTGGCGGCCGTCAGCCGCGCCGACGGCCGCCTGTTCGGCGCGCCGTTCGACATGCATGTCCAGCTGCAGTACTACCGCAGCGACCTGCTGGAGCGGGCGCCGGCCGACTGGGACGGCTTTCTCGCCACCGTGCGCAGCCAGCGCACCCAGGGCCGCGGCTTCGCGCAGCAATGGGGCAACACCAGCTGGCTGGGCTTCTACCCCTATCTGCGCCAGGCCGGCGGCACGGTCTACGACGCCGGCTGCCGCCGTGCCGTCATCGACAGCCCCGAAGCCGTCCGCGCGCTGACCTACTACGCCCGCCTCTACCGGGAGCTGAACGCCCCCACCGACGGCTGGCCCGACGCCGACGGCGGGCTGGAGAGCGGCGCCTACGGGCTGATGCAGTCCGGCACCTGGCTGCTGTCGCGCATGGACATGGTGCACAAGGGCCTCGTGGGCAAGTGGGCCGCGGCGCCGCTGCCGGCCGGCCCCAGCGGCCGGCGCACGGCAGTGCTGGGCGGCACGGTGCTGGCCGTCACGCGCTTCTCGCCGCAGCGCGCGCTGGCGCTGGACTTCATGCGCACGCTGTACCAGCCCGAGGTCACCCGCCGCATGGCCGAGGCGGCGTTGGCTCACGGCGGCATGTGGCTGCCCTCAGGCCGGCAGGACCAGATCGCCGCCCTGCCCCTGCCCTACCGCGACGCGCTGCTCGCCCAGCTCGCCGACGCCGAAGGCCCGCCCCCCTGCCCGGCATGGATACGCCAGGACTACGTGCTGACCCGCGCCGTACAACGCGTGGTGCTGGCCGGCGGCGACCCACAGGCCGAGCTGAGCCGCGCCGCGGCCGTCATGAACCGCGCGCTGGAGGCCCAAAGATGATCTGGCGCCGCCATGGGCGGGACATGCTGCTGGTCACGCCGTTCTTCGCGCTGTTCGCGCTGTTCGGCGTCTGGCCCGTGCTGCGCTCGGCCTGGCTGAGCCTCACCGACTACCACGCCACCGACGCCCCGGTCTTCATCGGCCTGGGCAACTACGCCGAGCTGTTCGCCGACGAACGCTTCATGACCGCGCTGGCCAACACCTGCGCCTACATGGCCTGGGTGTCCGTCATCGCGGTGCTGCTGGGCCTGGCGCTGGCGCTGGCCTTCGGCAGCGACTCGCGCCTGCACCGCGCGGTGCGCGTGGCCTTCTTCCTGCCCGCCGTGGCCGGCGGCGTGGGCGCCATCTCGGCCTGGAAGTGGCTGGCCAACTCCGAGGCCTATGGCCTGTTCAACAGCCTGCGCGCGGCGCTGGGGCTGGAGCCCGCCCGCTTCCTGGGCGATCCGGCCTGGACGCTGCCGGTGCTGGTGCTGGTGGGCGTGTGGTCGGTGCTGGGCTACAACCTGGTCATCTTCGTGGCCGGCCTGCGCGCCATCCCGAAGGAGCTGTACCAGGCCGCCCAGCTGGACGGCGCCTCGCCCTGGCGCCAGTTCCTGCACATCACGCTGCCCAATCTGCGGCCCACGCTGGTCTACGTGTCGCTGACCGGCATGATCGCTAGCTTCCAGGTCTTCTACGTGCCCTACCTGATGTACGGCGCGGTGGACACGCTGGGCGGCCCGCTGGACTCGGCGCTGATGCTGGTCACCTACCTGTTCGACCGGGGCTTCCGCCATCTGGACCTTGGCCTGGCCTCCGCCGCCGCCTGGGTGCTGACGCTGATCCTGTTCGGCCTGACCTGGCTGAACCTGAAGCTGGTGGGCCGGGAGGGCGGGCGATGACACTGTGGCGATGGCTGCGCGCACCGCTGTGGCTGCTGGTGCCGGTGATGCTGCTGCCCTACTACTGGATGGCCATCGGTGCGTTCAAGCCGGTGTCCGAGCTGCTGCGCCAACCGCCCACGCTGTGGCCAGAGCACGCCACCTGGCGCAACTTCCTGAACCCCGACTGGGCCGGCATCACCGCCGACCCGACGCGGCTCGCGGGCATCCTGCAGGTCAGCGTCGAGGGCCACGGTTTTCTGCGCTTTTACGCCAACAGCCTGTTGGTCACCGTGGTGGTCACGACGGTCAGCCTGCTGGCCGCGTCGCTGGTGGCCTTCGTGCTGACCAAGCGGCCCTTCCCCGGCAGCCGCTGGCTGTTCCGCCTGCTGCTGGTCTCGATGATGCTGCCGTGGGAGGTGACCATCGTGCCCAACTTCGTCACCGTGGCGCAGCTGGGCTGGATCAACAGCTACGCCGCGCTGCTGGTGCCGGGGCTGGCCAAGGCCTTCGTCGTCTTCTACTTCCGCCAGGCCATGCTGAGCCTGCCGGACGAGCTGGTCAGCGCCGCCCGGCTGGACGGCGCCGGCACGCTGCGCACCTGGTGGAGCGTGGTGCTGCCGCTGCAGCGGCCGGCGCTGGCGGCCATCGCGATTCCCGTGGCGGTGGGCGAGTGGAACAACTTCCTGTGGCCGCTGCTGGTCGTGAACGACGCCGCCACGCTGACGCTGCCGCTGCAGCTGGGCAAGATGGCCGGCGACCTCAGCTTCAACCCGCAGGCCTCCGCGGTGCTGATGGCCGGCTCGCTGCTGGCCTCGCTGCCGGCCATCGTCCTCTTCCTGATCTTCCAGCGCCAATTCGTCGCGGGCCTGCAGGCCGGTGCGACCAAGGGCTGACGCCATGACCACCGCCTTTGACCCCCTCGATCCCGAACAGCTGCGCCCCTGGGCCGCGCGCTGGCGCGACGAGCTGCTGCTCAACGTGCTGCCCTGGTGGCAGAAGAACATCTTCGACGCCGAGGGCCGCGTGCTGGGCGGTCGCCGCAACGACGGCCGCGTGCTGGACGCGCCGCGCAGCGCCGTGCTGGGCACGCGGCTGCTGTGGACCTTCGCCAGCGCCGAGCAGCGTCTGACCCTGCCGCCGGGCCCGCCGCTGGACTGGGCCTGGGACTGGGTGAGCCACGGCCTGACCGACCCCGAGCATGGCGGCGTGTTCTGGCATGTGGACGCGCAAGGCCGGCCGCTGGCCACGCACAAGCAGGTCTACGCGCAGGCCTTCGCCATCTACGCGCTGTGCGCCGCACACGCGGCCCGACCCGATCCCGCGCAGCGTGCGCTGCAGCAGGCGCTGGACTTCTTCGAGCTGCTGCAGGCCCATGCCTTCGACAAGGCCGACGGCGGCTGCTGGGAGGGCTTCACGCGCGACTGGCTGCCGCTGCCCGGTGCGCGACTGTCCGACAAGGAGCCCCCCGCGCCCAAGACCATGAACACCATGCTGCACGTGCTGGAGGCGCTGACCGAGCTGCTGCGCCACCACCGCGCGCCGGCCGTCGAGGCGCGGCTGCGTGAGCTGCTGGTGCTGTTCATCGAGCGCATCTGGCTGCCTGGGCCGCGCTGCTTCGGCCTGTTCTTCTCGCACGACTGGCGCGTGCTGACGCCGCAGGTCTCGTGGGGCCACGACATCGAGACGTCCTGGCTGCTGGTGCGCGCGGCCGAGGTGCTGGGTGATGCGACGCTGCGGGCCCGCAGCCGCGACCTCGCCGTGCAGGTGGCCGACGCGGTGCTGGCGCGCGGCGTGGCGCCCGACGGCAGCGTGCACGGCGAAGGGCGCTTCGACGGCCGCGTCACCGACGAGCAGCGCCACTGGTGGTGCCAGGCCGAAGCGGTCATCGGCTTCTGGGACGCCTGGCAGATCAGCGGCGACCCACGCCACGCCCAGGCCGCCTGGCGGGCCTGGCGCTACATCGACCGCCATCATGTGGACCGTGCCGGCGGCGACTGGTTCAAGACGCTGGACGTGCAGGGCCGCGTCGTGGCCACCGTGCCCAAGGCCGGGCCCTGGGAATGCCCCTACCACCATGTCCGCACGGGGCTGGAAATGATCGAACGACTGGCAGCTGCCGCATGAAGCACTGGATGAAAGGACTGGCCTTGGCCGCAACCCTGACCCTGGCCGCGACATCGCACGCCGCCGACGCACGCCTGCAGGCCGTCATGACGAAGCTGGACCGTGGCGAGCCCATCACGCTGGCGACCGTAGGCGGCTCCATCACGACCGGCTATGCGGCACAGCCGCCGCGCGAACGAGGCTGGGCCGCGCTGCTGGCCAAGGCGCTGGGGCCGCGCGTGAAGCTGGTCAACGCCGGCGTCAGCGGCACGGACTCGGCCGCCGGCGTGCACCGGCTGCAGGCCCAGGTGCTGGACGCCGCGCCCGACCTGGTCGTCGTCGAGTTCGGCGTCAACGATCAATGGCTGGACCCGGCCGTGCGTGGCAGCAGCTATGAAGCCCTGCTGCGCCGGCTGCTGACGGCCAAGAAGCCGCCGGCCGTCGTCGTGCTGGGCCTCACGCAACAAGGCAACCAGGCACGCGATGCGACCGACCTGCAACTGCGGCTGGCCGCCCACCACGGCCTGACGGCGCTGGACTTTGGCGCCTGGATGCAGGCGCGCGCAGCCGCCGGCGCGGACCGCTGGGCCACGCTGCACGACGAGCCGGTGCACCCCAACGGCACGGGCCACCAGCGCATTGCGCAGGCGCTGGTCGAGACGCTGCGCGCCGCCGCCACGGGTCCTGCGACCACGACGCCCCTGCCCGCACCGCTGCACGGCCGCGCGCATGAATTCACGCGGCTGTTGATGAACGACACGCTCAAGCCTTACCAGAACAGCGGCTTCGCGCGCGGCGGCGAGGTGCACCCGGAGTGGACCGGCCAGCAGCCCGGCTGGGTCGCCACGGCCGATGACGCCGAGGCGCGCTTCCTGGTCTGGGGCAGCGAGGTCGCCGTCTTCCACGCCGAGAGCGAGCACTACCGCAACCTGGAGGCCCGCATTGACGACGGCCCCTGGGTCACGCTGCAGGGCCACGTGCCGGAGCGCAAGGGCTACCTGGGCTGGCACTACACCGTGGTGGGCCGCGACATCGAAGCAACGGCCCACCTGCTGCAGGTGCGCGTGAAGCGCGACGCCTGGGCCGGCAGCGGCCGGCCCGCCAGCCTGTTGGCCATCATGTCCGCCGGCGTCCTGCCACCTGCGCTGCGCACCAGCGCCTTCGAGCAGCAGCCGCCCAGCAACCGCATGGGCCTGATCCCCGCCGCCGACCCGCGGCTGCGCTGGGTCGGCCGCATAGCCCCCGGTCCGCTGCCGTCCACCAAGCTGCTGGTGTGGAGCGGCAGCGAGCTGCGCGCGCGCTTCACCGGCCGCGAGCTGGCGCTGGAGTTCTCGTCGACGCACTGGGGCACCAGCCACTTCACGGTCGAGATCGACGGCCGCGTGCTGCCGCTGGCCGTGCCGGGCAAGGGCATGAGCGTCTGGCGGCTGCGCGAGCCGCTGGCCGACGGCGAACACACGCTGAGGCTGCTCAAGCGCACCGAGGCGCCCATGGCCGAAGTCGCCTTCCACGGCCTGCGGCTGGCCGAGGGCGGCCGGCTGCTGGACCCGCCGCCCGCCCGGCCGCTGAAGCTGGAGTTCTACGGCGACTCCATCACCGCCGGCGCCTGCAATGGCGACGTCGATGCCGACCAGTACGACGACCTCTACTACCACGACGGCACGCGGGCCTACGGCGCGCTGACCGCTGCGAAGCTGGGCGCCGACTACGTCGGCATCGCCGTCAGCGGCATCGGCGTCACGGCCACCTTCAACGAGCTGCTGATGCCGCAGGTCTGGAACCGCTACGCGCCGCGGCTGGATGCCGGCGTGGCCCCGCCCGATGCGCGCGCGCCGGACGTGGTGCTGGTCAACCTTGGCCAGAACGACCACGGCTTCCCCGGCACCAAGGGCCAGCGCATCGCCGCCGACTTCGGCCCTCGCTACCTGGCCTTCGTGCGCGAACTGCGCGCGCGCTACCCGCAGGCCCGGCTCGTGCTGCTGGCCGGTGGCATGACGGCGTGGAAAGAGGAGCCTGCCATCCCGCGCGCGCTGCAACAGGCCGTTGCGACGCTGCGGGGCGAGGGCGATGCGCGCGTCTGGACCTACACCTTCCAGGCCTTCGCCCATGCCCACCCGCGCATCGACGTGCACGCGCAAATGGCCGACGAGCTGACCCGTTTCCTGCAGACCGAGGTACTGAAATGACGACACCCGACATGCGCCGGCCCGATGCGCTGTGGGCCCACATGCGCCACACGCTGGCCTTCTACGCGCCACGCGTGATGGACCCGTCCGGCGGCTGCTTCCAGTTCTTCAAGGACGACGGCACGGTCTACGACCGCCGCACCCGCCACCTGGTCAGCAGCACGCGCTTCGTGTTCAACCATGCGCTGGCCTGGCGCTGGTTTGGCGGCGCCACGGCCGACGTGGCGCACGCGCTGGCCTTCGTCAACACGGCCCACGCGCAACCGCAAGGCGGCTACGCCTGGGTGCTGGACTGGCACGACGGCCAGGCGCGGGTCACCGACGGCACCAACCACTGCTACGGCCTGGCCTTCGTGCTGCTGGCCCACGCGCACGCGGCCGAGGCCGGCGTGGCCGGCACGCGCGAGGGCATCGCGGCCACCTTCGCGCTGATGGAGCAGCGCTTCTGGGAGCCGGCCCACGGCCTGTACGCCGACGAGGCCACGCCCGATTGGCAGGTCGGCTCGTACCGCGGCCAGAACGCCAACATGCACGCCTGCGAGGCCATGCTGGCCGCCCACGCCGCCACAGGCGAGGCGCGCTACCTTGAGCGTGCGCTGACGCTGGCGACCTCCATCGCGCAGCGCCAGGCCGCACTGGCCGACGGCCTGGTCTGGGAGCACTACCACCCCGACTGGACGCCCGACTGGGACTACAACCGCGACGACAAGACCAACATCTTCCGGCCCTGGGGTTTCCAGACCGGCCACCTCACCGAGTGGGCCAAGCTGCTGCTGATGCTGGACCGCCGCCTGGGTGATGCGGCGCCTGATTGGCTGGTGCCGACCGCGCGCCACTTCTTCGACACCGCCATGCAGCGCGGCTGGGACGCCACGCATGGCGGCCTCGTCTACGGCTTCGCGCCGGATGGCGAAGTGTGCGATGCCGACAAGTATTTCTGGGTGCAGGCCGAGAGCCTGGCCGCCGCCGCGTGGCTGGCCGTCCGCACCGGCGACGACGCCTACTGGCGGTGGTACGACCGGATCTGGGCCTATGCCTGGCAGCACTTCGTGGACCACGAGCACGGCGCCTGGTATCGCATCCTGGCACCCGACAACGCCAAGCTCACCGACGAGAAAAGCCCCGCCGGCAAGACCGACTACCACACGATGGGCGCCTGCCAGGACGTGCTGGCCGCACTGGGCGTGCAGCCACCCGCCCGATAACCAAGGAGACAAGAAGCATGAAGACCCTGACAGTCGCCGCCCTGCTGGCAGCCACCTTCGCGGCGCAGGCCGCGCCGCCCCAGCTCGCATGGCGCGGCATCAGCCTGTCCAGCGCCGAATGGGGCGAGAAGCTGCCCTTCCCCGGCACCTACGGCAAGGACTACGTCTACCCCAGCGTCGCCAGCACGGCCTACTACCAGGCCCAGGGCATGAACCTGATGCGCATCGCCTTCCGCTGGGAGCGCCTGCAGCCCGTGCTGATGGGCGAGCTGGACGCCACCGAGCTGGCCCGGCTGCGCGAGTTCGTTGACGGCACGACCGCCCGCGGTCTGCACGTGCTGCTGGACCCGCACAACTACGCCGCCTACCGGGGCCACCATGTCGGCAAGCCCGAGGTACCCTTCGCCGCCTTCGCCGACTTCTGGCGCCGCCTGGCGCTGCAGTTCAAGGACAACCCCAAGGTGCAGTTCGGCCTCGTCAACGAACCGCGCGAAATGCCGACCGAGACCTGGGGTGAGGCCGCCCAACAGGCGGTCAACGCCATCCGCGCAGCGGGCGCGAAGAACCTCATCACGCTGCCCGGCAACGGCTACACCGGCGCTTGGAGCTGGTTCGAGAGCACCTGGTACGGCACGCCCAACGCCGAGGTCATGGGCAAGGTCCGCGACCCGCTGGACCACATGGTGTTCGAGGTCCACCAGTACTTCGACAAGGACGGCTCGGGCACGAACACCGAGTGCGTCAGCCCCACCATCGGCGTCGAGCGGCTGCAGCGCTTCACGGACTGGCTGCGCAAGCACAAGCGCCGCGCGCTGCTGGGCGAACTGGGCGGCGGCGCCAATGCGGTCTGCGAACAGGCCGTGCGCGGCGCGCTGGAGCATCTGAAGGCCAATGCCGACGTCTGGACCGGCTGGCTGTGGTGGGCGGGCGGCCCGACCTGGGGCGACTACTTCCTGTCGCTGGAGCCAGGTGCCGACGGCAAGGACAAGCCGCAGATGCGCTGGCTGCAGCCTTACCTGAAGGACTGAGTCATGAAGCGGGCCTCTGCGCCAAAGCTGGCCAGCTTGGCCCGCAGTGGCGCCGTCAGCGACGCCGGCTCGGCAAAGCCCTGGCGCTGCCAGTAAGGCACCGAGCCCTGCACGGCCACCAGACCCATGCGCGCCAGGCCCAGCGCGCGAGCGCTGTCGGTCAGTCGGGCCAGCAGGCGTGAAGCCAGGCCCAGCGAACGGGCCTCGGGCGCGACGGCCAGGTCGTGAAGGTACAGCAGCGTGGGTGACGCGGGCCGCTCGCAGTGCAGCGCATCCAGCGCCGGCAAGGTGACCTCGCAGACAGGCAGACTGACTGCATAGGCCAGCGGCGCGCCGTCGTCGTCCCGGCGCACCAGCCAGCAGCAGCCCAGGCCGTCCGTCACGGCCAGCTTGGCGGCGAAGGCTTCGCGACGCTCCAAAAAGCCGACGCCGTAGCAGCGCTGTTGCAGCGCCAGTACGGCGTCGAGATCGGCTGGAGTCATCGCGTGCAGTTGCACGCGATCCATCGGCTGTCAGCGGCCGAAGCCGCCCTTGCGCGGGCCGCCGGGTCCGCGGCGCTCGCCACCGAAGGACGGACGGTCGCCGCCAAACGAGGGCTTGCCGCCGGCGTTGAACGCCGGACGGTCGCCACGCGGCTGGAAGCCGCGGTTGTCCTGGCGCGGCTGGAAGCCACGACCCTCGCCGCGCGGCGCGAAGCCACGGTCGTCACGGGGCTGGAAGCCGCGATCCTCGCGAGGGGCAAAGCCGCGCTCATCGCCACGCGGCTGGAAGCCGTCCTGGCGCGGCGCGAAGCCACGGTCCTGGCCGAAAGGCTTGCCGCCGCCATGGAAGGGGCGGCCGCCGTCTTCACGACGGAACGGCTTGTTGCCGAAACCGGGACGGCCGCCACCGAAGTGGCCGCGCGGACCGCGGTCGTCGAACGAACCGGCCGGACGCGGCGGGAAGATGCGCGGCTCCTGGGTCTTGGGCTCCAGGCCGGAGATGTGCGAGACCGGGATGGTCTGCGTCGTGAACTGCTGGATGCGGCGGATCATGGACACGTCATCGCGCAGGCCCAGCGTGATCGCCAGGCCACTGCGACCCGCACGGCCGGTTCTGCCGATACGGTGGACGTAGTCCTCGGCCTTCATCGGCAGGCCGTAGTTGATGACGTGGCTGATGGTCGGCACGTCGATGCCGCGGGCCGCGACATCGGTGGCCACCAGCACCTTCAGGTCGCCGCGGCGCAGGCCCATCAGCACGCGGTTGCGCTTGCCTTGCGGCATGGCGCCGTGCAGCGGGGCGACGGCGTGGCCGATCTCGGCCAGGCGCTCGGCCAGCCAGTCGGCGTCGCGCTGCGTGCTGGTGAAGACGACGGCCTGGTCCAGCTCCGGCGTGGCCAGGATGGCTTCCAGCAGCTGGTCCTTGTGGTGGGGGTTGTCGGCCCAGTGCAGGCGCTGCTCGATGTTCTCGTGCGTGTCGGTGTGCGACGCGACCTCGATGCGCTGCGGGTCCTTCAGCAGCTGCTGCGCCAGGCGGCCCACGTGGCCAGCGAACGTGGCGCTGAACATCACGGTCTGCTTGGTCTCGGGCGTGTGGCTGGTCACGACGTTGATGTCGTCGATGAAGCCCATGTCCAGCATGCGGTCGGCCTCGTCCAGCACCAGCATCTCGACGTTGGACAGCACGCACTTGCCGCTGGCCAGGTGGTCCAGCAGGCGGCCGGGCGTGGCGATCAGGATATCCAGCGGGCCGGTCAGCTGGCGGATCTGCAGCGGGTAGGGCATGCCGCCCAGCACGGTGGCGACCTTCAGGCCGGGGATGTGGCGGCCGTAGGTCTGGGCGGCCTTGCTGACCTGCATGGCCAGCTCGCGGGTGGGGGCCAGCACCAGCACGCGCGGGCCGTAGATGACGCCCTTCTCGCGGCGCTTGGTGTTGTCGCCGCGCGCGGCGAGGATCTTCTCCAGCGCGGGCAGGATGAAGGCGGCCGTCTTGCCCGAGCCGGTGCGCGACGAGACCATCAGGTCCTTGTTCGCAAGTGCCGCCGGAATGGCTTGCGCCTGCACGTCGGTGGCGTTCTCGTAGCCGGCATCCTTGACGGCTTGCAGCACGGTGGGGCTCAGGCCCAGGGTCTCGAAACTCATCGTTCGTTCTTTCATTCGGAGTCACGCCGCGCGAATGCAAACGCGCAGCGCCGAGGGGCATTGCAAGCCCTTCGGAATCACATAAGTCGCTGGGAGATAGATCAGCTCGCGTCGTGCGGCTCGGGCAAGTACTTCAGCCCGGGTGCGGCGCGGGGGAACAATCAGTCAAAGCGACGGCTTCATCGCCGCCGACCGATCCGTGTTCGGAGTCCGATTCGAATGATCGAACGAGGTCAGAGGAGACGTGGAACACCTGGGGCAGCCCCAGGCGAAGCCGCGACTGTAGCATCGTTCAGGGTTTTCACCAAGCGCCTGCTAGGCCTGCGGCGCCTTCGTCAAGTCCGTCACGGCCGGCAGCCGCGCCGCCAGCAGTGCGCCGATGTCCAGGATGCCGCGGCCGAAGACGCCGTCGGGCTGCCAGTGCGGCCCCGGCACGCGCGCCGTTCTCCGTGCCAGCTGGCGGAAGGCCTCGGGCACACACCAGGCCTGGCCGGCATAGGCCGCGGCGATCTCCGCGCGGCGGTGCGTGAGCCACAGCGCCGCGGCGCCGGTGGTGATGGCGGTGGCGTAGGACGTACCGTCACCGCCGCCGGTGTAGCGGAAGCTGGTGGCCGAGCGCGGGTCGGCGCGGCGCAGGTCGGCGGCCGGCGCGCTGAAGTCCACTTCCGGCCCGAAACTGCTGCCCGACCACGGCTGCTCCCTGGACGTGACGCCCGCCACCGCCACCGTGCGTGACAGGCGCGCCGGCGCGACGACCGGGTCCACGTAGTTGCCGGCCGCGCAGACGACGATGACGCCGGCCTCGTAGGCGCGGTCCAGCGCCTTCTTCATCCCGGGCAGGACCTGGCCCAGCACCACGCCCAGGCTCACGTTGACGACACCCACCCCCTGCCGCACCGCAGCGTCCAGCCCATCGGCGAACTGGCGCTGCGCATGGTTGATCCAGACCGCATCGGTCATGCGGATGGACAGGTGGGGCACCCTGGGCGCGACGCCGTAGAAGGGCCGGCCGTCGGCCACCGGATCGTGGCCGCTGATGGTGGCGCCGATGCGCGTGCCATGGCCACCATTGAAGCCGGTCACCGGGTCCAGGCCGCCGCCGGGTTCGGGAGGCTGGAAGGCACTGCCACCCCCGTTGGGCGGCGGCGGCAGGTCGGTGCGGCCCTGGGCCTCGTCCACCCAGGTCGTCGCGCCGAAGCCAAAGGCGGGATGGCGTGTGTAGCCAGTGTCGAGCTGGCCAACGCGCGTCGCGCCCCAGGCGATATGGTCGGGCCCGCCCAACAGCTGCCAGGCCGCGGGCGCACGCACCATGTCCAGATGCCAGTCCAGCGTGCCGACCGGTGCGGGCGGGGGCGGCTTCAGCACTGGCAGCGCCTCGGCGTCGCGGGTGCGCAGCAGGGCAAGGATCTCGTCGTCGTTCAGCCGCCGGGGCGTCTGAATGCCCAGCACGCTGAGCCAGACCTCGGGCGGCGCCGTGTACTCGCGCTGCAGCGCTTCCAGCAGATGGCCGCGCAGCAGCGCGCGATCCGGGCCGACCGGAAACAGGCGCACATCCAGCCCCGGCAGGTACTTGCGCAGCCGCCGCTGCACATCGGCAAGGGGCCTTCCATCGGTCTGGATCAGGTAGCCGGCCATCGTGGGTCTCCCGTGGTCTGTGCCGGCATTGGACGCAGTCGCTCACGACCGCGCCTCCGCAGAACTACCGACCCAAGGTGGCCGGCAGCCAGCCGCGCAGGCTGTTGAAAAAGGCCAGGCCCTCGGCGCGCGCGAGGTCATCGCGCGTCAGGCGTGCCTCGCGGACACGGCCTTGCCCCAACAGCTCGGCGCGCAGGACGCCGGGCAGCAGGCCGGCGGCCAGCGGCGGTGTCAGCCACTGACCGGCCAGCTGCACGGCGAGGTTGCCGAAGCTGCACTCGGTCAGCTCGCCGGCCTCGTTCCACAAGATGAGGTCGAAGGCGTCGGCCGGCTTGTCGAGGGCGTACAACTCGCGCCGCGTGGTCTTGTGCGCCAGGAACTCGGCGCCCGGACCCCGCGTGGGCATGGCTCGATCGGCCAGCGCCAGGCGCACGGGCTCGGACGTGGGCGCGAACGGCGCCAGCGTGTGGGCCAGGCGGCCCTCGGCGTCGCAGGTGAGGCGCAGCCGCCAGCTGCCCTGCGGATGGGCCACGGCCACCGCCTGCAGGTGCGCGCGCGCATCGGTCAGCGAAAAGCGCAGGCCGAAGTGGCGCGCGGTGCGCTGCATGCGCGCGAGATGGGCGTCGCCACGCAGCGCGACGCCGTTCTCCAGCCGCAGGGTCTCCAGCGCCTCGACGGGCGCCTCGGCCCGCGCCAGGAAGCGCGACTTGGCGCGCCATTCGGCGATCTCGGCGGCGGGCTCGCTGTCCAGTGTGATGGCGCTGCCGATGCCGCAGGTCAGCGCATCGCCGTCGAACTCGACGGTGCGTATGGGCACGTTGAAGGTCGCCACGCCGCCGGGCTGGATCAGCCCCAGCGCGCCGCAGTACCAGCCACGCGCCGTGGGCTCCAGCTCGCGGATGATCTGCATGGCCCGCACCTTGGGCGCACCCGTCACCGAGCCGCAGGGGAACAGCGCGGCAAAGGCGTCGGCCAGCGACAGCCCGGCACGGCTGACCGCCGTGACGGTGGACGTCATCTGCCAGACGGTCGGCAGCGCATGCAGCTCGAACAGCCGCGGCACGCGCACCGTGCCCAGCTGCGCGACGCGGCTGAGGTCGTTGCGCAGCAGGTCCACGATCATCAGGTTCTCGGCGCGCTCCTTCTCGCTGGTGCGCAGGTGCTGCTGCGCGGCCTCGTCGTCGACGCGGTCGCGGCCACGCGGCGCCGTGCCCTTCATGGGTTGCGCGGCCAGCAGCCAGCTGGCCTTGGCGCCGGGCACGGGCCGCCAGTCGAAGAACAGCTCGGGCGACACGCTGGCCGCGCCGGCCTCGCGCAGGAACAGGCTGAAGCCGCCGGGCTGGCTGGCGTGCAGCGCCAGGAACAGTGCCGCAGGATCGAGCGCGCCGGCGGCGGCGCGCAGCCGCGTGGTCAGGTTGACCTGGTAGCAGTCGCCGTCGCGGATGTAGGTGCGGATGCGCTCGATGGCAGCCGTCGCGTCGGGTTCGCTGTCCGCCCAGCCCAGAAAACCGGTCGAGGCGCCCTCGCCCGCCGGCCAGTCCTCGGGCGGCGTGTCGTAGACGGCGAACTCGGCGAGCGGCGCGGTCGCCTCGTGCGTGGCCAGCACCGCGTCGAAGGCCGCGGCGGCCTCGTAGCGCAGGCCGCCCAGCACCCAGGCGCCGGCGCGTGCGGCCGCTTCGGCCTGGGCAATGACGGCGCGGACCTCATCGAGCCGCGTGGCGCGCAGCCAGCGCGCCGGCAACGTCGTCCAGCAGCCGCGCAGCCGCTCCCCGTCCTCTCGCGCGAGCGGATGGCGGGGAAAGTCGAACGCCGCGTGGATCAACTCAGAGCGCCAGGAATGTCGTCCGGTAGTGCGCCAGTTCCTCGATGGACTCGTTGATGTCGGCCAGCGCCGTGTGGGCCTGGGCCTTCTTGAAGCCCTCCAGGGCCGACGGCTTCCAGCGCTTGGCCAGTTCCTTCAGCGTGGACACGTCCAGGTTGCGGTAGTGGAAGAAGTCTTCCAGCTCGGGCATGTAGTTGGCCAGGAAGCGGCGGTCCTGGCAGATGCTGTTGCCGCACATCGGGCTCTTGCCCTTGGGCACGTACTGCTTCAGGAAGGCGATGGTCTGCGCCGCGGCCTCGGCCTCGGAGACGGTGGAAGCCTTCACGCGGTCGATGAGGCCGCTCTTGCCGTGCGTGCCCTTGTTCCACGCGTCCATCTTGTCCAGCGTCTCGTCGCTCTGGTGCACGGCGAAGACCGGGCCCTCCACGCGCTTGTCGAGGTTGGCGTCCGTCACGACGACGGCGATCTCGATGATGCGGTCCTTGTCGGGATACAGACCGGTCATCTCGAGGTCGATCCAGATCAGGTTGTTTTCGCTCAGGCTCAGGGTGTCGGACATGGTGGGTTCTCTCAGAAGTCCGGGAATTCTCGCAGCCTAAAATTTCGCCATGTCGCCCCTGCCCCTATCCCTGGCGTTTGCCGCCGCACTCGCCGTTTCGACGCTGCTCAAGTTCTGGCTGTCCTCGCGCCAGATCCGTCACGTCGCCTCCCACCGCGGCCAGGTGCCGGCGGCATTTGCCGGCAGCGTGACGCTGTCGGCCCACCAGAAGGCCGCCGACTACACCATCGCCCGTGCCCGCTTCGGCCTGCTGGCGCTGGCCTTCAACGCGGTGGTGCTGCTGGGCTGGACCTTGCTGGGCGGCCTGGACGCGCTGAACGGCTGGGTGCTGCAAGCCAGCCAGGCGCTCCCCGCGGGCTGGCAGCCCATGGGCTACCAGTTGGGGCTGGTGGCCGCCTTCGTGCTGATCGGCGGCCTGCTGGACCTGCCGTGGGAGCTCTGGTCCACGTTCAGGATCGAGCAGGCCTTCGGCTTCAACCGCATGACGCTGGGCATGTACTTCAGCGACATGCTGAAGGGGCTGGCCGTGGGCGTCGTGCTGGGCCTGCCCATCGTCGCGCTGATCCTGTGGCTGATGGGCGCGATGGGGCCGCTGTGGTGG
>CBFGPX010000064.1:0-18315 GCA_965650725.1 uncultured Comamonadaceae bacterium | reverse complement strand
GGCCGACCTGCAGCCCGACCTGAGCGGCCGCGACCGCGTGCTGCCGCAGGAGAGCGCCCCCGGCCAGGATGAGCGCTGGCTGTACGCCGAGGTGCGCGACGACGCGCGCGAGCTGGCCGTGCGGCGCTGGCAGGAGCGCCCCGGCGACTGGCACTTCAGCCTCGCCGGCCTGTCCTACTACGCGCGCCCGCTGCTGTACGGCCTGCCGCTGCTGGCGCTGCCGCTGTGGCTGCTGTTCCGGCTCGGCTTCGCGCCGCTCAAGCGCATCGGCGCGCAGATTTCCGACCGCTCAGCGCAAGACCTGACGCCGCTGCCCGCCACGCGCTACGTGGAGCTGGCGCCGCTGGTCAACGCGGTCAACTCGCTGATGGCGCGGCTGCAGCAGCGGCTGGACCGCGAGCACGAGTTCCTGGCCGACGCGGCCCACGAGCTGAAGACGCCGCTGGCCGTTATCCAGCTGAACGTCGAAGGGCTGGACCAGGCCGACCCGCGCGGCCGCGACGAGGCCCGCGAGCGCCTGCGCCTGGGCGTGCAGCGCGCCACGCACACGGTGCACCAGCTGCTGGCGCTGGCGCGCTCGGGCGCCGACACGCTGGACCTCAGCAAGGTGCGCCACGACCTGGTGGACCTGGTGCGCGAGCGCATCGCGCTGGCCAGCGGGCTGGCCGTGCAGCGTCGCATCGAGCTGGCGCTGGAGGCGCCCGACGAACTGCCGATGTGGCTGAACCGAGAGTCCCTGTGCAGCCTGGTGGACAACCTGGTCGACAACGCGATCAAGTACTCGCCGGTGGGTGGTCAGGTGACGGTGACGCTGGCCGAGGCGGCTGGCGCGGTGGTGCTGACCGTCAGCGACCAGGGCCCGGGCATCCCGGCCGAGCTGCGCGAACGCGTGTTCGAGCGCTTCGTGCGGCTGGAAGGCAGCGCCGGCTGCCACGGCAGCGGCCTGGGCCTGACCATCGTCGAGCGCGCCGCCGCGCAGCACGGGGCGAGCGTGCAGTTGCTGGACGGCCCGGGTGGGCGCGGGCTGACGGTGCTGGTGAGCTTTCCGCGGTCGGTGGCTTGAGGATGCTGAATGGATGCCCAGCAAGGCGCTTGACCAATACCTCGAGAGGCGCAAATGGCGAACCATTCCGTCGAGAGGGACCGCCCACAAGCTGCGCTTGTGGGTTCCCTTCGCGGCTTCGCCGCTATGGCGGCCCCTCACGGCGAAGGTTGAACGGCCGCTTTACGGCGCTTAGTTCGTCAAACCGAAGGACCGGACCCGCTGCAGCGCGGACCTCCAGCCGATGCCGAATGGCACCTGCTTGGTTGGCTCTCGATCAAGGGTGACGGCCGAGCACACGCCCGGCGCGCGCAACCAGCGTGCCCGCCTCCAGTGCCAGTTCGCCGTTGACCCACACTGCCCCCAGCCCATCGGCCGGTACGCAGGGCTCGCCGTAGTCCGCCCGGTCGGCCAGCCGGTCCGGGTCGAACAGCACCAGGTCCGCCGCCGCGCCCGCGCGCAGCACGCCGCGGTCACGCAAGCCGAAGCGCTGCGCCGTCAGTCCCGTCATCTTGTGCACGGCCTGCTCCAGCGTCAGCAGCCCGCGCTCGCGGCCGTAGCGGGCCCACACGCGCGGAAAGGCGCCCCACAGCCGCGGGTGGGGGAAGCGGTCGTGCGGCAGGCCGTCGGAGCCGATCATGGCCAGCGGGTGGGTCAGGATGCGGTCCACATCGTCCTCGCACATCTGGAAGTAGCAGGCGCCACCGGGCTGCAGCCGCGCCACGGCCTCGGGTTCGCTGCACGCCCAGTCGCGCGCAATGTCGGCCAGCCAGCGGCCGGCCAGCTCGGGGTGGGCCGCGCTCCAGGTCAGGCGGATGGGCGTCAGGCCGTCGGCCAGGTCCTCGCGCAGCACGGTGGAGCCGGCGAGGTAAGGGTAGACGTCCAACCCCAGCGCCTGGCGTTGCGACAGGCGCTCGATCAGCGCCAGCGTCTGCAGACTGCGGCCCCATTGCGCGCGGCCGGCGCATTTGTGGTGCGAGATCACCAGCGGCAGGCCGGCGGCGTGCGCGCAGTCGGCGGCCTCTTGAATGGCGGCCAGCACGCCGGCCATCTCGTCGCGCAGGTGAACCGCGTAGACGCCGCCATGCCGCGCGGCCACGCGCGCCAGCGCCAGCAGCTCGGCCGCGTCGGCCGCCGCGGCCGGTGCGTAGAAGGTGCCGGAGGACAGGCCCGCCGCGCCCTGGCTCATGGCCTCGTCCAGCAGCGCACACATCGCGTCGCGCTCGGCGGCGTTGGCGGGGCGGGCGAGGTCGGCCATGCAGCGCAGCCGCAGCGCCGTGTGGCCCACCAGGCCCACGGCGTTGACGGCCGGGCGTGCGGCGTTGACGGCATCGCGCCAGGCGGCGAACGACGCATGGCGGAACTGCTCGCGCGCCAGCAGGTTCAGCGGCGGCGGCGGGTCGGGCGTCAGCAGCGGCGCCAGCGAGATGCCGCAGTTGCCGGTGACGACCGTCGTCACGCCCTGCGTGAGCTTGGGCGCCATGTCCGGCGCGGTCAGCAGCGCCGCGTCGTCGTGGCTGTGCGCGTCGATGAAGCCGGGCGCGAGCACGAGGCCGCTGCAGTCGCGGCGCGGCACCGACGCATCGACGGCCAGCGCCGGGCCGAGCGCGGCGATGCGCTCGCCTTCGATCAGCAGGTCGCCGCGCCAGCCCGGCGCGCCGCTGCCATCGACGATCCGCGCGTTGTGCAGCAGGACCATCAGCAGAACTGCGTCGTGATGGCGTCCACCACGCGGTCGTCCTCGTCCAGCACGGCCATCCACGCCCATTTGTCGAAGGTGGTGCAGGGGTGGGACGGCCCCAGCGCCACGCGCTCGCCCACGGCCGGACCGTCGCACTCGGCCGGGTCCCAGCGCAGGTAAGCATGCTGGTCGTTCAGGCCGGTGATGCGCCAGCCGCGCGGCGCGGCCACGCCGCCGCGGCCCTGCCACACGGGCACGGGCCAGCCCTGGTCGAAGGACAGGTCACGCCGGCCGGCGTTCAGCAGCGCCAGGCCCGGCTCGGGCGCGGACAGCACCTGCGTCCACACCTCCAGCGCCGGCCGCAGGCTGGGTGCGCCCAGCGGCGTGCCCAGGCGCTGGTCCATGGCCTGCATGTAGCGGCCGTAGTGCGCATGGTCGTGGCAGACATAGCAGCCCGAGCGCAGCAGGCCCAACCGTCCCGGCTTGCTTTGCAGCACCGGCGCGACCAGGTCGAACAGCGCCGAGCCGCCGCCGCTGAGCCACAGCGGCTGCACGGCGATCAGCCCCTCGGCCTCGATGGCGGCCAGCAGCGCCTCGACGCGGGCCTGCCATTGCTGCATCAGCGCAAGGTCGGGTGCGCTCTCGCCGACGACCTGCAGCCCCTCGTAAAAGCCGATGCCGCGCAGCCGCAGCGCCGGGTGGGTCTGCAGCGCACGCGCCAGGGCCAGCGCGGTGCCGTCGTCGCGCACGCCGCAGCGCGTGGTGCCCAGCTCGATCAGCACGTCCAGCTTCGCCTCGCCAGCGCCCAGCGTCTGCCAGTGCGCGGCGATCAGGTCCAGCTGCGCCTGCGAGTCCACGAAGAACGCGAGCTCCAGCCCCGCGTGACGGCGCCGCAGGTCCAGCAGCAGCGCCAGGTCGGCGTGTGCAACCAGCTGGTTGGCGATCAGCGCCCGCCGCGCACCGGCGGCCAGGCTCAGGCGCAGCTGGTGCACGTTCGCAAAGGTCAGGCCCCAGGCGCCGGCATCGAGCTGGCGGCGGAACAGCTGCGGGCTCATGGTCGTCTTGCCATGCGGCGCCATCTGCACGCCGCGCGTCGTCGCGAACTCCTGCATCCAGCGGATGTTGTGCGCGAGCGCCGCCTGGCGCACGACGGCCAGCGGCGTGGGCAGGTCGCTCAGGCACCAGCCCTGCCGGCCCACGTCGGCCAGCGCCACGGGCGCGTGCAGCGGCGGAAAGCCCTTCAGCCAGGGGCCCAGCGTGTCGGCGTCGTTCATGGCGCCATCATCGCGCCGCTGTCTGAAGGTCATCTAAAGCCTGCTCTTGCGTGAGGACGAACGGAGCACCAGACTGCCGCGCCATGACTGCACTGACCTTCCTCGGCGCCGAGCCCACGGCCAGCGACCGCCAGCCCCGCCCGCTGTCCCCCGCCGTGCGCGCGGGCGACTTCGTCTACGTGTCCGGCCAGGTGCCGGTGGATGCGCAAGGCCACATCGTCGACGGCGGCATCGAGGCGCAGACGCGCCAGGTGTTCGCCAACATCGAGGCCGCCCTTGCGTTGGCCGGCGCGACGCTGGCCGACGTCTGCAAGGCCAACGTGTGGCTGGAGGACGCGCGCGACTTCGGCGCGTTCAACCGCGTCTACATGGGCTACTTCCCCGGCGGCAAGCCGGCACGGTCCACGGTCGAGTCGCGGCTGATGATCCCGGCCAAGGTGGAGATCGATGTGGTGGCGTACCGGCCGGTGGGGTGAGGGCGGTTGCTGACGGCGCCGCCGGAAGGCGGCGCGCGGCGCATCATCGCGCCCGCAGGGTCAGCGCCAGTGTCGCCGGCCGAGCGCGGGAGCCATCTCCTTTTGCATGGCTCGCCAGACTCGTTCGAGCCCTGCACACATCCACGGCTGCCCATCCCTGAAGACGCGCCACTGCCTGACATCTCTCGAACTGGGCTCGAAGTGCAAGTGCCACGAAACGCCGCCGCAAGCGAAGGTCCAGTCAAACGGCTGCCGGTGATCGTCTCGAACCGCTTGAAGCCGGGCATGCCCAGCTTCATCGGCACCCGCCAACCGCCGCTCCGCGCGTGCGTCGCGTTCGGCGCTGGTGGCGGGGCGGTACGTTCGCATGCTGAAATGTTAGGCAGAAATGGTTAACGATCCACCTGCAACACGTTTCATGTCCTCCCTCTTTCGCTATCTCCCAAAAACCTACGCGGCTGACTTTGTGCAGAAGGGGGCGGTTTTATTCCGGTCTTTATCGTATTTTCGAGACTACGAAGATGCGGGAATTAGGGCCGATGAACACGAAGGCACACTTGTCCATCAAACGCCGGGCGGGCTTCAAGTAAACAATCCCACGACAGGTGAATCGGGGACCGTGCTGTATCGCCTGGAATCAACCGCAAAAGAAGACGACATTTTTGTTTATTGCATGAGTACTGAGCTTTGTCCCGAAATCGCTCAACGGTTCAAGGCAGAGGTGGCGGTTGAGATTCTTGATCCGTCAAAGTTTCTGGCCCGCCTCAGAGCTTCTTTGTCACTGCGTCGGCGCTTCCGTTCTGACCAACTTGTTCATGGTGGTGTCCGTTACTACAAATGGGAAGAACCACCTATTGTTGATTGGGCGTTGCCTGAGCGCATCGCAATGAGAAAACCAGAATCCTTTTCGTGGCAAAAGGAGTATCGGTTCGCTGTGCCGATAGGAGATGCCTTTGGTGTGGGAAATGTGAGTGTCAATCTCGTCCCGATAGGTTCCGGAAGAAAGGCTCGTGCATCGGCGCATCCACAACACTTGTTAAAGTTGGGCAATCTTTCAAAGATATGCCGGGTTCATGCGCTATGAAATCTAACACTGCGGTCAAGCGGGGCCGTCTTCCGGCGTACCGCCTCCAGCCGGCCCCTTGCCTCCAACGTTGAGCATCCATCAATTCATCTAATCCGAGCATGACAAAAACTCTCTCAGCACTGCTATTGGCAGTGCTTATCCAGCCGGCGCTCGCTCAGCAACCGACGCCTCAAACGCTTGAGCGCTTCCTGAATGCGTATCAGCTTGAGCCGGTTCGCGAGGCCTGGGGATTTCGCTTGGATCGCGAGGTGAAAGCAGAGATTGCTAGGTGGCGAGCGAAACCCGGCATCACCCCGCCGCTGCGCGCGGCCATCGACAAGTACGAGACGGCGCTTGCTGCCGAACTGCAGCGCAGCCTGTCTTCGGAGAGCCTTCGGCCACGGTACGCCGCGATCTTCGGGAAGGTCTTCAACGAATCCGAGATGTTGGAGATCACCCGCTTCTATGAGTCCCCGGCCGGCCAGGCGTCCGTGGCTAGGCGTTCGCAGATTGCAGCACTCATTCAGGAGCAGTTCACATCGATCGCCTCCGAAATGGAGGTCAATCTCAAAGGCGCCCGCCTTGAACTCGAAAAGGTCGCCAGCAGTGCGCAGCAAAAGTAGGCTGATGCCCAACCCTTCGCTCCAGCGGACGGCTTCGCCGCCCGCTGAGCTTCGACGCTAGCCCTCAGCACCCCTCAAGCCGCCGCCGGCTGCGCCTCGTCCGGCTCCGCATGCACAGCCGCCGGCGCCGCCTGCGCCGTGAAGCGCGCGCAGCCCAGCAGCACCGCCGCAAAGCCCAGGTAGCTCAACGCCAGCGGCAGGCTCCTGCCCAGGCCGATCTGCTCGCCGTGCATGAAGCCGAAGAAGGTCAGCAGCGCGCCGGCGGCCGCGAAGGCGGCGGCCTTGGTGAGCTCGCGGTCGATGATGAAGGCAGCGATGGCGCCCAGCACCAGGCCGCCCAGGATGGCGCCGCCGCCCAGCACCTCCAGCCCGTGGTACAGCACGCCGGCCTGGCCCAGCTTGTCCAGCCCGATGGCGGCGGCGCTGGTGCCGGCGGCGCCCAGCGCGTTGTCGATCTGCAGCTTGCCCCAGGCCGCCAGGTGCGGCATGAAGGCCAGGATGACGGCCGGCGCGTGGCTGCGCGGCGTCTCCTGGAAGGCCTGCGCGCCGATCAGCATGCCGATGTAGAGCAGGATGGGTGCGATGGCGACGACCGGAATCAGCGCGGTCAGCACCGCGATGATGCCCAGCCAGCACATCAGCAGCACCGCGATGCCGGTGGCCAGCGAGTAGCCGATGCGCCCGCCCATGGCCTTCCAGCCCGGGTGGCCGATGTAGACAGCGTTGATGAAGGGGTTGCCCATCAGGCAGCCGACCAGGCTGACCGCGCCGTCGGCCGTCAGCACGCGGGTGGTGGGGAAGTGGTCGCCGCTGGCGGCGGCGCTCTCGACGTTGTCCATGGCCTCGACGAGGTCGTAGATGCCGAAGGGGATGGCCGTGACGAGGATGATGGCCAGGAACTCGAAGCCCGAGAACACATGGCCCACGGCCGGCAGCGGCACGGAGAAGCCGAAGTTGGCGAACGAGTCGCCCAAGGCCGCCAGGCTCATGCCGCCTATGGGCGTGCCCAGGGCGGTGGAGCCCCAGGCGATGGCGCAGCCCAGCGCGATGGCGACCAGCCCGGCCGGCAGGCCGCGGAACCAGCGCACGCCGCCGAACCAGCTGACCAGGATGACCGCGAAGCACACCAGGCCCAGCGCCGGCGTCATGAACATCTCCAGCGCCGGGCGCAGCGCGATGAAGGCGATGGACACGCCGGCCAGCGTGCCCAGCAGCGCGGCGCGCGGCGTGATGCGGCGGATCACGGGCGCGATGAAGCCGCCGATCATCAGCACGAAGCTCTGCACGAACACCCAGGTCAGGCCGGCCTCCCAGCCCTTGACCGGGTCGCCGGTCTTCAGCGAGATGGGCAGCATGATGACGAACACGACGACGAACATGTGCGGCACGCTGATGCCCGAGGGCAGCGCGCAGACGTCGCTGCGGCCGGTGGCCTTGGCGAGCTTCCAGGCCAGCCAGGCGTAGTAGGCCGTGGACAGAAACATCATCAGCCCGGCCGCCGGCAGGATGCGGCCGAACACGATGTCGTCGGGCATCTTCAGCACGAAGCGCAGCAGTGCCGTCAGCGTCAGCAGGTTGACGAGGATGTTGGTGCCGAAGCCGAACAGGGCGTTCCAGTCGCCGGGCACCCAGAGCCTGGGCGGGGTCGTCGTCGTGGTCATGTGGCGCTCCTTGCGTTGAGGGCCGCGAGCACGCGGCCGGAATCGCTGACCCAGCCGAAGATGCCGCCCTGCGCCTGGATCATGCGCAGCGCGACGGCGTGGAACTCGGGAAAGTAGGAGGCGCAGCAATCGCCCGGCACGATGCAGCAGTAGCCGCGGTCGTTGGCCTCGCGCACGGTGGTGTGCACGCAGACCTCGGTGGTCACGCCGCAGACGATCAGCGCGTCGATGCCGCGGTGCTGCAGGATGGCGCCCAGGTCGGTGGCGTAGAACGCGCCCTTGCCGGGCTTGTCGATGACGGGCTCGCCGGGAAGCGGCTGCAGCTCGGCGATGAGCGCATGGCCGGGCTCGCCGCGGACCAGGATGCGCCCCATGGGGCCGGCGTCGCCGATGCGCAGCCGTGGTTGGCCGCGGGCCAGCTTGGCCGGCGGCGCGTCGCTGAGGTCGGGCCGGTGGCCCTCGCGCGTATGGATGACGAGCAGCCCCGCTTCGCGGGCGCCGGCCAGCAGCGCCTGGCAGGGCGCGATGGCGGCGCGCAGCAGCGACACGTCGTTGCCCAGGCTGGCACCAAAGCCCCCGGGCTCGATGAAGTCGCGCTGCATGTCGATGAGCACGAGCGCCGTGCGCGCCGGGTCCACGGCCACGGGTTCGGGGGCTGCGGCTATGGTGACTGGCATGGGTCCACCCCTCGCCGCCCTGCGGGGCAGGGTGGGTCAAGTTGGCGCGTCGGTGCGCCGGGTTGATGCATGCCGGCGGCAGTGCGCCGGCTTCCCAGGCGATCGAGCAAGAAGCAAGCCAGTCCCCGGTGGCCCGGGGGCGCATGCGCGGGCCACTAGCATGCGCAGGCCTCACCACCTGACGCCCTGCATGAAGAAGCTCCTGCTCGCTTGGCTGCTGTTCCAACTGGCGGCCTGTGCCGTCGTCGATCCCCATGACGTCATCGGCCGGGGCCTGGCCGTGTCGCCAGAGGCGGGCCGGCCGCTCACCGCGCAGACGCGGGCCGAGGCCTTCGATTTCGTCTGGCGGCGTGTGCGAGACCACTATGTGGACCCGACGCTGCGCGGCGTTGACTGGAACGCCGCTGCCGCGCAGTTCCGTCCGCTGGCGCTGGCCGCCGGCACCGATGAACAGTTCTGGCATGCGCTGGACCGCATGACCGCCGAGCTGGGCGATGCGCACACGCTGGTGCTGTCACCGCAGCGTTATGCGCGGGTGAAGAACAAGCAGGTGCTGACGCTGGGCCTGGGGGTGCGCGACATCGACGGCCAGCTCATCGTGAGCAGCGTTGCGCCCGGATCGGAGGCGCAGCGCCACGGCCTGCGGGCGGGTGACGAGATCACGCGCATCGATGGCCGCCCGGCCCAGGACTGGTGGCGCACCACGCTGGCGGGCGTGCGCAAGAACTCCAGCGAGCGGGCGCGGCAGTTGACGGTCGCGGCCATCCTCAATGCGGGCAGCCCCGACGCGCCCGAGCCGCGGGTGGAGCTGGCGGTCGGCGGCGATGCCCAGCCGCGCGTGTTGTCGCTCACGCGCACCCTGAATGCCGTCAACCCGGTGCTGGAGCACCGCCTGCTGCCCTCGGGCCATGGGTATCTGCGGCTGTCGGCCTTTGACGCGGAGCTGGGGAAGGACTACGCCATGTCCGTGGCGGTGGCCCACCTGCGCGAAGCGCCTGGCCTGCTGATCGACCTGCGTGGCAACCGGGGCGGCTCGGTGCAGTTGGCCCTGGAGCTGATGAGCCCGCTGTTCGCGAAGAAGCTCGTGGCGGGCCAGCTCATCACGCGCACGGGCAGGCCGGTGACGGCGATGTTCGGCCTGCTCACCCTGACCGACCTGGAGTACCGGCTGCAAGGCAATGGCAAGCCCTACACGGGGCCGGTGGTGGTGCTGGTCGATGAGGCCAGCGCCAGTGCCAGCGAGATGGTGGCCGCGTCGTTGCAGGGCATGGGGCGCGCCAAGGTGGTGGGCCGCACCACCTGCGGCTGCCTGCTGGGCATGCTGGGCTTCGTCAACGTGCCCGGCGGCGGCGGCCTGTCATACAGCGAGATCGACTTCCAGCCCACGGGGGGCCGGCGCGTGGAAGGGCAGGGCGTGGTGCCTGACGTTCCGGTGGCCCTGACCCGCACGGCGCTGCAGACCGGGCGCGACCTGGACCTGGAGGCCGGCGTCGCGCTGCTGGACCAACTGGTCGGCAAGGCGCCGGCCGGGGCGGGTGGCGTGGCGCGCTGAGCCTCGACCGCTCAGTGCAGCAGGCCGACCGCCAGCTCGGCCCAGATCAGCACAAAGGCCACCCCCACGAGGGCCGCGGCCCAGGCGCGCGCGCTGCGGCTGGTCGTCAGCCGCACCATGCCCTCCAGCGTGCCGCCGGCCGCGGCCAGCATGGCGCTGAACACGATGAAGTCGCCCAGGTCCCAGCGCACCTCGGTCGTGAACTGCATGGCCACCCAGGGCAGGGCGAGCAGCACCAGCGCCGTGCCCCAGAGGACGATGCGCCAGGGAATGTTGGGGGCATGGGTCGAGTTCATCGGGGGCTCCTGGGTGGGGGTGCCAGTGTCCGGCGCTGGGGTGAGGGCAGTGCGGGCCGACGGTGAAGCGACGGTGAAGTCGGGCGCGCCGCCGGGGGATTGATCTGCCGCAGCGGCCGGTGCGCACCCCGATGGAACAATGCCTGCAATGAACCGCCGCTCCCTGCTCCTGCTAGTCGTTGCTGCTGCCGCCGTGGTGATCGCCGCCATCGCGTGGCGCGCGCTGCGGCCGCCGCTGCTGCCGGCCGTCGTCGTGCAGGCCGCGCCCTTGGAGCGCACGCTGGTGTTCTCGGCCCGCGTGGCCAGCCGCTCGCGGGTGGATGTGGGCGCCACGGTGACCGGCCGTGTGGCCGCCGTGGCGGTGCGCGAGGGCGACGTGGTGGCGGCGGGCGACGTGCTGCTGACGCTGGAGAGCGACGAACTGCGCGCCACGCTGGCCCAGGCCGAGGCCAGCGAGCGCCAGGCCGCCGCGCGCCTGGCCGGGCTGCGCAGCACCGGCCGCAGCGCGGTGCAGGCCGGCGTGGCGCAGGCCGAGTCGGTGCTGCGCGCCGCCGCGGCCGACCTGCAGCGCACGCAGGACCTGGTGGCGCGCGGCTTCCTGAGCGCCGCGCGGCTGGACGAGGCCCAGCGCGCGCTGGCCGTGGCCCAGGCGCAGCGCGACAACGCCGTGGCCCAGGCCGGCGCCAATGCCGACGGCGGCAGCGACATCGCCCAGGCCCAGGCCCAACTGGCGCAGGCCCAGGCCACGGCTGCCGCCGCGCGGGCCCGGCTGGCGCAGGCGCGCATCGTGGCGCCGTCTGCTGCTCGCGTGCTGCTGCGCGACGTGGAGCCCGGCCAGATCGTGCAGCCCGGCCGCGCGCTGCTGACGCTGGCGCTGGACAGCCCGCTGGAGCTGGTGGGCCAGGTGGACGAGCGCTACCTGGAGCAGCTGCAGCCGGGCCAGGCCGCGCGCGTGCGCGCCGACGCGTTTGCGCAGTCGCCGTTCGCGGCCACGGTGCGGCAGGTGTCGCCGCTGGTCGACGCCCAGCGCGGCTCGGTGGAGATCAAGCTGCAGCCGCAGGGCGTGGTGCCCGCCTTCCTGCGCGAGGACATGACGCTGTCGGTCGAGGTCGGCACCGGCCGGCGCGAGCGCGCGCTGGTGCTGCCGGTGGCCGCGCTGGACGGCGACCGCGTGCGCGTGCTGCAGGACGGCCGCGTGCAGGCCCGCAGCGTGCGCCTGGGTCTGGTGACGCTGGACGCGGTGGAGGTGACGCAAGGCCTGGCGGCCGGCGACGTGGTGCTGCTGGACCCGACCGCCGAGCCGGGCAGCCGCGCCCGGGCCGACACGACGGCGGGCGCGCGCGCACGCGGCGGCGCCTCGCAGGACAACGCCGGCGGTGCGATGAGCCAGGCCGTCGGGCGCTGAACGATGCTGCGGCGCTACGGTTTCGAGTGGCGTGTCGCGCTGCGCTTTCTGCGCGAGGGCCGCATGCAGACCCTGCTCATCGTCGTCGGCGTGGCGGCCGGCGTGGCCGTGGTGGCCTACATCTCGGCGCTGATCACCGGCCTGCAGCGCAACACGCTGGAGAAGACGCTGGGCGCGCAGGCGCATGTGGCGCTGTCCGCGCCCTACGACGAGGTGCTGCCGCCCGCGCCGCCGGCCTCGGGCGGCGTGGCGCTGGCCCAGCTGCAGCCGCGCGCGCAGCGGCTGCGCTCCATCGTCAACTGGCAGGCGCTGCTGCCGGTGCTGGAGGGCCTGCCGGGCGTGGCCGCGGTGTCGCCCATGGTCTCGGGCGCCGGGCTGGCGCTGCGCGGCGAGGCCTCGCGCGCGATCGCGCTGATGGGCGTGGAGCTGGACCGCTACGACCGCATCGTGGGCCTGCGCCGCAAGGTGGTGGCCGGCCAGGCGCGGCTGGGGCCGGGCGAGGCCATGCTGGGCCGCGAGCTGGCCGCCGACCTGGGCGTGCGCGTGGGCGACCGCGTCACCGTCGTGGTGGCCGGCCCACAGGGCAATGTGAGCGACACCGCCCGCATCACCGCGCTGGTGGACCTGGGCGTGCGCGAGCTGAACCGCCGCACGGTCTACCTGCCGCTGCGCGCCGCGCAGAGCCTGGTGGGCCTGCCCGGCGGCGCCACGCAGCTGGAGCTGACGCTGGCCGACGTGTGGTCCGCCGCACCGCTGGCGGCCGAGCTGGCGCGGCGCTACCCGTACAAGGTGGAGAGCTGGCAGCAGCTCAATGCGCAGCTGGTGTCGGCGCTGAACGCCCAATCCGTCAGCACGACGGTGATCCGCGGCGTGGTGATGATCGTCGTGGTGCTGGGCATCGCCAGCGTGCTGGTGGTGTCGGTGGTGCAGAAGCGCCGCGAGGTGGGCATCCTGCGCGCCATGGGCGCCACACGGGGCCAGGTGTTGCGCATCTTCCTGCTGCAGGGCGCGGTGGTGGGGGCGGTGGGCTCGGTGATGGGCGTGCTGCTGGCGGTGCTGCTGATCTGGGCCTTCACCAGCTTCGTGCGCGGCTCCGACGGGCTGCCCCTGTTCTCCATCACGCTGGAGCCCGGCCTGGCGCTGCGCATCGCGCTGATGGCCACGGCCTGCGGCGTGCTGGCCGCGGTGGCGCCGGCACGGCGCGCGGCGGCGCTGGACCCGGCCCAGGCGATACGGCTGTGAGCGAACCCACCCCGCTGATCCAGCTGGCCGGCGTGCGCAAGCGCTACAACGCCGGCCGCCCCAACGAGGCCGAGGTGCTGCACGGCATCTCGCTGGCGGTGTACGAGCGCGAGTTCGTCGCGCTGATCGGTCCGTCCGGCTCCGGCAAGAGCACGCTGCTGAACATCCTGGGCCTGCTGGAGCCGCTGAGCGAGGGCAGCTACCGGCTGCAGGGCGAGGAA
Source organism: uncultured Comamonadaceae bacterium (assembly GCA_965650725.1). Lineage (GTDB taxonomy): Bacteria > Pseudomonadota > Gammaproteobacteria > Burkholderiales > Burkholderiaceae_C > Pelomonas. The sequence goes on along the minus strand of CBFGPX010000064.1, from coordinate 5,099 downwards.
GTGGGCCAGCTGGACGACGTGGCGCTGACGCTGAAGCGCCGCGCGGCGCTGGGCTTCGTGTTCCAGTTCCACCACCTGCTGCCGGCCTTCACGGCGCTGGAGAACGTCACGCTGCCGGCGCTGATGCGCGAGGGCCAGGTCAGCCGCGCGCAGCGCGAGCGGGCGCGCGAGGTGCTGGCGGCCGTGGGCCTGGCCCAGGCCATGGACAAGCGGCCCAACGAGCTGTCCGGCGGCATGCAGCAGCGCGTGGCCATCGCGCGGGCGCTGGTCATGAGGCCGCCGCTGGTGCTGGCCGACGAGCCCACCGGCAACCTCGACCGCGCCAGCTCCGACGAGGTGTTCGATCTGATGCGGCGCATGTATGCCGAGCTGGGCACCTCCTTCCTCATCGTCACCCACGACCCGCGGCTGGCCGAGCGCTGCGACCGCATCGTCGAACTGGTGGACGGGCGCATCGAGCGCGACGCGCGGCCTTGAGAGAACCTTGAGACAGGCTTGAGATGGCTCCAAGGCATGCGGGGCCAAGATGCCCGCATGTCTCTCGCCACCGCCTTGCTGCCCCGGCCCCGCATGCTGACGCCGCTGCCGGGCGACGGCCCCGCCGCGGCCGGCCTGCGTGGCGTGCCCGCGCGCTGGCGGGCGCTGCTGCCGGCCAGCGAGGCCGGTGCGCGGCTGCTGCTGCCCGAGCTGCCGCCGCGGCTGCCGCGGCTGGGCGACGACGAATCGTTCCGCCTGCGGCTGGCCGCCGATGTCGTGCGCGTGCAGGCGGCCACGCCGGCCGGCGTGGGCCATGCGCTGCATGCGCTGTCGCAGCTGTGGCAGGCGGCGCGTGAGGCCGGGCTGGCCGCGCTGCCGGCGCTGCAGATCGACGATGCGCCCCGCCATCCCTGGCGCGGCCTGCTGGTGGACGTGGCGCGGCGCGAGATCCCCTTTGACGCGCTGCTGCGCCTGCTGGACGGCATGGCCGCCGCGCGGCTCAACGTGCTGCACTGGCATCTGACCGACGACCAGGCCTGGCGGCTGGAGTCGCGCGTCGAGCCGCGGCTGCACGAGCGCGGCAGCGGCGGCTTCTTTTACACGCTGGCGCAGGCGCGCCGGCTGGTGGACGAGGCCGCGCAGCGCGGCATCCGCGTGCTGCCGGAGCTGGACCTGCCGGGCCACTGCTGGGCGCTGGGCCTGGCGCGGCCGGACCTGGTCTGCGCGCCCGCGCCGGCCGCGCCGCAGCACGGCTACGGCGTGTTCGGCGCCGCCGTCGATCCCGAGGCCGATGCCTTGTACGCCTGGCTGGACGGCCTGCTGGGCGAATGGGCCGAGGTCTTCCCCGACGACTTCTTGCACCTGGGCGGCGACGAGCTGGCTCCGGCCGCCTGGAGCGCGCTGGCCGCGCAGCGGGGTGCCCGCGTGGCGGACCTGCAGGCGCGCTACCTCGCCCGCGCGGGCGCCGTGCTGCGCCGCCACGGCCGCCGCCTGGTGGCCTGGGACGAGATGGGCCAGGCCGGCCCGCTGCCGCCCGGCACGCTGCTGCAATGCTGGCGCGGCGACGAGGCCCTGCGCTTCACGCCGGCCGGCCTGGGCGGGCGGCTGCGCAGCGCCGGCTTCTACCTGGACCAGATCCATGCGGCGGCCTACCACTGGCGCCGCCCGCTGCGGCTGGAGGCGCGGCCCTCGGCCCCCGCCGCCACGGCGCAGGCCTGGGCGCTGCAGGCCCAGGTGGGCAACTGGACCGTGGAAGGCCGGCTGTGGCTGCACGGCGATGAGGCCCGGCTGCATCTGCGCAGCACCGGCACGCTGGACGAATGGCTGGCGCCGCGCGTGCTGGCCGACGCGCCGCTGAGGCTGGCAGTGGACAGCGACCTGGGCGAGTTGGAGTTCTGGGCGCCCGCCGGTGGCGATGCCGGCTGGCTGCGGCTGGGCGCGCTGCGCCAGCGCTGCGACTGGCGGCCTCTGGCCGACGCCTTGCCCGGCTGGCCGGACGACGCGGCGCCGCCCGCCGCACCGCTGCTGGGCGGCGAGGCCGCGCTGTGGGCCGAACTGGTGGCTGCGCCACAGCTGGGCCTGCGCTGCTGGCCGCGTGCGCTGGCCGTGGCCGAGCGGCTGTGGAGCGACCCGGCCGACGCGGCGCAACAACTGCCGCAGCGCCTGGCCGCCGCGCAGCGCTGGCTGATCGCCAGCGGCTGCATAAACGCCGACCCCGCCGCGCCGCTGTTCGAGCGCCTGTGCCCCGAAGCGGGCGACCGTGCCCGGCTGCGCGCGCTGGCGCTGTGGCTGGAGCCCGGCTCGGGCTATGGCCGCCAGCATGCGAAGAAGCAGGCCGGCTCCTACCACCAGGGCGAGCCGCTGGACCGGCTGGCCGATGCGCTGCCGGCCGAGAGCCCGCTGATGGCGGCGCTGGGCGACGACGCCGCCGCCTGGCAGGCCGCGCTGGCCGAGGCGCAGGCGCAGCTGCCGGCCTGGCGTGCGCTGCAGGCGGTGTCGCCCGCAATGCTGGACACGCTGGCCGAGCTGTTCGAGCTGGGTCTGGCGCTGTGGGCCGGCGAGCGACCCGCCGACGCACAGCAACGCCTGCACGAGGCCGCCACGCTGGTGGACGAGATGCTGCCGGCGCTGGTGCAGCCGCTGCAGCGCCGGCTGGACGCGCTGTCATGAGCCGCGGGCTGCTTGCAGCGCTGCTGCTGGCCGGCAGCGCCCATGCCACCGAGCTGGAGCTGCTGCATGGCTGGACCTCGGGCAGCGAGGCCGCGATGGTGGCCGAGCTGACCGGGGCCGCGAAGCGCGGCGGCGTGGACCTGAAGGCGACGGCCGTGGCGGGCTCGTCCAACGCCAACACCTTGCTGAAGGCGCGCTTCCTGAGCGGCCAGCCGCCGCAGCTCGCGCAGACCGACAAGCCGCTGCGCATCTGGGCCGAGGCCGTGCCGCTGGCCGACCTGGGCGCGGCGGTGAACACGCAGTTCGCCGCGCTGCCGCATGCCATCGCGGCCGAGCTGCGCGACGGCGGTGGCGCGCCCGCCGCCGTGCCGCTGAATGTGCACCGGCTCAACACGCTGTGGAGCAACCTGCGGCTGCTGCGCGCGCAAGGCCTGGCCGTGCCGAGGGACTGGGACGAGTTCCACCGCAGCGCCGCGCAGCTGCGCGCGCAAGGGCTGCTGCCGCTGGCCATCGGCAGCTCGGCGGGGCAGAAGCTCAGCCTGTTCGTCGCCGTCGTGCTGGGCCGCGCGGGGCGCGACTACTTCGAGCGCGCGCTGGTGCAGGCCGACCCGGCGCTGCTGGCCGGCGCGCGCATGGCCGCGCTGCTGCAGGAGTTCCGCTCGCTCAAACGCTACACCGACGCCGGCCAGGTCAGCCGCGACTGGGCCGGCGCGACCGCGCTGCTGCTGCAGGGCCGGGCGGTGTTCCAGTTCACCGGCGACTGGGCCAATGGCGAATTCCAGAAGGCCGGCTGGCAGCCCGGGCGCGACTACGACTGCACGTCGGCGCCGGGCCACGCGGGGCTGCATTACTTCGAGTTCGACCGGCTGGTGTTCTTCGGCCAGGCCGCGCGGCTGGGCGCCCAGCGGCGGCTGGCGGCCGTGCTGCTGCAGCCCGAGGTGTCCACCGCGCTGGCGCGCACCAAGGGCGGCATTCCGGTGCGGCGCGATGCCGACCTGGCCGGCTTCAATGCCTGCGCGCAGCGCTCGGCGGCGGACTTCCGCGCCGGCGAGGCGCGCGGCGAGCTGGTGCTGGCCTTGAGCGCACGGCTGGGCGAGAGCGCCCATGGCGGCCTGAAGGATGTGCTGTCGGCCTACTGGGCCAGCGAGCGCATGACGGCGCAGCAGGCGCAGGTCCGTCTGGCGCAGGCCTTGAGGCAGAGGGACTGATCGTGAGCGAGAGACGTACCGCACTGGCCTGCCTGATCCCGCTGTTGCTGATAGGCGCGGTGTTCTTCTACGGCTTCCTGCTGTGGACCGGCTGGCTGTCGCTGACCCGCTCGGGGCTGATGCCCAGCAACGAGTTCGTCGGCCTGCAGCAGTACGAGCGCCTGCTGCTGGACCCGCGCTGGCAGGCCGCGCTGTGGAACCTGCTGCGCTTCGGCCTGGGATTTGTGCTGCTGCCGCTGGTGCTGGGCCTGGGCCTGGCGCTGCTGCTGGACCAGAAGCTGCGCGGCGAGGGCCTGTTGCGCTGGATCTGGCTGCACCCGATGGCGCTGTCGATGGTCGTCACCGGCAGCGCCTGGCGCTGGCTGATGGACCCGGAGCAGGGCATCGCCGAGGGCGTGCGCGCCTTGGGCTGGAGCAGCTTCCGCTGGGACTGGCTGGCGCAGGAGGACATGGCGGTCTACGCGCTGGTCGTTGCGGCCGTGTGGCAGATCACCGGCTTCGTGATGGCCATCTTCCTGGCCGGGCTGCGCGGCATCGACGAGTCCATGCTGCAGGCCGCGCGCCTGGACGGCGCGCAGGGCTTCATGCTGCTGCGCCGCGTGATCCTGCCGCAGCTGGGGCCCAGCCTCGCGTCGGCGCTGCTGGTGCTGCTGCCGGCGGCGATCAAGACCTTCGACCTGGTCGTCGTGCTGACCGAGGGCGGCCCCGGCCAGGCCAGCGAGCTGCCGGCGTTCTACATGTTCCAGATGGCCTTCGAGCGCAGCCGGCTGGGCCTGGGTGCGGCCAGTGCGATGGTGCTGGTGATGATGGTGCTGTCCATCGCGCTGCCGTATGCCATCGTGCGTTCACGCAAGGCTGCGGCATGAAGCGCGCGAGTCTCTACCTGCTGGCCACACTGGCCGCGCTGCTGATCGCGCTGCCGCTGCTGCTGATGCTGCTGAACAGCGTGAAGAGCAGCGCCGAGGTGCAGGGCGGCTTCCTGGCCTGGCCGCGCGAGCCCAGCCTCGCCGCCTGGCGGCAGGCGTGGTCGCAGCTGTCGGGCAGCTTCGCGGCCAGCCTGATGCTGGCGGTGCCGGCGGTGCTGCTGTCGGCGCTGCTGGCGGCGGTGAACGGCTTCGTGCTGTGCAAGTACCGCTTCCGCGGCGAGCGCTGGGTGGGGCTGGCGCTGGTGCTGGCCTTCTTCCTGCCGATCAAGGTCTATCTGCTGCCGCTGGCCATCACGATGGCGCGCCTGGGGCTGGAGCG
>CBFGPX010000063.1:0-18320 GCA_965650725.1 uncultured Comamonadaceae bacterium | reverse complement strand
GCAGCACCAAGGCCGGCTGGGTGCTGCACGCCGGCAAGAAGCTGAGCTATGGCCAGCTGGCGGCCGAGGCCGCCAAGCTGGCCGCGCCGGCCGACATCCAGCTCAAGCCCGCCAAGGACTGGACGCTGGCGGGGCGCCCGATCAAGCGGCTGGACACCAAGGCCAAGCTCGACGGCTCGCAGATCTACGGCATGGACCTGCAACTGCCCGGCATGCTGAACGCGGCCATCAAGGACAGCCCGGTGTTCGGTGGCAAGGTCAAGAGCTTCGACGCGGCCGAGGTGGAGAAGCGCCCGGGCGTGAAGAAGGTCGTCAAGGTGGGCGAGACGGCGGTGGCCGTCATTGCCGACACCTGGTGGCGGGCCAAGACCGCGCTGGATGCGCTGACCATCGTCTGGGACGAGGGCCCCAACGCCAAGCTCAGCAGCGCCGACGTGGCCGCCACGCTGAAGGCGGGGCTGGACGCGCCGGAGGCAGCGCTGGGCAGCCGCAACGGCGACGTGGTGGAGGCGCTGGCCGGTGCGGCACGCAAGGTCGAGGCGGTCTACAGCTATCCGCACCAGAACCACGCCTGCATGGAGGTCATGAACGCGACGGCCAAATGGACGCCGGAGCGCTGCGAGGTCTGGACGCCCACGCAGAACGGCGAGGCGGCGCTGGCCGCCACGGCCGAGTCTGCCGGCCTGCCGCCGTCGCAATGCGAGGTGCACAAGCTGCACCTGGGCGGCGGCTTCGGCCGGCGCGGCGGCACGCAGGACTGGGTGCGCCAGGCGGTGGCCATCGCCAAGGAAATGCCCGGCACGCCGATCAAGCTGATCTGGAGCCGCGAGGAGGACATGGTGCAGGGGCGCTACCACCCGGTCACGCAGTGCAAGCTGACGGCGGGGCTGGACGCCGCCGGCAAGCTGACGGCGCTGCACATGCGCCTGTCGGGCCAGAGCATCGTGGCGGGCATGTTCCCGCAGAACATCCGCGACGGCCGCGACCCGGGCGTGTTCCAGGGCCTGAACGCGGGCGGCGCCGAGGGCGCGCTGGGCTATGCGGTGCCGAATCTGCTCATCGACCACGCGATGCGCAACCCGCCGGTGCCGCCGGGCTTCTGGCGTGGCGTGAACCTGAACCAGAACGCGATCTACCTGGAGTGCTTCCTCGACGAGGTGGCCCACGCCGCCAAGCGCGACCCGCTGGAGCTGCGCCGCGAGCTGCTGGCCAATTCGCCCAAGCATCTGGCCGTGCTGAACGCGGTGGCCGCCAAGGCGGGCTGGGGCAGGCCGCGCGCAAAAGGCAGGGAAGGGCGGCATCTGGGCCTGGCGCAGATCATGGGCTTCGGCAGCTATGTGGCGGCCTGCGCCGAGGTGTCCGTCAGCAAGAAGGGCGAGCTGAAGATCCATCGCATCGTGGCCGCCACCGACCCAGGCCACGCGGTCAATCCGCAGCAGATCGCGGCGCAGGTGGAGGGCAGCTTCGTCTACGGGCTGTCGGCCGCGCTGTTTGGCGAGATCACCATCAAGGACGGCCGTGTCGAGCAGCAGAACTTCGACACCTATCCGGTGCTGAAGATGGAGCACATGCCGGCGGTGGAAACCATCGTCCTGCCCTCGGGCGGCTTCTGGGGCGGCGTGGGCGAGCCCACCATCGCGGTGGCGGCGCCGGCCGTGCTGAACGCGATCTTCGCAGCGACGGGCAAGCGCATCCGTGACCTGCCGTTGGCCAAGCACAAGCTGGCGTGAAACCGGTGCTGCTGGCCTTGCTCTTCGCCGCCGGCGCGCATGCCGGTGACGTGGAGCGCGGCCGCGCGCTGGTGGCCGACCGCACGACCAGCTTGTGCCTGCTGTGCCATGCGTTGACGGCTGCGGGCGATGCCAATCAGGGCAACCTCGCGCCGCCGTTGGCAGCCGTGGCGCGGCTGCAGCCGGCGGAGCTGCGCGAGCGCATCGCCGACATGCGCCGCTTCAACCCTGCCACCGTCATGCCGCCCTTCCGCTCGACCGCGGGCCTGCGCGATGTGGCACCTGCATGGCAGGGTCGTACGGCGCTGACTGAGCAGCAACTGGACGACATCGTGGCCTATCTCGGCACGTTGGCGAAATGAAGCGCCGCGAGCTGGTCATGGCGGCGGCCGGGTTCGCGGCCTTGCCCGTCGCTCAGGCCAGCGACGACGCGATGCAGGCCGCCATCCGCAAGTGGGCCGGCAGCGATCCGGCGCCGGGGGCGCTGAGGATAGTGATCGCCGAGCTGGTGGAGAACGGCAATGCGGTGCCGGTGCAGGTGGCCGCCAGTGAGCCGGTCGTGGGCCTCGCGTTGTTCACGCCGCAGAACCCCGAGCCCGAGGTCGTGCACGTGACCTTCGGCGCCGCGATCGCCAAGCCGGAGTTCAGCACCCGCATGCGGCTGGCGCGCAGCCAGACCATCGTGGCCGTGGCGAAGGCAGCCGATGGTCGCTGCTGGCAGGCGGGTGTGGAGGTCATCGTGACCCTGGCTGCCTGCGTGGAACCCTGATGGCGGCGCGAGCGGTCATCACCTTGCCTGCCGCCATCAAGGCTGGCGAGGCTTTCGAGGTCCGCGCGACGGTGGCTCATGCCATGGAGACCGGCTACCGCACCGGCGACGACGGCGCCCGACTGCCGCGTGATCTGGTGCGGCGCTTCGAGTGCCGGCTGGACGGCGAGCTGGTGTTTGCTGCCGATTTGTACGCGGCCATCGCGGCCAATCCGTGGCTGAGCTTCTGGCTGCGTGTGGACAAGGCCGGCGAGCTGGCCTTCAGCTGGCGCGGTGACCGAGGCTTCGAGCATCGCGAGACGCGACGGCTGAACCTCGCATGAAGGCGGCCTGGCTGTTGCTGGTGGCGTTCGACCTTGCGGCCCAGGCCGATGACCCGCGCCGCTCCGGCCGCGACACGATGAGCCCGGCGCTGCGCACGCTGCAAGGTGATGACGGCCAGCATCCGGCGCAACTGGCGCTGGCGCTGGGCCGGGAGCTGTGGGGGCAGGGCGCCAAGTCCTGCGCCAGCTGCCACGGCGAGCCCGAGAAGCTGCGCGGCGCGGCGACGCGCTTTCCGACGTTTGACGACGGCCTGCTGAACCTGCCGGGCCGCATCCAGCGTTGCCGCGTGCGCCATCAGCAGCAGCCGGCCTGGGTACCCGAGGCCGAGCCACTGCTGGCGTTGACGGCGCTGGTCGCGCAGCAGTCGCGCGGCCTGCCGCTGGCGCCGCCACGCGGCCCCGAGCTGGACGCGGCTGCAGCGCGGGGCGAGCGCCTGTACGGCACGCGCCTGGGCGCGTTGAACCTGTCCTGCGCGCAATGCCACGACGAGCGCGCCGGCCTGCGCCTGGGTGGCAGCGCGATCCCTCAGGGCCATGTGGACGACTACCCGGTCTTCCGGCTGGAATGGCAGGCCTTGGGCAGCCTGCAGCGCCGCCTGCGCGGCTGCTTCAGCGGCGTGCGCGCCCGCGTGCCGGACTGGGACAGCGCCGAGCTGCTGGCGCTGGAGACCTACCTCGCGCGCCGCAGCGCCGGCCTGGCGATGCAGCCGCCGGGCGTGCGCCCCTGAGGCTCAGCGTTGCTGGATCTGGCGCTCGCCGAACAACACTTCGCGCGCCTTGTCATCCGTCAGCGGCTTGCGCGCGCCGGCCAGCACCTCCAGCCCGCGCTGCACGGCCGGGCGCTTGGCGATCTCGTCGAACCAGCCCTTCAGGTGCGGGTAGTCGGCCATGTCCACGCCCTGGTTCTTCCAGGACCGTAGCCACGGGAACACCGCGATGTCGGCGATGGAGTAGGCCGCGCCGCCCAGGTAGGTGGTGTGGGCCAGTCGCTTGTTGATGACCGAGTACAGCCGCTTGGCCTCGTTGCTGTAGCGGGCTATCGCGTAGGGCAGCTTCTCGGGCGCGTAGATGCGGAAATGGTGGGCCTGGCCCAGCATGGGCCCCACGCCGCCCATCTGGAACATCAGCCACTGCAGCACCTCGTACTTGCCGCGCACGTCGGCCGGCAGCAGCTTGCCCGTCTTGCCGGCCAGGTAGAGCAGGATGGCGCCGCTCTCGAACAGCGACATCGGTTGCCCATCCGGGCCGTCGGGGTCGGTGATGGCGGGGATCTTGTTGTTGGGGCTGATGGCCAGGAAGTCCGGCGCGAACTGGTCGCCGGCGCCGATGTCCACGGGATGCACCCGGTACGCGAGGCCGCATTCCTCCAGCATGATGTGCACCTTGTGCCCGTTGGGTGTGGGCCATGAATACACTTCGATCATTCGCTGCCTCCTTCCGCTGGGGCTTTCGCAATCAGCCCGATTCTGTCGACTCATGGTCGTAAAGCAAGTCAAGCACTGGCTCGTGACGCGTGCGAACGCGGCGCGCTGGCGCCCCATCCAGGACTGGGCGGAGGCGCGCGGCGCCGATTTCTCGCTGACGCGCGAGGGTCAGGGCTTCCTGATCGAGCAGCCCAAGGCACTGCCGGGGCCGCTGCGCATCGAATGGGGCGAGCCCCAGCGCAGCTACATGCCCGGCGCCGAGCTGCGCATGCGCTGCGAGATGCGGCTGCATTCCGACCTGCAGCTGATGGTGCTGTGCCGCACGCTGATGGAGGAGCTGGAGCGTGCCGTCTTCGAGGCCTACACGGACACGCTGAAGACCCGCGTGGACACCGACACGCCCGAGGAGATGCGCTGGCTGGTCATGTTCCCCAAGCTGACCAGCATGGCCTCGCCGCTGGTGCGTCAGCGCTATGGCGTCGTCGGCGTCACCAAGGATCTCGCGCACGACTGGCTGGACGGCGAGCTGAGCACGGCGCTGGCCCAGGCCAGCCAGGATCTGATTCCCGAAGGCCACCCCTTCGTGCTGATGAGCATGCGCGGCAACCTCTATCTGCGCACGCAGATGGATGAGCCGGACCTGCCCAAGTTGCAGGCCTTCGTGCGGCTGCTGGAGACTGCGGCGCGCGAGGCGCACCGGGCGGCCAACAAGATTTCGGACGGGGGCGCCTGGCCCACCACCACGTCCATCGCCTGGACACCGTCGGTCCGGCCCGACGCGAGCTGAGCCGAAGACCTTCGTCCTAGGCGTACCTTGGCCAACCTCCGCGGGAATGGCGATGCTCGCGGCGTCGAGCCGCAATCACATCGCCTGACGGGTCCGCTGGGGGGCGCTCAGGCCTTGTGCGCGAAGCTCCAGGCCAGCTCCGCCAGCGGCCTGGCGCTCTTGGCCGTCTCACGCGCCTGGGCGCTGGAGGCCGTGCCGTCTTCCACCCGCTTGGCAATGCCTTGCACGATGGCCGCGATGCGGAACATGTTGTAGGCCATGTAGAAGTTCCAGTCGGCCATGACGGCGCCCGCATCGGCGCGGCCGGTGCGTTCGCAGTAACGCTGCACGTAGTCGTGCTCGCTCGGGATGCCCAACGCGGAGAGGTCGACGCCACCCAGGCCACGCGCGGCGCCCGAGGTCTGGATGTGCCAGCTCATGCAGTGGTAGCTGAAGTCCGCCAGCGGATGGCCCAGCGTGGACAGCTCCCAGTCCAGCACGGCGATGATGCGCGGCTCGGTGGGGTGGAACACGACGTTGTCCATGCGGTAGTCGCCGTGCACGATGGCGACCTCGCTTTCATCGCGCGCCGACGCCGGGATGTGGGCCGGCAGCCAGGCCAGCAGCGCATCCATCGCCGGGTTGGGTTCGGTGACCGAGGCCAGGTACTGCTTGCTCCAGCGGCCGATCTGGCGCTCGAAGTAGTTGCCTGGCTTGCCGTAGGCCTCCAGCCCGCGGGCCTTGAAGTCGACCTGGTGCAGCGCCGCGATGACGCGGTTCATCTCGTCGTAGTGGGCCGCCCGTTCGGCGTTGCTCAGGCCCGGCAGGCTCTGGTCCCACAGCACGCGGCCGGGCATGAACTCCATGACGTAGAAGGCGCGGCCGATGACGGACTCGTCCTCGCACAGCGCCAGCATGGCGGGCACCGGCACGTCGGTGCCCGCCAGTGCGCGCATGACCTGGAACTCGCGCTCGATGGCGTGGGCCGAGGGCAGCAGCTTGGCCACGGGGGCCGGCTTGCTGCGCATCACGTACTTCGTGGTCGGCGTCGTCAGCAGATAGGTGGGGTTGGACTGGCCGCCCTTGAACTGCTCAATGGACAGCGGGCCGGCAAAACCGTCGACATGGGCCTGGAGCCAGGCTTGCAGCGCGGCGGTCTCAAGCGGCTGGGCGAGGGGGCGTGTGCCGGTGAATGCTTCCATGGAGGTCGTCCTGCGAGGGGGAACTTTCCATTCTGCGAGCAGGGCGCCGGCCGCCGTGTCCTCAGCGTGACGCCGCCGCCAGCAGCTTGTCGCGGCTCAGTACCACCAGGCGCGTGGGCTCCACGCGCACGGCGCCTTCGCGCTCGAAGGCCTTCAGTTCCTGGTTGACGCGCTGGCGCGACGCACCCAGCAACTGCGCGAGGTCTTCCTGCGCGAGTTGCAGGCCGATGCGGATCTCGTCGCCTTCGTGCACACCGTAGGAGCGCGCCAGCAGCAGCACCTGCTTGGCCAGGCGTGCGGCCAGCGGGCGGGTGTTGAGGTCCTCGATCATGTCGAACATCAGCCGCAGGCGGCGGCAGTTCAGGCGCAGCAGCGCGTCGTACAGCTCGCTGTGTGAGGCCAGCAGCGCGCGGAAGTCGGCCTTGCGCACGCACAGCAGCGTGGTCTCGCCGTGCGCGTAGGCGTCGTGCGTGCGGGGCAGGCCGTCGAACAGCGCGATGTCGCCGAACCAGGTGCCGGGCTCGACATAGGTCAGCGAGATCTGCTTGCCGGCCAGCGATACCGAGCTGACGCGCACCGCGCCCTTGGCGACGGCCGACCATTCCTCGGCGGGCTCGCCGCGGTGCGACAGCATGGTCTCGTCGGCCAGGCGGCGCACGAAGGCGCGCTGCAGGATGTCGTTGCGCAGGGGTTCAGAGAGCTTGGAGAACCAGGGGCCCTGGTCGATCTGCTGGCGTTCTTCGGGGGTGAGGCTGAGTGCATTCATGCTGCGGAACATTGTGCCGGTCGCGAGGCAAGCGGCGAAAGGCCCATGCTAGAGTGAACCACGCAGTTTTCACCTCCTCGTTCAACCGCATCCCCAGCCGCCAGCAGCCAATGCCCCTCCAGGCGCCGCGCCCGACATTGCTGACTGCCATCACGCCCGCCCTGGCCCTGCTGCTGGGGCTGGCAGCGCAGGGTGCCGAGGCGCTGGGCCTGGGGCGGCCTCAGGTGCTGTCGGTGCTGGGCAAGCCGCTGGACGTCAGCGTCCCGCTGAACCTGGCGGATGGCGAATCGTTGACCGATGCCTGTGCACGGGCCGAGGTGTACGCGGGCGACGCGCGGGTCCCCGCCGGCTTGCTGCAGTTGCGTATCGAGGGCGAGCCGGGGCAGCAGCGCCTGAGGCTGCAGAGCCTGGTGCGCATCGACGAGCCGGCCCTGCGCATCACGTTGGCCCTGGGCTGTCCGCTTCGGCTGACGCGTGAGTTCAACGCCTTTGTCGATCCGCCCGCGGGGCAGCCGCCCGCGCCGACACCGGCTCCCGTGGCGCCTCCGATCGCGGCGCCTTCATGGCCCGCCTCGCAGGCCGTGGCGGTTGCGCAGGCCGAGGCTCCGCCGCCTGCCGCCAAGCCGCGAGCCCGCCCCAGGCCGCCGCGCCCTGGCGGCCCGCGTCTGGTGATGGAGCGCCCGGAGGTGCTGGCCCAGGCGCCCGCCGTGCAGGCCGCGGCCAGCGCGCCGGCCATGGAGATGACGCCGGAGCTGGAGGCGCAGATCACGCAGTTGGAGCAGACCGTGGCCCAGCTGCGCGCGGACCTGGAGGCCCGGCTGCTGGCCGAAGCGGCGGCCGCGCGGGCGTCCGCGGCCTCGGCCGTCGCCGTGGTGCCCCCGGTGGCCGCGCCGCTGCCCGCGGTCGCCGCAGCGCGCTCGTCACACTACCGTGATCCGCTCACCTGGCTGACGACCCTGGGTCTGGGCCTGCTGGCCGGCGTGGGGGCCTATCAGCTGAGCCGCTGGCGTGACGAGCGCCGCCGCCGCGATCTGGCCTACTGGCGCGCGATGCAGGCGGCGGAGGGCGGAGGGCGCCGTGCGGCGCCGCCAGCCCAGCCCTCGCCCGGCATCGCGCCTCTGGTGCCGGCCGAGGCGAAGCCCCTGCCCGACGAGGGGCAGCACAGCGTGACCCGGCCCCAGCCGCGCCCCATGTCCTGGCCGCCCCCGCCGCTGCTCACCCCGGTCGAGTCGCCCGCGCCGGCCGCCGTCGACGACGCCATGCTGGCCACCCAGCCCTTGCCCGTGCAGGCCGCTGCGCCGGCGCTGGCGCAGGAGCTGACGATCGCCGATGAGTTGCTTGACCTGCGCCAGCAGGTGGACTTCCTGCAACTGCTGGGCCAGCATGACGCCGCCGCCGACCTGCTGGCCGCGCGGCTCAAGCGTGGCTATGTGGGAGCGATGCCGCTGCTGCTGTTGATGGAGATGTGTCAGCAGCGCGGTGATCAGCAGACGTTCGAGCAGCTGTCACGGCAGTTCGAGCAGCAGATCGCCACGCCCGCCCCGCAGTGGGCGCAAAGCTTGGTGCGTGGTCGTGGCCTGGATGCCTGCACCAGCGTCATTGCGCATCTGCAGGTGGTGTGGGGAGATCCGGCCGCTGCCATGCAGATGCTGCAGGAGCTGCTGGCCCGCGGCGGCGGCCCGGGCGTGCAGCAGTTCGAGCTGCCGGCCTACGGCGACCTGCTGCTGCTCTACAGCGTGGCGCGCGACCTGTTCGAGGCCGGCCAGCGCAGCGACGGCGTGGACTTCATGCTGCCGCTGGACTCGCAGTTCGACGAGCGGGTCTGAGAGCTCAGAGCCCGAAGTCGTCGGCCTCGCCATTCATGGCGCGCTCGATGAGCTTGCGGGGCAGTCGGTCGGACAGCAGTTCGGCGAAGGCGTACACGTAGTTGCGCAGGTAGGCGCCGCGCTTGAACGCGACGCGCGTGACGTTGCTGCCCAGCAGTGTGCCCAGCGGCCGGGCGACGAGGTCGCTGTTCGGGGGCTCTTCACGCATGGCCATCTCGGCCACGATGCCCACGCCCATGCCCAGGCGCACATAGGTCTTGATGACGTCGGAGTCGATGGCCTCCAGCACGATGTTGGGCGTCAGGTGGCGGGCGGCGAAGGCCTTGTCGATGCGGGTGCGGCCGGTGAAGCTGGGGTGGTAGGACACCAGCGGCTCGCCGACGAGCTGTTCCAGGCTGATGCGCTCGCTGGTCGCCAGCGGGTGCTCACGCGGCACCACCATCACGTGCTGCCATTCGTAGCAGGGCAGGGTGACCAGCTCGGGGTATTGCGCCAGCGACTCGGTCGCCAGGCCCAGGTCGGCGGTTTCGTCGATGAGCATGCGGGCCACCTGGTCGGGGCTGCCCTGGTGCAGGCTGATGCGCAGGTTGGGCAGCTGCTTGCGCAACTGGGCCACCGGTGCGGGCAGCACATAGCGGGCCTGCGTGTGGGTGGTGGCGATGGAGAAGGTGCCGCTGTCCTGGCGCGAGTACTCCTCGCCGATGCGCTTCAGGTTGCCGACCTCGCGCATGATGATCTCGATGCAGGCCAGCACCTGCTGGCCAGGCTCGGTGATGCTGCGCAGCCGCTTGCCGTGGCGCGAGAAGATGTCGATGCCCAGCTCCTCCTCCAGCTCCAGGATGGCCTTGGACACGCCGGGCTGCGACGTGAACAGCGCCTTGGCCGTCTCGGTCAGGTTGAGGTTGCGGCGTGCGGCTTCCTGGACGAAGCGGAATTGATGCAGGTTCATTCGAGAACGCTCAGGCAGGCCTGGGTGATCGCTTGGAGGACGGCGTCCTGATCGCCCAGCGGCGCGTGCAGCCGCCACTCGACGGCGTCGCCGTGCAGCTCGCGCAGGCGCTCCAGCAGCAGCGGCACGTCGCGCCGTACATGGCCGCCGGTGCCGAGGAACAGTGGCAGCACGTGCACGCGGGTGCAGCCGGCATCGGCCAGCTGCCGGGCGGCGGCCTCGATGTCGGGCGACATGAATTCGAGATAGGCCATGGCCAGCGGCGTGCCGGGCCGCGCGGCGCGCAGGCGCTCGGTGACGATCTCGAACGGTCGAGCCCAGGCCGGGTCGCGGGCGCCGTGGGCGAAGAGCAGCAGGCCGTCCATCAGCGTCCGCATGGCCGCCCGAAGGACGCTGGCGCCCCCGCGGGGGGCAGTGAACGAAGTGAGCGTGGGGGCATCATGTCTTCAGCGGTAACGGACCAGCCAGGTGAAGGCCGCCATCGACAGGCCCAGGTAGATCAGGCTGGGCGTGGCGGCCACGGCCCAGGGCGTCCAGTTCTTCAACAGGCCCAGGTGGCCGGCCACGTTGTTCAGCAGCACGAAGCTGATGCCCAGCATGATGCCGCCGAACACCTTGAGGCTGATACCGCCCGAGCGGCCGTGCAGGTAGGCGAAGGGCAGGGCCAACGCCACCATGACGAAGCAGGCGAACGGGTAGAAGGCCTTGCGCCAGAACTGGATGTTGTGGGCCTGGGCCGATTGTTCCTGTGCCGACAGGTGTTCGGTGTAGCGGTACAGCTCCAGCGTGGACATGGACATGGCCGGCAGCACGGCCGCGGCGATGACGCCGGCGTGCAGCGAGCTCCGCCAGGCCAGCTTGTCGAACTGCTGTTCGCTGATGACCACGTTGCCTACGCTGCCGCTGGCCGTGCCCGGGTTCCAGACCATGCGCTTGATCTGCTGCAGATGCCAGACGCCCTGGCCATCGACGTCCGCCTTGCCGGCCTGCGTGCGCGACATCAACCGGCCCTGGGCGTCGAACTCGTAGATCTGCACGTCTTCCAGCTCGCCCCCGCTGCCCACGCGGCCGACCTTGACCGAGTAGCTGCGGTCCTCGCCGTCGACCTTCAGGTGGTCCTTCAGCCAGGCGCCCCGCTTGCCGGCGCCGGGGTCGCGGCCGAAGCTGGCGCTCAGCGTGTCGCGCTCGCGTTCGAAGTAGGGCGCGACATAGTCGCCGATGGTGAAGGTCAGCACCGCGAACACGGCGGCCAGGCTGGCCAGCAGGCCCAGCGCGCGGGCCGGCCCCAGGCCGCCGGTGCGCAGGATGGTGAACTCGCTGCTCTGCGCCAGCCGCGCCAGCGCCAGGATGGAGCCGATCAGCACGGCGATGGGCAGCAGTTCATAGACATGCCCGGGCAGTTCCATCAGCGCCAGCAGCACCGCGCTGCCAGCGCCGGCGCCGAGGCGGGCCATGCGCTCCAGTTCGTCGACGAAGTCGATGAAGAAGAACAGCGACAAGAAGGCCAGCGCCACCATCAGCACGGAGCCGACGATGTCCTTGTAGAGCAGGCGGCGTACTGTTTTCATGCCGGCACTCCCGCCGGCACGCGGCGGCGCAGGCAGAAGCGGTTGGCGTTGTCGCGCAGCCAGATCAGGGCCAGCGAAAGCAGCAGCGCGCCGCCGTGCAGCGTCACGAGTGCACGTGGCAGCGAGATGCGCCCGTTGCCGACCCAGGACTGCGACAGGTTGATCAGGTTGAAGTAGATGACGAAGCCCAGCAGTGCGAACAGCAGGTTCCAGTTGTTGGCGCGGCGAGGGTTGGAGGCCGACAGCCCCACGCCCAGCAGCGCCATGTTGATGCCGCCCAGGATCATGCCGAAGCGCCAGGCCAGTTCGCCATGGTTCTTGGGCGAGGGGTTGCGCAGCAGGTCCAGCGTGGGTAGCGCCTTGGGCGGCAGCTGGCTGGCGCTGGACAGCACCTGGGTGTCGGTCATCACCTTGTACTGCTCGAAGCGCGCCAGGCTTTTCTCGCCGCTCTTGGTGTTGGTCTCGTTGCGCTGGCCGTGGTCCAACACCAGGTAGCGGTCGTCGCCCTCCATCTGCAGCCGGCCGCGCGAGGCGGTGGTGACGGACTCGCGCTCGTGCTCGCTGCCGAGGATGAAGACGTTGCGGCCGGTGGCCGGGTCGTTGCCGTCGCGCTCGATGAAGAAGACCCGGCTGCCGTCGCGCGAGGTCTGGAACTGGCCCGGCGCCACGCGCGACAGGTCGCTGCGCTTCTGGTAGCGGTCGCGCAGCTCGGCGCTGTTCTGGTTGCCCCAGGGCCACACCACCAGTTGCAGCACGACGATGGCCAGCAGGATGGGCCAGCCGGTGCGCAGCACGGGGCGTACGAAGCGCGACAGCGGGATGCCGCTGGCGAACCAGATGGTCATCTCCGACTCGCGGTAGAGCCGCCCCAGCGTGACGACCACGGCGACGAACAGCGACAGGATCAGCATGGTCGCCAGGTGAGAGATGGTCATGTAGCCCATCAGCAGCACGGCGTCCTGCGGGGCGATGTTGCCGCCGGCGGCCTGGCCCAGCATGCGGATCAGTGCGTAGGTCAGCATGACGGTCAGGATGACCACCAGCGTGACGCCGAAGCTCTTGGCCAGCTCTGATCGCGTGGATGAATCGAATAACATCAAACGCACTTCTATCTACTTTCAGTCATTATGGACTTCAAGGTTCAAACCACAGAGCTGGATGCCCTCGCCACCGTGGGTGCGGACGCTCTCATCGTGGTGCTCGGCGGCGACTCGCTGCCGCAAGGTCTTGACGCCGCCGTCGCCAAACAGGCTCAGGCTGCGATCAAGCTCGGTGACTTCGCGCTCAAGGCCGGCCAGGCGCTCACGCTGACGCAGGCCGATGGCATCAAGGCGGCGCGCCTGGTGCTGGCGGCCAGCGGCAAGACGACGCTGGCCGCTGCCCGTGCGGCGCTGGCGGCCGGCCTGGCCCAGGTCAGGTCCCGCGGCGTCGCCAGCGCGGCCGTCGTGTTCGTGGGCTTCGATGCCCAGCTGACCGAGGCCCTGTCCGAGCAGACCGCCGTCGCCGCGACCGACGCGGTCTACGTCTACCGTCATACCAAGCCCAGCGCCCCGGCGGCGCCCAAACTGACGAAGCTGGCCCTGCTTGTCGGCAAGGCCGGGCTGAAGGCCGCCAAGGCAGGGCTGGTGCGCGGCGAGGCCATTGCCGCGGGCATCGAGTTGGCCCGCGAGTGCGCCAACCGGCCCGGCAACCATGCGACGCCAACCTATCTCGGCCAGGTCGTGCAGGCCCTGGGCAAGAGCCATGGCCTCAAGGTCGAGGTGATGGACCGCAAGGCCGTCGAGAAGCTGGGCATGGGCAGCTTCCTGGCCGTGGCGCAAGGCTCCGACGAGCCGCTGCGCTTCATCGTCGCCCGCTACGAAGGCGCGGCCAAGACGGTGGCGCCGGTGGTGCTGGTCGGCAAGGGCATCACCTTCGACACCGGCGGCATCTCGCTGAAGCCGGGCGCCGAGATGGACGAGATGAAGTTCGACATGGGCGGCGCGGCCAGCGTCATCGGCACGCTGCGCGCGGTGGCGGAACTGAAGCCCAAGCTCAACCTGGTGATGATCGTGGCGGCCTGCGAGAACATGCCCAGTGGCCGCGCCATCAAGCCGGGCGACGTGGTTACGTCCATGTCCGGCCAGACCATAGAGATCCTGAACACCGATGCCGAAGGCCGGCTGATTCTTTGCGACGCGCTGACCTACGCGGAGCGCTTCAAGCCCGCCGTCGTGGTCGACGTGGCCACGCTGACCGGCGCCTGCGTCATCGCGCTGGGCGGCGTTCGCAGCGGCATGTATGCCAGCGACGATGAACTCGCCGCCGCGCTGACGGCCGCGGGCGATGCGGCGCTGGACCCGTGCTGGCGCATGCCGCTGGACGACGAGTACGCCGAGGGACTGAAGAGCAACTTCGCCGACGTGCCCAACATCGCCGGCCGCGCGGGCGGCTCGATCACGGCGGCCAAGTTCCTGCAGCGCTTTGCCGGCAAGTACCGCTGGGGGCACCTGGACATCGCCGGCACGGCCTGGAAGGGCGGTGCCGCCAAGGGCGCGACCGGTCGTCCGGTGGGGCTGCTGACGCACTTCGTGCTCAGGCACGCGAAGTAAATGCGGGGCGCGCGCTGGGTCGCCCTCTCGGGGGATCGGTCGTCGTATCCGGCGACCGAGGTGCTGCAATGACGCAGCAGGTCAGCTTCTACAGCGACGCGGCCGATCCGTTGCGTTTTGCCTGCAGGCTGGTGCGGCGCGCACTGGCCTCGGGCAAGCCGCTCGGGATCTGCGTGACGCCCCGACAGGGTGGGGCGCTCGACGCGCTGCTGTGGAGCTTCGACGCCAGCGAGTTCATCCCGCACCGGCGTTGGGACGGCGCGACGCAGCCTGTGCCTGGCGAAGTGTTGTTGGTGCAAGATGTGGCGCGCCTGCCGCATCGCGCCCTGCTGCTGAACCTGGGCGATGCGCTGCCCAGTGCTGCGTTCGAGTTCGAGCGCGTGCTGGAAGTGGTGGGCCAGTCGCCCGAGGACGCGCAGGCGGGCCGCGCGCGCTATCGTGCCTACAAGCGGTCCGGTGCCACGCTGGATCACTTCACCGCCGCCGGTTGACAGCATCCGCGTCCACGCTTTCCCGAATGAGTCGGCCCCCCGGAATTGGGGTATGTTCCTTCGGTTGAAAACATCAACAGTTGTTTGTCTTTACTCTCTTCCAAACCGGAGTTCATCCATGCAAGTCAAGTTGAATGTGGTAGTGGGTGCAGTGGCTGCTCTGCTCTGTGGCACGGCGATGTCGCAGGAGGTCGTCAAGATCGGCCATGTCGGCCCGACCAGCGGCCAGATCGCCCACCTGGGCAAGGACAATGAGATGGGCGCTCGCATGGCCATCGAGGAGTTGAACGCCAAGGGCGTCACCATCGGTGGCAAGAAGGTCAAGCTGGAGCTTCTGGCCGAAGATGACGCCGGCGACCCGAAGCAGGGCACGGCCGCGGCGCAGAAGCTGGTCGACGCCAAGGTCAACGGTGTGGTGGGCCATCTGAATTCGGGCACCTCCATCCCGGCTTCCAAGGTCTACAGCGATGCGGGCATTCCGCAGATTTCGCCGTCGGCCACCAACCCCAAGTTCACGCGCAATGGCTACAAGACCACCTTCCGCGTCGTTGCCGACGACGTGCACCTGGGCGGTACGCTGGGCCGCTACGCCGCCAAGGACCTGAAGGGCAAGTCCATCGCCGTCATCGACGACCGCACAGCCTACGGCCAAGGCGTTGCCGACGAGTTCGAGAAGGGCGTCAAGGGCGCTGGCGGCAAGGTCATCGGCCGCGAGTTCACGAACGACAAGGCCACAGACTTCACCGCTATCCTGACCTCCTTGAAGGGCAAGAAGCCCGACGTGGTGTTCTTCGGCGGCATGGACGCTGTTGCCGGCCCCATGCTGCGTCAGATGAAGCAACTGGGCATCAGTGCCAAGTTCCTGGGCGGCGACGGCATCTGCACGGGTGAACTGCCTAAGCTGGCCGCCGGCACCATGGCCGATGGCCAAGTGGTGTGCGCTGAGGCGGGCGGCGTCGAAGGCCAGGCCAAGAAGGGCATGGATGACTTCCGCGCCAAGTTCAAGGCCAAGTTCAACACCGATGTCCAGATCTACGCCCCCTACGTCTATGACGCGGTCAACGTGCTGGTCGCCGCCATGGTCAAGGCAGGCTCGGCCGATCCGGCCAAGTACCTGCCGGTGCTGGCCAAGACGGCGGACTACAAGGGCGTGACCGGCACCATCGCCTTCGACGAGAAGGGTGACATCAAGAACGGTGCGCTGACCCTGTACACGTACAAGGGTGAGAAGAAGGAGCAGATCTCGGTCGTGCGCTGATCGCAACTGCTATGTGGACGCCCGCCTCTGGCGGGCGTTTTGCATTTCTGACCCTGACATTTGAATCAAACAAATAGTTAGACGACAAAAGCATGTGAATTGCGACATGTCATTTCTCGTCTGGGTTCGGGTCGGCGCGTCGATTTGATCCTGGAATATTTGCTGCTCCGAAGAGGTGTTGGTTGGGGCTGCTTGAAAACAGCCTTCGCTGAAATTCAAATGAGCGGCCGTGGCGTTTCGCACGCTTTGCGCGCGGCAGCTCAGTTGCTGTCATGGTGCTGTTGCCGGCTTTCGGGTCTACTGCCGCCCGTTGTGAATACGACCATCGCAATCGCTTCGGTGGCGCTGTCGTGAGAGGCGGATTCAAGGGGCATGCACCCTCTAAACGGGGGGCTTTCAAGCCCTGGAGCGGGAGGCATGATGCCGGCGCGATCCAGGACGGGTGACCGGTGTTCGTCGCGGCGTCAAGCCGAGGGTGCCCGGAAGCCGTCACTGTCTCCGATGGGGTTCCGAGTGGCAGAGCGGAGCGGTGGACAGGTGATGCGAATGGCGGCTTTGGCTGCGGGATGAATGGAATATCGATATTGATTCGAGTTTCGTTGATCGAAATGCAGATGAAAAACGCCAAGCAAGAGTGATCGGGGAAGCGAATGATTCGAATATTCAACCACTACCTGCACAAGCAAACGCTGCTGCAGGTCTTCTTCGACCTGGGGCTGATCGTCTTCGCAGTCATTGCGGTCGTGTTGAGTCAGGGGGAGTCCGCCCAGACGGTGCTGCCCTTCGCGGCGTCGCATGGCCTGTCGCTGGCCGGTTGCATGTTTGTGATCAATTCGGCGACCGGCTTCTATCAGCATGTGCACAACCGCTCGATCACGGAATCCTGCGCCCGGGCCTTGTTCGGCCTGCTGTTCGGCCTGCCGTTGGCCTATGTCATCTTCAGCTTGGTGCCGTCCGATACCAGTCGCGACCTGCTGACCCTGGTCGCAATGGCTGCCGTGGCCGCCGTCATGATCCATCGCGTGTATGCCGCTCATTCGGGTGCTCAGGCCCGCATGCGAAGTCGCATCCTGATCTTCGGTACCGGCCCGGCCGCACGCGCTGTCGGCAACACCCTGCGCGCGTCGGATCCGCATGCACAGATCGTTGGTTACTACGCGGGTCCCAACGAGGAGCAGCATGAGGTGCCGGGCGGCGAGATCATCAATGATGGCGCCAACCTCACCGAGGCCGCGCTGAAGCTCAACGTCGATGAGATCGTCGTGGCGCTGAGTGAGCGTCGCGGCGGCAGCATGCCGCTGCGACAGTTGCTGGACTGCAAACTCTCTGGCGTGCGCGTAGTCGACATCGCGACGCACTTCGAGAAGACGCTGGCGCAGATCAACATCAAGCACGTCAATGCCGGCTGGCTGGTGTTCGGCGACGGCTTCAGCCAGGGTATGTTCCGGGCCGCGATCAAGCGGGTGTGCGATCTGGTGTTCGCCACCTTGATTCTTGCCGTGTCGTGGCCCGTCATGCTGATCACGGCGTTGGCCATCCGCATTGAGTCCCGTGGGCCGGTGCTGTACCGCCAGGAGCGTGTCGGCCTCAACGGCGTGCCCTTCAAGGTCATCAAGTTCCGCAGCATGCGCATCGATGCCGAGAAGGACGGTAAGCCGCGCTGGGCTACCAAGAACGATGACCGCGTGACTCGGGTGGGCCGCTTCATCCGCAAGGTTCGCATTGATGAACTGCCGCAGTTGTTCAATGTGTTGTGGGGCGAGATGAGCATGGTCGGCCCGCGTCCGGAGCGCCAGTTCTTCGTCGACGAGCTGGTCAGCAAGATTCCTTACTACGCCGTTCGCCACAGCGTGAAGCCCGGCGTGACCGGCTGGGCGCAGGTGCGCTACGAGTATGGTTCGACGATCGAGGATTCGGTCGAGAAACTGCAGTACGACCTGTACTACGTCAAGAACCACTCGCTGTTCCTTGATCTGCTGATCATGCTGGAAACGGTTGCTGTGGTCCTCACCGGCAAGGGCGCCCGCTGACCGCGCTTGCGCCCGGCGTACCCGCCGATGCCTGGGTCTGAGCGCGCGTGGTGGAATCCCGCATGCCCCAGACAAACCTTGACTCGACCTCCGGCGTGGTCGCCGAGGTGCTGACGGTTGCCGGCTCCATGAGTGACGTCAGCAGTCTGATCTGCTGCGTGGCCTACGGGTTGTTCGGCCTCTATTTTTGCCAGCGGCTGTTGCGCGGCCGCATGCCGGTGACGTTGCTGGCGCTGGTTTTCCTTGCGGCGTTGGTGGCAAGTGCCGGCTGGGCCGGCGCAACCATGGTGGACGCGCAGCGGCATTGGTCCGATCGCCTGCCGGTCTGGGTGGTGCCGTCACTGGACCTGCTGCGGTTTGGACTGTGGTTCAGCTTCCTGTTGATGCTGATGCCTGCGGGGAGTCGGGGCGGTGGGCTGGCGTGGGCGCGCCTGATCGTGGCGGCCGTGGTGCTGACGCAATTGGCATTGATCGTGGTGGCCGAGGGGCGCCCTCCCGGTGCACTCGCGCGTCCACAGGCGTTGGCAGCGCTGGTTCTGGCCGTGTTGGGCTTGGTGTTCATCGAGCAGATGTTGCGCAATGCCGATGCGGACGCTCGTTGGAATGCCAAGCCGGTCGGTCTGGGCT
>CBFGPX010000062.1:0-18385 GCA_965650725.1 uncultured Comamonadaceae bacterium | reverse complement strand
GCTCCAGCAGGCTCTCGCGCCGGCCCTCGCTCTCGGCCAGCAGCAAAACCCGGTGCGGCGTGCTCTTCAGGTGCGCTTCCAGGCGTGCCAGCGGCTCCTGGGCGCCGCGCTCCACGCTGACGTCGGGCAGCGGACGGGCGAAATCCACGGGCTCCGAACCGCGTACCGACAGCACGGCGTGCGGCTTGGTCAGGCCGAAGAAATCTTCTACGGTCAGGAAGATCTCCTGCGGCGCCAGCAGCGGGCGCTCGGGGTCGTGCTGCAGGAAGCGGTGGCGCTCCTTGGTGTCGGTCCAGAAGCGCTGGATGGCCTCGTCGACTTCGCCGTGCAGCACCAGCGCGGCGGTGTCACCGAGGTAGTCGAACACCGACGCCGTCTGCTCGAAGAAGATCGGCAGGTAGTACTCGATGCCGCCCGAGGCGATGCCCTCGCCGATGTCCCGGTAGAGGCGCGACTTGGTCGGGTCGCCGTCCATCTTCTCGCGCCAGCGGTTGCGGAAGGCCTTGCGCGCGGCCTCGTCCATCGGGAACTCGCGGCCCGGCAGCAGGCGCACGTCGGGCACGGGGTAGAGGCTGCGCTGGCTGTCGGGGTCGAACACGCGGATGGAGTCCACCTCGTCGCCGAACAGGTCCACGCGGTAGGGCACGGCCGAGCCCATCGGGAACAGGTCGATGAGCCCGCCGCGCACGGCGTATTCGCCGGGCTGCACGACCTGACTCACGTTCGTGTAGCCGGCCAGCGTCAGCTGTGCGCGCAGCGAGGCTTCGTCCAGCCGCTGCTTCTGCCTGAAGTTGAAGGTGGTGCCGGCCAGGAAGCTGGGCGGCGCCAGGCGGGTGAGGGCGGTGGAGGCGGGCATCAGCACCACGTCGATGCTCTTGCTCTTCTTCGCCTGCAGCAGTTCCCACAGCGTGGCCAGGCGCTCGGAGATCAGGTCCTGGTGGGGGCTGAAGCTGTCGTAGGGCAGCGTCTCCCAGTCCGGGAACACGGCGACCTTCAGCTCCGGCGCGAAGAACTTCAGCTCGTCTTCCAGCCGCTGCGTGTCGCCGGGTTCGGCCGTGAACACGGCGGCCAGTCTGCCGGCGTCCCGCTGCTGCTGCACAAAGCGGGCGAGCAGCAGGGAATCGGCAGAACCCAGGGGGCGGGGGTGGGTGAACTTCTTGCCCGGTTGGATCACCGGCAGCGAGGACAACGTCATGCGGACCTACAAACGACAACAGCCCCGAAGCGGGGCCTGACGGGATTCTAGGGAGCCTGATCTGCCCCTGCCTTTTGGCCTGGTGACAGCGGCATGGCAGCATGCCGGCACTTCCTACCGGAGATTCCATGCGCCGTCGTCACGCCCTGAGCCTCTTGGCCACCAGCCTCGCCCTCAGCCTGCCCGCCTTTGCCGCCAGTCCAAAGCTCAGCGAGAGCCAACGCTTCCACCAATGGCTGGATGCCGAATGGGAGCTGGTGCTGCAACGCCAGCCCATCCTGGCCACGTCGCTGGGCGACCCGCGCTACAACGACCGCCTCATTGACACCACCACCGCGGCCTACCGTGCCCAGGCGAGGCGCGAGCTGCAAGGCCAGCTGAAGGCGCTGGCCGGCTTCGACAAGTCCAGGCTGGAGCCCAAGGACCGCGTGTCCTACAGCATGCTGAAGCTGGACCTGGAGCAGAACCTCGCCGGCGAACGCTTCCCCGAGTGGATGCAGCCCATCAGCCAGATCGGCGGCATGCCCAGCTTCCTGGCGCAGATGGGGTCGGGCCAGTCCATCCAGCCGTTCAAGACCACCAAGGACTACGACGACTGGATCAAGCGCCTGACGCTGGCGGTGCCCCTCTTCGACGGCAGCATCGCCAACATGCGCGACGGCCTGAAGGCCGGCGTGACCCAGCCGCGCGCCGTGATGGACAAGGTGCTGCCGCAGCTGACCGCGCTGGCCGTCGCCGACCCCGAGCAAAGCCTGTTCTGGGGACCGATCAAGAACTTCCCCGACGCCGTGCCGACCGCCGACCGCGAGCGCATCACCGCCGCGATGCGTGAGCTGTTGTCTTCGAAAGTGCTGCCCGCCTATGCCCGCCTGCTGGCCTTCGTGCGCGACGAATACACGCCCAAGGCGCGCGCCAGCACGGCCTGGTCGGCGCTGCCCGACGGCAAGGCCTGGTACGCGCACCGCGTGCGCCAGTCCACCACGCTGCCTTTGTCACCCGACGAGATCCACGCCATCGGCCTGAAGGAAGTGGCGCGCATCCTGGGCGAGATGGAAGGCGTGCGCAAGCAGGTGGGCTTCGCCGGCGACCTGAAGGCCTTCTTCAAGCATCTGCAGGACGACCCCAAGTACTACTTCACCAAGCCGGAAGACCTGCTGGCCGGTTACCGTGACCTGCAGAAAAAGATCAACGGCCTGACGCCCAAGCTGTTCGACATTCAACCCAAGGCCGACTACGAGGTGCGCGAGGTCGAGGCCTTCCGCGCCGAGAGCGCGGCGGGTGCGTCCTACCAGAGCCCGTCCACCGACGGCTCGCGGCCCGGCGTGTTCTACGTGAACACCTTCAACCTGAAGGCCCAGCCCATCTTCGGCATGGAGACGCTGTCGCTGCACGAGGCCTCGCCGGGCCACCACTTCCAGATCGCCATCGCGCAGGAAGACCAGAACCTGCCCAAGTTCCGCCGCCACGGCAGCTTCTACGTGGCCTACGTGGAAGGCTGGGCGCTGTACGCCGAGAGCCTGGGCAAGGAGCTGGGCCTGTTCACCGACCCCTACCAGTGGTACGGCCGCCTGTCCGACGAGCAGCTGCGCGCGATGCGGCTGGTGGTGGACACCGGCCTGCACCACAAGGGCTGGACGCGCGAGCAGGCCATCCAGTACATGCTGGACAACTCGTCCATGGCCGAGAGCGACGTGGTGTCTGAAGTCGAGCGCTACATCGTCTGGCCCGGCCAGGCGCTGGGCTACAAGATCGGCCAGCTGGAGATCACCCGGCTGCGCGCCGAGGCCGAGAAGGCGCTGGGCGCGAAGTTCGACATCAAGGGCTTTCACCGCGTCGTGCTGACCGCGGGCCAGGTGCCCATGCCGGTGCTGCGCGAGCTGGTCATGGAGTGGGTGGCGCAGCGCCAGCGCGGCTGATCCGTTCCGTCGCGGCCGGCTGCAGCCCGACCGTCCGGCGCTGCGGTGCATCGTCGGACGCTCCTCGCCCCGTGGGCCGGCCGGTAGGCTGCGCCCCATCAACGAGGAGATCGCATGAGCAAGAGCACCACCGCCTGGCTGCTGGCCGGCTGCCTGCTGTCCGCGCCGGCCTGGGCCGGCGACGAGGGCAAGAGCTTCAGCCTCGGCCTGCAGGCCAACGAGCGGGCCACGCTGGCCGACGTGGGCCTGCCCGGCTATCAGGGGGCCGTCCCCTACAGCGAGAACCAGGGCGACAAGCCGGCCGTCACGCTGGGCGCCTGGGCGGGTGCGTTTGGCCTGCGCGTCAGCGCGATGAAGTTCCAGGTGGCGGACTCTCCGGTCCGCGTCGCCGCCTTCTACGCCACGGCGCTCGGCCAGCACGGCCGGGTGCTGGACTGCCGCGAACCGGCTGCCCGCGTGAAGCCGCCCAAGGACTCGGACACGCTCAGTTGCGACGGCAGCGCGCCGCCGGTCGGCGAGTACGAGTTCCGCGTCGGCACCAGCAAGCAGTTCCGTGTGGTGCACGTGAAGCCGCATGGCGACGGCACGCGCTTCGACATGGCGCGCGTCGCCCTGGGCAACTGACGCCGGGGCGGCGTCAGTCCTTGCCGCCGTCCAGCAGCGCGTCGCGCAGCTTGGCGTCGGCCGGCGAGTCGCCGAACCAGATCTTCAGCACCAGCGTGAAGAACTCGTCGTCACCCACCGGCTCGCCCTGGGCCTGGCCCGAGATGTAGAACTGCGTGCCCTTGCCGGGGATGAAGTCCATCGCGAAGGTGTCGCCGGGCATCAGCTTGGGCTTGCCGGAGAAGATCTCGATGAGGCGCGTCGTCGACAGCGTGTGGCGGGTCATCTGGGCGCTGGGCGTGTTGTCGCCCATGCCGCGCAGGAAAAGCCGGCCCAGCTCCGTGCCCTGCAGCTCGCGCAGCGCTGTGAACTGCAGGCGCTTGGGGCCGGGCAGCGCCAGCAGTTCGGCCGGCGTGGTCGCGCGCCTGGCGGTGTACAGGCCCATGTCGTAGGCCTTGAACACCAGGCGCACGCGCGTGCCTTTGCCGTTCAGCTGCAGCGTGCTGCCGCCCAACTGGGCCGTGGGCTCGAACTTGTTGACGGTGGGCGCTGCGCTGGCCTGCAGGCACAGGGCCAGGCCTGCTGCTGCCAGCGTGACGCGACCGCGTGCGGTCCAGGGCTGAGTCATGTCTTCTCCGAGGGATGTTCTTCTCGCCGCTTCGCTGCGGCTGGCGCATTCTGCGGGGCGGGAAGGTCCTGGACGTCACCGTTTCCGGTGGCTTTCCCTCCGTCAGGCGTGAATCCTCACGACACGGGCCGGCCGGCCCTTGGCCTCACGCGCGCGCAACTGGCCGCAGCCGCCTTCCACGTCCTGGCCGGCGGAGTCACGCAGCTTGGTCAGCACGCCGCGGCTGGACAGCTCGGCGGCGATGGCGCGGGCGCGTTCCCAGTCGGGGCGGCTGAAGGGCAGGCCCTCGGCGGTGTTGAACGGGATCATGTTCAGCAGCCCGTAGCGGCCCTTCAGCAGCCGCACGATGCCGTCCAGCTCGTCGGGGCCGTCGTTGACGCCGTCCAGCAGCGTCCACTGGTACTGGATGGGATAGCCGCTGGCGCGGGCATAGGCGTCGGCCGCCTCGACGAGTTCCTCGGGCGTGAGCCGCGGCGCGCGCGGCAGCAGGTCGGCGCGCTTGGCCGCATACGTCGTGTGCAGCGACAGCGCCAGCGCCGGCTTCACCTCCGCGTCGTTCAGCGCCGCGAACGCGCGCTCGTCGCCCACGGTGGAGAACACCAACTGCTTGTGCGCCATGCCGCCTTCGCGGCCCAGCAGCGTGACCGCGTCCAGCACGTTGGCGAGGTTGTGCGAGGGCTCGCCCATGCCCATGAAGACGACCTTCCTCAACTTCGGGTTCTTGCGCCGGGCCAGCACCACCTGCCCGACGATCTCGGCGCTGCCGACCTGGCGGATCAGGCCGTCCACGCCGGTCATGCAGAAACGGCAGCCCACCGCGCAGCCCACCTGGCTGGACACGCAGACGCCGTCGCGCGGCAGCAGCACGGTCTCCACGGTCTGGCCGTCCTGCAAGCCCAGCAGCAACCGGGCCGACAGGCCGTCGCCGCCCGCATGCTCGCTCCTGACGGCCAGCAGCCCGTCCAGCTCGGTGAACAGGCCCGGCAGTGCCTCCATGACCGCCTTGGGCAGCCAGCCCTGCAGCGGCTGCTTGCCGGCGTGCAGCGGCACGCATTGCAGCCAGTGGCGCAGCACGCGGCTTTCGTGGGCTGGGTTGGCGCCCAGCGCGCGCAGGCGCTGGCGGAGGTCTGAAATCAACTGCATGGCCCTGCGATTGTCCCCGCAGCCGCCGACGCGACACCGACGCCCGCCGCGGCGGCCTATGCTGGCCTGACAACGGCAGGAGACAACCATGGCCAAACCCGAGCAAATCGCCCCCGACGAATGGCAGGTCCGCTGCGACCTCGCCGCGCTGTACCGCCTGGCCGCGCTGCACGGCTGGGACGACCTGATCTTCACCCACATCTCGGCGCGCGTGCCCGGCCCCGAGCACCACTTCCTGATCAACCCCTACGGGATGATGTTCGACGAGATCACCGCCAGCAGCCTGGTGAAGGTGGATCAGGCCGGTGAGAAGGTCGAGGCCAGCGAGTTCGACGTGAACCCTGCCGGCTTCATCATCCACAGCGCCGTGCACGAGGCGCGCGAGGACGCGCTGTTCGTGATGCACCTGCACACGGTGGCCGGCGTGGCGGTCAGCGCGCAGCGCGAGGGCCTGCTGCCCATCTCGCAGCACAGCCTGTTCCCGCTGGCGTCGCTGAGCTATCACGACTACGAAGGCGTGGCGCTGAACCCCGACGAGAAGGTCCGCCTGGTGGCCGACCTCGGCAAGGCCTCGCTGATGATGCTGCGCAACCACGGCCTGCTGACGCTGGGCCGCAGCGCGGCCGACACCTTCTTGAAGATGTTCATGCTGCAGCGCGCCTGCGAGATCCAGGTCGCGGCGCAGGCCGGCGGCGGCGAGCTGATCCGCATCCCGCCCGCCATCCTGGCCGGCATACGCGCGCAGAGCGACAAGGTCATGCGCGGCTCGGGCGCGTCGCTGGCCTGGCCGGGACTGCTGCGGCGCCTGGCGCGCCAGAACCCGGGCCACGAGAGCTGAAAATCTGGGAGATGACGACCCCCCGTTTCTTCGCCCTCGTTCCCGCCGCCGGCATCGGTGAGCGCGCCGGCGCCGCCGGCCCCAAGCAATACGTCGAGATCGCCGGCCGGCCCATGCTGGCCCACACGCTGGCGGCGCTGGCCGCCGTGCCGCGCCTCGCGCAGACGCTGGTGGTGCTGTCGCCGGCCGACGAGCGCTTCGAGGCGGCGCTGCCCGGCTGCACCGCCTGGGTCGCCCGCGTCGGTGGCGCCAGCCGCGCCGAGAGCGTGCTGGGCGGCCTGGCCGAGCTGCGCCGTCGCGGCGCCACCGACGACGACTGGGTGCTGGTGCACGACGCCGCGCGCTGCCTGCTGCGGCCCGAATGGGTGGATGCGCTGATCGATGCCTGCGAGGCTGACGCCGTCGGCGGCCTGCTGGCCCAGCCGGTGGCCGACACGCTGAAGGCCGGCGATGCCGACGGCCGCGTGACCGCCACCGTGGACCGCCGCGACAAATGGGCCGCGCAGACGCCGCAGATGTTCCGGCTGGGCCTGGTCGAGCGCGCGCTGCAGGCCAAGGGCGCCGCGGCCACCGACGAGGCCAGCGCCGTCGAGGCGCTGGGCCTGGCGCCGCGGCTGGTGCGGGCGTCGATGGCCAACTTCAAGGTGACCTGGCCGGAGGACTTTGCGCTGGCCGAGCGCCTGCTCACTGCAGGCGCAGCTCCAGGTCCTGCCCGCTGAGGAAGTCGCCGCTGGCCGGCACGTCCACATCCCGCTCCAGCGCCCCCCGCAGTTTCAGCTTGGCGGCCTGATCGGGCGCGATGCGCAGCCGGCGCAGGCCCGGCGCGACCTGGTGGAACAGGTAGTAGCCATCGGCCGAGCTCGTCGTGGTGGCGACCACCTGGCCGTCGTGGTCCACCAGCTCCAGCTGGGCCGCGCCGATGCCGCGCTTCTTGCCGTTGGCCTCCACCAGCCAGACCGTGCCCTCCACCTCGGCGGTGACGATGACCGGGAACTCCAGCATCTCGACTCGGCCGGGCCGCGGCAGCACGCGGGTGCCGGGCGTCAGTGGGCGCCACTGCGGGTCTTCCAGCGTGGTCGGGTCCAGCGCGATGTCGGCATAGCGGCCCGGCGCCAGGCGGTTCAGCAGCGCCGTGCCTTCGGGCCCGGTCAGGCGCGGGTGGCGGCCACCGCCGTTCAGGATGAAGCCGGCGTTGGGCACCAGCTCCTCGTCGGCGTCGCGGATGCCGTTCATGTTGCGGTCGACGAAGGCGCGTGCCGACACGGCGCCGCTGCCGGCCAGCGGCTGGCCGTCGAGGTGCCAGCGGCCGCTGCGCGGGTCGCGGTCGAGTGCGACGAACAGCTGCAGGCCCAGCGCCAGCTCGCGCTGGTTGGAGTAGCTGGCGCTCAGCGCCAGGCCGAATGACCCCAGGTTCTTGCTGAAGCCGGCCGAGGCCAGCGTGAGGCCGGTGTCCATGCTGCGCAGCAGGCCGGCGCTGAGCTGGTAGCCGTCGCCCAGGTTGCGGTCGGCGCTGATGGCCACGGCCTGCAGGCTGGCGCCCGGCTGCACGCGGTAGTTGAACTGGGCCGACAAGCCGATGTCGGCCATGCGGCGGCTGAGCTGCAGCGCGCCGTCGGTGCGCGTGTCGTCACCGGTGCGCTGCCAGCGCAGGCTGTTGGACACGGCCGTGCCCCACAGCATGGCGGAGCTGCGCAGGCCCAACTGCGTGTTGCTGCCGCCGCCGTCGGTGGCGTTGCGCTGGGCGTTGAAGTCCAGCACCAGCCGCGGCAGGCCGAACAGCCGCCAGCCGCCTTGCAGCCGCAGCTCGGTGCGCTGGCGCACGCCGGCCAGTTGCTCGCTGGCGAAGTCACGCTGGCGCTGCGTGTGCAGCAGATCCACGGCCATGCCGGCCAGGCGGGTCTTGATGCCCAGCTCGCCCAGCAGGCCGCCGCCGCGCAGGCCGCTCAGCTGGGAGCTGAGGATCATGTGGTCGAAGTAGGCCAGCAGGCCCAGCTGGCCGTAGTCCTGTGGCGTGCGGCTCAGTGTCCCGGGTCGGCGCACCCAGCCGAACTGGCCGGTGAGCCGCTGGCCCAGCCCCAGCTCGGCCTGGGCCACGCTGCGCACCGAGCCGTCGTCGGCCAGCTGCGAGGCCAGCGTGTACTGCAGCTCGCCGGGCTGAAGGCTGGCGCGGTCCAGCATGAAGCTCTGCCGCTCCACGCGCAGCTGGCCCAGCGGGCCGTGGAAGACCAGCCGGAACTCGTTGTTGCCGAAGGACAGCGGCAGGTCGTCGAAGGCGTACTGGCCGTCGGCGCGCGCACTCTGGAAGCCCAGCAACTGCTCGTTGTAGTACAGCGTCACGTCCCAGCCCGGCGGCAGCTCGCCGCGCAGGCTGTGGCGGTCGAAGCTGTTGGGCTGGTCCAGTGGCCGGTTGCTGACCGACACGCCGTTGCCGGTGGCGCTGCCCGGCATGAGGTTGCGCACGCTGGGCAGGGCGAGGTTGCCCAGGGCCACGGCGCGGGCGCGCAGCGGACCCAGCAGCTCGGCCTCGGGATCGTGGCGGGCCAGCGTCAGGCGCAGGTCGGGGCGGGCCTTGTCGCGCGTCTTCAGCACATAGGCCGAGCCTTCCATGCCCAGCAGGTCGCTGGTCAGGTAGGCCGTGTAGGCGGCCTTGTACTGGCGCGAGCCGCGGCCGAAGCGGGCGTCGGCGCCGAAGGACTGGTCGATGCTGGGCACGCCGATCAGGCCCGGCGTGGACGGCTGGTAGGGGTAGTTGGGCCGCGTGTCGACGGCGCCCGCACCGGCCAGCGCGGCGGCCAGGCGCTCGCGCTCCAGCCGCGCCTGCAGTGGCAGCTTCTCGCGCGGCACGACCTTGAGCTGCAGCGCGGCCAGGTCCAGCTGCAGGTCCACCGGCAGCCAGCGGCCCAGCAGCCGCTGGGACACGTAGATGTCGTCGCCCACCAAGCCGGCCAGGCGCGGCTCGAAGCCCTGCTCGCGGCCGGCCAGCGTGACCTGCGCGTCGGCGAGGTTGAGGCCGAAGCGCTTGTCGCCAGGCAGCGTGCCGCTGGCGCTGCCGCGCTCGGGCTGCACCTGGATGGCCAGCGTCAGCAGCCGGGCCAGCTCGCCCAGCGGCAGCAGCGTCTGGCCGCCGTCCTGGTAGGCGGCCAGGCTGTCGGACAGCACCATGCCGTCCAGCTGCACCTCCAGCACCAGCAGGTTGTTGTCGTCCAGCCGGCGCGTGGCGGCGACGGGAGGCGGCGCCGGGGCCGTGGCGACGGCAGTTGGGTTCGGTGTGCGCAGGCGCAGCTGCCAGTGCGGCAGGTCCACGGCCAGCTCCAGCTTCAGCCAGCGCGACAGCAGCTGCGTGGACACGTAGATGTCGTCGGCGATGACCTGGGCCAGCCGTGGCTCGAAGCTGGAGCGGCGCTCGCCCACGCGCATGCTGGCGTCGTTCAGGTCCAGGCAGAAGGCCTCGCCGCTGCCGGGCAGCGTGCCGGCGGCGCGACCGTGGGCGGCCTGCACGCGCGTGTCCAAGCCCAGCAGGCGCGACACGGCGGCCAGCGGCAGCAGCACCTGGTAGTCGGTCTGGTAGAGGTCCAGCGGCTCGCGCAGCGTGCGGCCGTCGAGCTGTACCTCCAGCTTGCGCAGCGGCGAGGTGTCGTCGTCGGGCGCCGCCTGTGCGCCTGCCAGCGCGCCGGCGAGAGCAAGGGCCGTGAGGAGCAGGCGGGCCATGGCGCCCCTCAGGGCAGGCTGACGCTGGCCTCCGCCACCAGCTTTCCACCGGACTCCGGGCGTTCCTTGAAGCTCAGTCGCAGCACGCCGGGCGGCAGCTTGCCTCCGGCCGGCATCTGCAGCGGCAGCTGCACGCGGCGAGCCGCATTGGGCGTGTAGACGGCAACGCCGCCCGCGCGGGCGAGCTCGAAGGTCACGCCCTCGGCCGTGGTGAAGCTGGCCAGCAGGTCGCCATAGACCGAGCGGTTGCCCTCGCGGCGCATCTGGAAACTCAGCAGGCCGGCGCTGCTGCCGGCGGCCGGCGGTTGCACGGCGATGTCGGTCAGGTCCAGCTTCGCATGCGTCTCGCCCTGGCGCACGATGACGGGAATGGACGCGCCCACCAGGGCCTGGATGACCACGCCCACGGCCTTCTGATCGCGCTTGGCCAGGTCTTCCACGCTGCTGCTGCCGCTGGCCTCCGCGACGCGATCGAACTGCAGGTGTGAGCGGTACTCGCCGTCGGCCAGGCCGTCGGGCTTGCGCAGCAGGATGCGCACGATCTGCGAGCCGCCGGGCGGGATGGTGACCTGGCGCGGCGAGTAGCGCAGCAGGGGCTCGGCGAACTGCTCGCCGGGGCCGGGCGTGTCGACGGCGATGAACTCGCCGTTGGAGCCCATGCGGCGGTTCACCAGGTGGATGCGGTAGGTTTCGGGCGTGCTGCCCTGGTTCATCAGCTCGACCTGCGCGGCACGCTGCTTGTCGAACACGATGCGCGTCGGGAACAGCATCAGGTCCGCCAGCGCCGGGCGGCACAGCAGCAGCAAGGCCAAGGCGGCCAGGCGGGTGGCGGAGCGGGTTGCAAGCATGCCGGCATGGTGGCCGGACCGACTGCGGCCGAAGCGCGCAAAAGCGGCGGAGTTCCGGCGCTGTTCGCTACTGGTAATTCACCGTCACGTTGAAGCTGCCGCTGTAGCTGCCGGGCGTCTGCGCATTGCCCACGGTCAGCGTGGCGCCCACGGTGAGGGTCTGCGTGCCGCCGCCGGACAGCATGCCGCTGACAGCCGGGCTGCTGGTGAAGCCGTTCACGGCCATGCTGCCGGCGGCGCCGTCGCTGAGGAAGACCGTGCCGTCGGCCGGCAGCGTGATGTCGTACAGCGCGCTGGGCGTGCCGCTGACGGTGAACTGCGCAGCCGCCGCCGAGCCGCCCTGGTTGACGAGGATGACGCTGCCGCTCTTGCTGCGCGCGCCGGCCGGCGAGACGCTGACGCTGCCGCCCGCGCCGGCCGTGAAGCTGCCGAACGACAGCGCGCCGGTGTTGGTCAGCGTCTGCGCCGGCGCGGCGGCGCTGGCAGCCAGCAGCAGGGCCAGGGCCGCACGGCGCATGGGCTCAGTTGAACGAGACGGTGATGACCAGCGGGCTGTCGCCGTCATGCTCGGGCGCGGCGACGACCGCGGCGGCCGGCCCGCGCGCGAGCAGGCCGGGGTCCAGGGCCAGGTCCAGCCCGAAGGCCGAGCGAGACTCGACGGCGCCCAGGATGAGCGCCATTGGCAGCTGCGGTGGCAGCGGGGGCGCTCCGGCGGCCGGCAACTGCGGCACCAGGCCGCCGGTGGCCGGGCCGGCCGGCGCGTCGCGCGCGGCCAGCAGGTCTTGCACGCTGATCGGCGCACCCAGCCAGGCCGTCACCGCCACCGGCTCCACGACGCTGGCGCTGGCCCGTGCCAGCGCGCCGCTGCCGCGCGCCGCGTCCGCGGCCACCAGCAGCGTGCTGAGCAGCGCCAGGACGGCGCTACGCCAGTGCAGGTGGGCGGCTTTCATGGTGGCGATGCCCGAGTGGCCTCAGTTGTAGGCCACGGTCACCTGCACGGTGCCGGTGTAGGTGCCGGCCGTCTGGGCGCCGCCGACGGTCAGCTTGCCGCCCACGTAGATGTAGGCCGCGCCGGCGTTCAGCGTGCCGGTGGTGGCGTCGGTGGTCTCGTCGGTCTTGCCGGAGGGCGTGGTGGTGCCGACGGCCTCGGTGATCCAGTTGACCGCCATGTCGTCGGCCGGCGTGCCGTTGGTCAGCACGGTGCTGCTGCCGGTGTAGTCGATGGAAAACGTGTTGTTGCCGGAGCCGGTCACGTCGAAGCGAGCCGCGACGCCCGCGACGCCGGTGGGCAGCGCCGTGGCACCGGCCTTGGTGCGCGTGCCGTCGGTGGCGAGGGTCACCACGCCGTTGCCGGCCACCACATTGCCGAACACCAGGTCCGCGGACTTGGTGATGGCAATGGGTTGCAGCACCTCGGCAGTGGCGCTGGCGCTGGCGTTGTCGGCCGCCTGGGCCACGCGCAGCGTGGCCAGCGCCACGAGCGTGAACATCAGCGCCCCCAGCAGGGTCGGCAGCAGCATGGTGCGTTGGGTTCTCGTCTTCATTGCAATCTCCAGTCGCTCTGGGCGAGCACCGTCGGGCCTGTGCCGTGTGGCGCAGACCCTCCCGGTGCTGTTATCGACCGGTGCGGCTGGAGCTTGAGTTTCCGTGGCTTACCAGGTGGGCCCCAGCAGCAGATAGGCCGCCGTCTCGCCGCCCCGC
Organism: uncultured Comamonadaceae bacterium; assembly: GCA_965650725.1. Taxonomy (GTDB): domain Bacteria; phylum Pseudomonadota; class Gammaproteobacteria; order Burkholderiales; family Burkholderiaceae_C; genus Pelomonas. The sequence continues at coordinate 5,805 of CBFGPX010000062.1, read as the reverse complement.
GTGGCGCCCAGCGCCAGGAAGAAGGGCCCGAAGCGCGTGTCCACGCTGAGGAAGCCGCTGACCGCCTGCTGCCAGCCGTGGCGTGGCAGGTTGGACAGCTTCAGACCTGACCCCGCGCCGATGGCGCCGGTCTCCAGCGAGAAGCCCACCCGCACCGCGCCGCCCAGGCCCACCGGCATTTCGCCGATGCGGCGCGCCATCACCACGCGGGCCAGCACCATGTTCTCGCCCACCAGCGCGCCGTCCGGCGTGCCGGACAGGCGCAGATAGCCGCCCAGCGAGCGCGCCTGGCCGCGCTCGGCATGGGCCAGCTCGCCATAGACCTGGCCGGCCCATTCGCCCAGCCTGAAGGCCTTCAGCCCCAGCAGCGACGCGTTGATGACGCTGGGTTCGCCACGTGGCTGCAGCCATTCGACGCGCGCGGTGGTCCACTGGCCGCGGCTGGGGAAGGCCAGCGAGTCCAGCGAGTCGGTGTGCAGTTCCAGGTATTGCTGGCCGTACAGCTGGGAGCGGCGGTTGCTGCCCGGGACGACCGGCAGCACCACCTCGTCACTGGCGCGCAGCCGGCCCACGCCGAAGCGCAGGTCGCCCAGGCCGGCCACGCGGTGGCCCAGTTCCAGCTGCGCGCTGCTCAGGCTGCTGGCCAGGCGCAGCGCGCGCTGGCCCTGGTTGAAGACGTCGTTGCTGCCCGCCTCGTAGCTCAGCCGCGCGGCGCCGAACCAGCGCGAGCCGGGGCCCAGCGGCTGGTAGAACTCGCTGTTGAGGCCGCGCGTGGAGCCGATGCGTGCCACCGACCGCAGCTCCGCCCCCCAGGAGTTCAGCCAGTTCGCCACGTGCATGCCGACCAGCGAGTAGCGGTTGGCGTCGGCGAAGTTGCTGTACAGCTCCAGCCCCAGCCGCACGCGGCTGGCGGCCCAGTCGGCCTCGGTGAGGCGCAGCTCCACGCTGCGGCGGCCGTCGCGGTCGTCCACGTCCACCTCGATGCGCTCCAGGTCGCCCATGCCATCCAGCCGTTCTGCGGCCAGGTTCAGTTCGGCCCGGCCCACGCGGTCGCCGGGCTGCAGCGCCAGCTCGGCGCGCAAGGCCTCGGGGTTCAGCCGTTTTGTGCCGGTAATGTTCAGCTCGGCCAGCGGCAGCGCCTGCATGGCGGCCTCGGGCGTGGCCAGGCGGTGCTGCTGCAGCGCGGCCTGGGCGGCGGGGTGGGCCAGCGCGGCCAGGCGTTCGCCGGCAGCCAGCGCGGCGCGTCGGCCGGTGGCCATGGCTTCGTCGGCGCGGTCGAAGTCCATGAAGCCCATGCCGGGCAGGTCGGGGTCGATGACGATGTCCTGCGGCCGCAGCTCCTGCAGCGAGCGCTGCACGTTCTGCTCGGTCAGGATCTGCAGCATCTGGTTGGCCACCATGACCGCGCTGCTGATCTCGCGGTCCTCCAGCAGCGGCGTGCCGACGTTGACGGCGATGATGACGTCGGCGCCCAGCTGGCGCGCGATGTCGATGGGCAGGTTGCGCACCAGCCCGCCGTCCACGCGCGGGCGGCCGTTCACGCGCAGCGGCGCGAACACGCCCGGCACGGCCATGGACGCGCGCAGTGCCAGGAACAGCGGCGTGTCGGCCTGGTCCAGCATGGCGCCGGACAGCAGGTCGGTGGCGACCGCGCGGAAGGGCAGGGGCAGCGTGCGCAGCGGGTCCTCGGCGCGGGTGGTGGGCAGCAGCGACGACAGCGTGGCCTCCAGCTGGCCGTTGCCGGCGGCACCGCTGGGCAACGTGGCGCCGCGCTGCAGGTCGAAGCCGAACTCGATGCGCGAGGGCAGGCGCTCGTCGTCCTCGCGCCGGCGTATGGACAGGCGCTCGCGCGCGGGCCGGTCGGCCAGGATGGCGTTCCAGTTGGCGGCCTTCACCAGCGCCTCGATCTCGTCCAGGCTGCGGCCCGACGCATAGGCGCCGCCCACGACCGCACCCATGCTGGTGCCCACCACCAGGTCCACCGGCACCTGCATCTCCTCCAGCACGCGCAGCACGCCGATGTGGGCCAGGCCGCGCGCACCGCCGCCGGACAGCACGACGCCGATGCGAGGACGGGGCGGCGGCGTGCGCGCCAGCACCGTCGTGGTGGCGATCAATAGAAGCAGGGCACAGAGCAGGGGGCGTCGCATGGCGCGGCACCATAGCAGGGCCGCGCGCGGACTCAGCGCAGGCCGAAATCGGCCAGGTCGCCCTGGCGCCTCATCTTCTGCAGGGTCTGGTGCAGCCGCGCCGTCAGCTCGGGCGGCGTGCCGGGGTGGCAGGCGATGTAGGCGTCGATGCGCATGACCACCAGGTGCGCCTTGATGGCACTGCCGCCTTCGGCCTGGATGGCCGGTGCGGCGCTCAGCTCGTTGGCCAGCCAGAAGTCGATGCGGCCGGCCTGCAGCATGCGCAGGGCGGTGACCGGCTGGCTGACCTCCTGCGGCACGATGCCTTGCTGGCGCAGCCAGGCGGCGGGCGCGGAGTCGCGCTGCACGACGACGCCCAGGCCGCGCAGGTCGGCGGGCTGGTGCAGCGGCCGGGTCTCGTCGCCGCGGGCATAGACGATGAGCGCGCCGCTGGCCAGCGGTCCGGCCCACTGGAACTGGGATTCGCGCTCGGGCGTGCGCGTCATGCCCACCAGGCAGCTGCCCGGCGTGGCCGCTCCCGTGCTCAGCGCGCGCGGGATGGGCATGGCCTGCAGGTTCAGCGCCAGGCCGCTGGCGGCGGCGAGCTTGTGCAGAAGCGCGGCGCCGCGGCCGCTGATGGCCTGGTCGGCATCGACCTCGAACAGCCCCGGGTTGGGAAACACGATCAGGTTCAGCCCCAGCGCCGTGGCGGGACCACACACGAGGGCGAGCGAGGTGATGAGCCGGCGCATGGCTGGGTTAGCGGGTTGAGAGGCATTGTGGAGCAGTCCAGGTGCTGCCGGGTGTTCGACAATTCACCTATGACTGCCTTGACTTCCCTGCGCATCGGCGAGGGCTGGGACACCCACCAGCTCGTCACCGGCCGGCCGCTGATCCTCGGCGGCGTCACCATCCCGCACACGCATGGCCTGCTGGGCCATTCCGACGCCGACGCGCTGGCCCACGCCATCACCGACGCGCTGCTGGGCGCCGCGGCCCTGGGCGACATCGGCAAGCTGTTCCCCGATACCGCCGCCGAGTTCAAGGGCGCCGACTCCATGGTGCTGCTGGCCGAGGCCTACCGCCGCGTGGGCGAGGCCGGCTGGCGGCTGGTGAACCTGGACGCGACCATCATTGCGCAGGCGCCCAAGATGGCGCCGCACATCCCGGCCATGCGGGCCCGGCTGGCCGAGGTGCTGGGCGTGGATGTGGGCCAGATCAATGTGAAGGCCAAGACGGCGGAGAAGATGGGCCCGGTGGGCGAGGGCCGCGCGATGGAGGCGCGCGCGGTCTGCCTGCTTTGCGCTGGCTGACTCAGCGCATGCCGAACTCGGCCAGCTCGCCGTTGCGGCGCAGCCGGGCGATGGCGGCGTCCAGTGCGGCGACGGCGGCCGGGTCGCTGTCGGGGTGGCAGGCCATGTAGAGGTCGATGCGGCCCAGGTGGTGCAGCGTCCGCGGCGGCGGGCCACCCTCGGCACGCACGACGAACTGTGCCGCCAGGTCGTTGGCGATCCAGTAGTCCACCCGCCCGGCCTGCAGCATGCGCAGGCCGGTGGTGTTGTCCTTCACCTCCAGCGCGGGCAGGCCTTGCGCCTTCAGCCAGTCCGCCGGCCCGGAGTCGCGCAGCACGACGATGCTGCGGCCGCGCAGGTCGGCCGGCTGCTGGAAGCGCCGCGTGTCGTCCGAGCGGGCGTAGATGGTGGTGGCGCCGCGCGCCCAGGGGCCGGCCCACAGGTGCTGGGTTTCGCGCTCGGGCGTGCGCGTCAGCGCGACCATGCAGTGGCCGGGCTTGTGCTTCAGCGTCACCAGGGCCCGCGGGATGGGCATCAGCTGCTGGTGGAGCTTGACGCCGCTGAGCGCCTGCAGACGCTGCAGCATCGCGCCGCCGGGCCCGCCCGGGCCCTTGCCGGGCGCCGACTCGAACACGCCGGCGTTCGGGTAGACCAGCATCTCCAGTGCCAGGCCTTGCGCCTGGGCGGCGGTGTGCAGCAGCAGCGAGAACAGCAAGGGGGCCCTTGTCATGGGGCGGCGCAGGCGATGCCTGTCGGTGTCGGAAGCCGCAGGTTAGCTCAGGCGGCCTGCAGCCTCAGCACGGTCAGCAAGCCGCCATCGGGCGAGTTGCTGATGGCCAACTGGCCGCCCAGCCGCTGCACGGACTTCTCCACGATGGCCAGGCCCAGGCCGGCGCCGCTGGCGGCCGTGCGGGCCGCGTCGCCGCGGTAGAAGGGCACGGTCAGGCGCTGCAGCCGGTCGGGCGGCACGCCGGGGCCGTGGTCGCGCACGCGCAGTTCCACCCAGGCGCCCTGGCGCACGGCGCTGACGTCCACGCGTGCGGGCTCGCCTTCCACATGCCCGTAGCGGCGCGCGTTCTCGAACAGGTTCAGCAACACGCGGCCCAGCTCGGTGTCGTCGACGAAGACCTTGAGCGCCGGGCTGACCTGCACGCGGAAGCGGATCTGGTCCGGGTCGCGGAAGCCCTGCGCCTCTCGCTCCACCAGCTCGCTCAGCCGCGTCTCGCGCAACTGAGTCTCGTTGGGCCGCGCGTAGTCCATGAACTTGCTGATGATGGCGTCGAGCTGGTCGATGTCCTGCGCCATGAAATGGCGGGCCTGCTCGTCGCTGACGCTCATCTCCGTCTCCAGCCGCAGCCGGGCCAGCGGCGTGCGCAGGTCGTGCGAGATGCCGGCCAGCATGACGGCGCGGTCCTCCTCCAGCTTGGCCAGCTCGCGCGCCATGCGGTTGAAGCCCATGTTCACCTCGCGGATCTCGCTGGTCATGGTGGTCTCGTCCAGGCGCGAGTCGTACTCGCCGTCGCGGATGCGGCCGGCGGCCTCGGCCAGCTCGCGCAGCGGCTGGTTGATGAGCCGCGCGATCAGCGCCGAGCCCACGGCCGTGGCGAGCAGCGCGATCGCCACCCACCACCAGTTGCTGGCCAGCGAGATGGACAGCGGCGCGGGGCTGGTGCGCAGCCAGAAGGCGTCCTCGCCGACGATGTAGCGCACCCACAGGCCCGGCTGGTCGTTGACGCTGCGCGCGACGACGGTCTCCGGGCCTATGGCCTGGCGCAGCTCGGCGGCGAGCTGCTTGGAGAAGGGGCTGGTGTCGTAGGGCAGCCAGCGGTCGGTCTGCTCGGCCACGCGCACCTGCACCGTGTCGCCGCGCGACAGGGAGGTGACGACGGCCACGCGGTTGATGGGGTCGGTGTGCTCCAGCGCGATGCGGCTGAGCTTGACCAGGCCGGCCAGTTGCTCGGCGGCTTCCAGCGCGCGCGGCTCCGCTTCCAGCAGCTTGAAGGTGTACTGCCAGGCCAGCACCGCGCCCGCCAGCAGCAGGGCCAGCCAGGCGAAGGTGCGCCAGAAGAGATTGAGCGCGAGGTGTGGTCGGGGCATCACATGCCCCTCGTCCAGTCTTGCCTCGCTGAACGCGGGCAAGCCTGGTCGGTCCCCCGAGGGGACGGCGATGCTTGCCGGCTCGACCGGCAAGCACATCGCCCGGCGGGCCGGCTTGGGGCGGCCCGGCGCTCGGCCCGATTAGGGCTCACGTGTTTTCGTCAGGGACGAAGACATAGCCCACGCCCCAAACGGTCTGGATGTAGCGCGGCTGGGCCGGGTCGGCCTCCAGCATCTTGCGCAGGCGCGAGATCTGCACGTCCAGGCTGCGGTCGAAGGGCTCGAAC
>CBFGPX010000061.1:0-18448 GCA_965650725.1 uncultured Comamonadaceae bacterium | reverse complement strand
TGGTCTTCTGCAGGTAGTCCCAGGCGTCCAGCGCCTTCATGATGCTGCGGTAGATGGCCGCCGGCATGGCCGACACGACCAGCACCGGCGTGCCCAGGCCCTGCTTGTTGATCTCGTTGATCAGCGCCACGCCGGCATTGCGCTCGCGGCCCAGCTCGATGTCGAGCACGACGAGGTCGTAGCGCTCGCGTTGCAGCGCCGCCTCGGCGGTGTCGCGGTCGAAGTGCTGGTCAACGCTCAGCTCCGGGCGGGCGGCGCGGATCCAGCCGGCGAGCTGTGCGCTGGTGGTGGGGTCGTCCTCGATGACGGCGATGCGGGGCATGGCCGGCATTCTGGCGACAAAGTCACCTTCGCCGGGCCGGCGGGAAGAAAGCTTCCGGGCCTCAGCGGTCCTTTTCACCTGGGTCCGGCAGGCGGGCTGGACGCGCGCGCCGGGCATAGTGCGCAGTGCACTTCAAGGAGAGCCGCATGCCGCAACACGATGACCGCCCGCTGCCTGATGCCGCCAGGGCCTGCCCGAAGTGTGGGTCCCACGCCAAGCAGCTGGGCGAATTCCGCGCCGCGGGAGGCTTCTTGTCCTCGTTCTTCGACTACAGCAACCGCCGGTTCAAGTCCGTGTCCTGCCGCCAGTGCGGCTACACGGAGTTCTACAACGCCTCCATCTCCGGCACGGCGAAGTTCCTGGACTTCCTGGCGGGAAACTGAGCCCGCGCAAGCTGCTCGCCGAGCGAATCACCACACCATGTCCCACCGCCTCGCTTCCTGCAGCTGCGGCCAGCTCACCGCGCAGGTGAGCGGCGAGCCCGTGCGGATCTCCATCTGCCACTGCCTGGCCTGCCAGCGCCGCACGGGCAGCGTGTTCGGCCAGCAGGCGCGGTTTCGGCGGGAGGACGTCAAAGTCGCCGGCACATCCACCGTGTTTGCGCGGGCCGGTGACGAGGGTCCGGGTGCGAAGTTCCATTTCTGCCCGAGGTGCGGCGCGACGGTCTGGTACGAGCTGTTGGGCCTGGAGGATTTCGTGGCCATCCCCGTCGGCGCCTTCGCCGACCCCAGCTTCCCGCCGCCCACCGTGTCGGTCTACGAGGAGCGCATGCACGGCTGGGTGGTGCCACCGGCGGATGCGGAGCACCACGCCTGACAGAGCAGGCGCCAGCGCCGCGGGCGGACCGCCATGCCTCACGGGACGCCGTTTGTTGGCATAGTCGCCGGCCCGGCGAGGCCGCCGTTCATTGGCTGAGTGTCCCCGCGGGCCGCATCGAGCCGCCGGTGCTTGGCAAGGCCTGCCTCCAGGTCAGGGGCTGAACGGCCCGGGAAGATTCCTTCCGCGCCCCCGGAAGAGCTTCACCCCGCGCCGCACTCGTCCCTTCCCGCGTGACCGGGAACCATGGCCGTCATGCATCGAGCCGATGCAAGACCACCGGCCAAGGAGCCCGTCACCATGCTGCACCGCCTCAAGTCCCTCGCCGCCTCGCTGCGCAACGCCTTCGGCCGCGGGGCCGGGCGCAGCCTTGACGCCCTTCCCGCCGCCACGCGTTCGCTGCGCCGCGCGCTGCTGCCGCTGCTGCTCGTCACGGCCGTGACCGCGGCGGGCTATGCCGTCGCAACCCATCCGCCGCTCCAACCCGTGCCGGCCGGCCAGGCGGCGCTGCGCACCAACTCCTTCAGCGGCGGCACGACCGAGTTCCGCAGCGGCAGCTTTCTGCGCATTTCCGGCCTGCACGAGGTGCGCCTGTTCCCGCTGCGCGACCGGAGTTACCGCCCCGCGGCCATCGCCCGTGCGGACGGCCCGGCGCCGCTGCAGTCGGTGGAGGGCCTGTCGCTGGGCCTGGACATGAATCTGCGCTGGACCGTGGACGCCACCCGGCTCGCCGAGCTGTCACGCAAGCTGCCCGATGACGTCGAGGCCGACGTCATCGCGCCGGCCGTGCAGGCCGTGGTCTACAAGCAGATCGCCCGCCACACGGTGCGTGAGATCTTCTCCAGCCAGCGCGCCGAGATCGCCGCGGCGCTGGAGGCCGAGCTGGGTGCGAAGCTGGCCGCCGACGGCATCGTGCTGCGCGGCGTGCAGATCGGCTCCGTGGACCTGCCGGCCGACTACCGCAAGGGCATGGACCGCCTGCTGGCCGACAGCCTGGCCAGCGAGCGCATGCGCTACACGCTGGAGATCAGCGAGAAGCAGGTCAAGCAGACCGAGCTGCAGGCCACGGCCGACAAGCTGCGCCGCGAAACCGCCGCCGAGGCCGCGGGCCGCGAGCAGGTCATTGCCGCCAAGGCGCAGGAGGAGGCCATGAAGCATGTGCTGCCCTTCAAGCAGAAGCAGATCGAGCAGCGCGCGCTGGAAGCCCAGGCCGACAGCGCCGCGCGCATCAAGCAGGCCCAAGGGCAGGCCCAGGCACGCCGCATCGAGATCGCCGCCGAGGCCGAGGCGCGCCAGAAGCTGGCCGACGCCGAGGCCTACCGCATCGCGCAGACCGGCAAGGCCAGCGCGGGGCAGATGGCCGCCGAGGGCGCGCTGCTGACCCGGCACCCGCTGCTGGTGCAGAAGGCGATGGTGGACAAGCTGTCCGACAAGGTGCAGGTCATCATCGCGCCGCCGGGGTCGGGCGGCTTCATCGGCAACGCGTTGCTGGCCGGCACCACGCCGCCGGTCCAGGCTGCGGAAGGCGGCCACACGGAGCAGGAGTAAGCCACCATGCGCCGTTTTGTCCTGATCGTCGTCGCCGCCGCGACCGCGGCCGTCGTCATCACGCAGGCGGAGGCCGCCGAGCCGACCGCCGTCCCGCGCGCCGGACTCGTCGTGCAGGACGCGCCGCTGCGCGGTGCGCCGCGCGACACGGCGTCGCTGCAGGCCCAGATGGGCCGTGGCGAGGCGCTGGAAATCCGCGGCGAGCGCGGTGACCACTGGCAGGTGTGGGACTACCGCCGCGAGCGTGGCGGCTGGCTGCGCAAGGGCCAGGTCTTGCTGGTGCCGCGCGGCGAGGGCGCGAGCGAGGAGCTGCTCGCCCAGCTGCGCCTGGCGCGCCAGCAATGGGGCACCGAAGGCCTGGGGCTGGGCCTGGCCGCGGCCTACGTGCAGGCGGCAACAAAGGCCGAGATGGCCGGCCCCGGCGGCGCCGAGGCGCTGGACGCGATCGGCACGTTCGCCGAGCGCATCGCCGACCGCGCCTCGCTGCGCGACGCCAGGCCCACCGAGGGCCAGCTCGCCGCGCAGCTGGACGTGGCCGCGCGCTACGGCCTGAAGTTCGAGCAGTTCGACGTGGAGGACGGCCGTGTGCAGGTCTGCTACGACGGCGAGGTGTTCCGCCGCCTGCTGGCCACGGCCGCCGCGCCCGAGCAGCGCGTGCGCGCGGCGCTGGCGCTGACCCGCCCCGAATGCCTGGACCCGCGTGCCACCGTGCGCGAGGCCGAGGCGCGCGACCAGTGGCGCCAGCAGGTGCTGGCCCAGGTGGACGGCGCGGCATTGCCCGTCCACTGGAAGAACCGGCTGCTGATGCGCCGCGCCTCGGTCAGCGCCAGCCTGGCGTTTGCGCAGGCGCGCCGGGGTGGCGGTGGCGAGGGCGCATCGGCGCTGGTCGAGTTCGCCGGCATCGCGCCCGCCGAGCTGACCGAGGACGACCAGCCCGCCTACAACGATGCCGCCATGCGCGTGAACGCGGCGCGCTGGCTGGGCACGGCGTCCACGGCGCGCGACTTCGGCACCGTGCAGCTGGCGCTGCAGCCCGGCGTCGACGGCGAGCGCTGCGTGGTGCTGAGCGAGGCCAGCAGGCCGGTGGCGCGCCGCTGCAGCTTCGGCCAGGTGTCGCTGGCCTCGGCGTCGCTGAACCGCGAGGGTCGTGCGCTTGCGCTGGCGGTGCAGCCGCTGGACGGCTGGCGCGAGCTGTGGCTGTTCATCAGGGAGCCGGGCAGGGCGGGCGGCTGGCGCGTGGAGGTCATGCCGCCGGCGCCGGCCCAGCCGGGCCTGGGCGTGGCCGAGTTCGCCGGCTGGGTGCCGGGCGGCCAGCAGCTGCTGGTGGCGCGCGAGTTCCGCGCCGAGGGCCGCTACCGCCGCAGCTTCGAGGTGGTGGCGCTGGCCGGCCTGGCCACCGAGCGGCAGTCGCCCGAGCCGGCGCTGTTGGGCGCGTTCCAGCGCTGGAGCGACCCGGCCTGGCGTGGCGGCTCGCCGATGCGGCGCTGAGGACGTTCAGGGGCGCGTCAGGCTCATCAGCTCGTGCAATTCGTAGCGGCCGATGCGGCCCCCCGCGTAGAAGGTCGATTCCTGGCGCACGGGCATGGTGAGGTCGGGCGCGTACCAGTGCTTGTGCGCCTGCCGGTTGTTGCCGCAGCCGTTGCGCAGCGTGCCTTCGGACTCGACGCGCAGCGCGCGGAACTTGCCGGCCGGCACGCTCACGTCGTCCCAGGCCACGGCCTTGAAGGCCAGCGTGGCCTGCGTGATGCCGCACTGCGGGCTGTTGTAGCTGTAAGCGGACTGCCAGCGGTCACCGGGCGCCATCGGGTAGCGCGCCCGCTGCAAGCCCGGCTCGAAGACGATGTCGCCGGCACGCTTGAGCGCGTAGCTGGCGCCATCCAGCACGCCGAAAACCTCGTTGCTGTCGTCCATGATCTGGACCTCACCGGGTGTCACGGCGCCGATGCGGTACCCGGCTTCGGAGATCGGGACCTTGGTCATGCCGTCGGCGATGCGCAGCCGCCAGCTGGTGCCCAGCTGGGCGGCCGGCTTGTCGATGCGTTCGGGGTCTGCGGCCCAGCCGGTGCCGGCCGTCAGCGACAGGGCGAGGGCTGTCAGCGCGGCCTTCATCGCGTGCTTCATGGCGAGCTCCTTTCACGGGGTGATGCGAGCCTAGGCCCGCACCCGCGCCGCTCCCACGGGGCTTTCCCGTCATCAGCTTTGCTGATGCTCAGGCCGCCAGGGCCAGCGCCGTGTCGGCCTGCAGCGGCAGTTCCAGTCGCAGCACGGTGCCCTGGCCGGGCTCGCTTTCCAGCTGCAGGCTGCCGCCCAGCAGGCCGGTGGCGAAGCTGTGTGCGACGAACAGCCCCAGGCCGCTGCCGCCCTGGCCGAAGGCGGTCGTGAAGAAGGGCTCGAATGCGCGTTCCACGTCGGCGGCTGGCATGCCGACGCCGTTGTCGCGCACCTCCAGCGACAGTCGCGTCTCGCCGCTGCGTTGCGCGGTGACGCGGATGTGGCCGGCCCGGTCGTTGCCGAAGGCGTGCAGGCAGGCGTTCTCCAGCAGCTGCTCCAGCACCTGCTGCAGCACCTCGGGGTAGCCGTCCAGCATGAAGCCTTCGGGCAGCTCGCAGCCCAGGCGCACCTGCTCCACGCCGAGCCGCGACTGCACGCGCGCCCAGGCCTGCAGCACGGCCTGGCGCAGGTCGAAGCGCGTGCGCGTGGCACGGTCGCTGCCCTCGGTGAGCTGCTTGAAGCGGTTGATGAGCCGCAGCGCCCGCTGCACGCTCTGCTCCACCAGCTCGGCACCGGCGCCGGTCTGCGCGACCCAGTCGGCCAGCTCCTGGCGCTTCAGCGGTGCGCCGCCGGCCATGCGCTCGGCGAACGCGCGACTGCCCGCGTGCAGCGCCGTGGCGCTGAGCAGCGCGTTGCCCAGCGGCGTGTTCATCTCGTGCGCGATGCCGGCCAGCAGCTGGCCCAGCGCCGCCAGCTTGCGGCTGCTGACCAGCTCGTCCTGCGCGGCCAGCAGCTCGGCGGTGCGCCTGGCCACCTGTTCCTCCAGCCACTGCGCGGCGCGGCGGCGCTCCTCGGTGCGGCGCTCCTGGTCGATGGCGATGCCGGCCAGATGGCTGGCCGTGTTCAGCGCGGCCAGCTCCTCGGGGCCCGGGCGGCGCTGCTCGCGGTAGTACATCGCGAAGCTGCCGATGACCTGCTGCTGCGGCCCGTGGATGGGGGCCGACCAGCAGGCCCTGAAGCCATAGGGCAGGGCCAGGTCGCGGTAGGCGGCCCACAGCGGGTGGGTGGCGATGTCGTCCACCACCACCAGCCGGTCGTCGAACATGGCCGTGCCGCAGGAGCCGGCCGTGGGGCCGATCTCGGCGCCCTCCAGCGCCTGCATGTAGGCTGCCGGCATGCGCGGTCCGGCGCCCACGTGCACGTGGCGGCCGTCCAGGTCCAGCAGCAGCACGGTGCAGTACAGGCCCGTGAACTGCGACTCGATGAGGGCGGTCAACCGGTCCAGCACGGGCCGCAGCGGCTGGCCGGTGGCCACCATCTCCAGCAGCTCGTTCTTGGCCTGGTTCAGCACCTCGGCGAACTGCATGCGGCTCACGTCCACCAGGCACACGGCGACCTGCGGTTCGCCGTCGCGCTCCGTCAGCGTCAGGTGCAGCTCATGGGGGCGGGTCTCGCCGTCGCGGGTCTGGAAGCTCCACGGCAGGCTCAGCGAGCCGGCACTCTGCAGCTGGGTCAGTACGCCGTCCAGCGTCTCGGCCGAGGGGCGGCCGTCTGGCTGGCGCAGCGGGCACAGCAGCGACAGCGGCATGTCGCGCAGCGCCTGCGGGTCGTAGCCCAGCACCTTGGCGCGGCCCGAGGCCGTGCCGACGATGGGCAGCTCGGGCGTTGCCTTCACGAGCAGTATCGCGACATGGGTCATGTCGTCCATCTCGGCCTCCGCTGAGTGGCTTGCTTAGTGAGCGTACACCCTTCCTGCTGCCACATTCCGGAATCCGGTGGAGCCAGAATCAAGGCCTCGCCACCCGTTGCGCACGCCCACCATGCCCCAGATGCTGCTCATCGTCGAACCCATTGGCCAGCGCGCCGAGCGCGGTCGCGCCTCCGGCGAGGTGGTCTACCAGCGCATGCTGGATTTCGCTGCCGAACTGCAGGCCTCAGGGCTGCTGCTGGGCGTGAACTCGCTGGGCACGGCCGCGAAGCGGCTGGTCAAGCGCGACGGCGGCGCCCAGGTCTGGGATGGCCCCTTCGCCGAGGCCAAGGAAATGGTGGGTGGCTATTTCCTGCTGGACACCGAGGACCCCGACGTCGCGATGGCGTGGGCCGAGCGTTGCCCCGCAGCGGAGTGGGCAACGGTCGAGATCCGCGGCGTCGGTCCCTGCTACACCTGAAGATCGCGGGTTCGCCGTCAGGGATGAAATTGCCGTATTGACCCGTCAAGCTTGTTCGACACAATGCACTCTCGCGCCGACGGGCTGCCTGGGAGGGTGCTTTGAGCTGTGTTGCTTGCGGGACTGAAACCGTCTTTCGCTTTCGCGCCTCCGGTTACGCGATTCATGGCTGCCCCAGCTGTGGCCTGGGGGCGGCCGAGGTGTCGGATTTCGTGCCTCAGACCTACTACACCCGTGACTATTTTCAGGGTGGACACAGCGATGGCTATGGCGACTACGAAGGCTCGGCAGACGTTCTGCGAGCCGAGTTTCGTGACATCTTGCACCTGCTGAAACTTCATGGCGCAAGCGGGGGGCAGCTGTTGGAGATCGGTTGTGCCTTCGGCTTCTTCCTGGATGTCGCGAGCGAGCGCTTCAAGGTCAGAGGGATCGAGATCTCGGATGCTGCCGCATCAGCTGCACGGTCGCGGGGGCATGACGTCATCAGCGGGATTGCGACCGTAGACAACGTGGGGCGTGATTTGGACGCGGTCGTGATGCTCGATGTCATCGAGCATCTGCAGGATCCGAATGCGGTGATCGACCTGGTGGCAAAGGCCCTCAGGCCAGGTGGCAAGCTGGTGGTGACGACAGGCGATTTCGGTTCGGCCATCAGCCGGCTGATGGGTGCGAAATGGCGGCTGATGACGCCACCTCAACATCTGTTCTTTTTTACCGTGCAGTCGCTGAAGTCATTGCTGGCCGCGCACGGTCTTGATGTCGTGTCGGTGGAGCACCCCTGGAAGAAGGTTCCGTTGTCTCTCATCGGGTATCAACTGCAGCGCATGACAGGACTGCCGTTCAGCAAGCTGCTGAACTGGCAGGTAGGTTTGCCGGTCAACCTTTTCGATGCCTGCCGACTGGTTGCTCAGCGTCGCTGATGTGGGTTTGGAAATATTCCGATCCAGGTACCCGGTGAAATCCCCAAGTTTGTCGAGACCGGGTCGCATGGATCGTCGTGGGCATGAAGGCGGCGAATCGAGCTGCCTCCAACACCCAGGAGAGACGACATGCGATTCATCATTCAAGTCCGCGCCACCGCCGTCAGCGAGCGCGGCGACAAGCCCGGTCCCGAGTACGCCAAGCTGTTCGAGGAGATGGGCGCCTTCCACGAGGAGATGGCGCGGGCCGGCGTGCTGCTGGACGGCGCGGGCCTGCGCCCCAGCCGCGATGGCTGGCGCCAGCGCTACCATGCCGACGGCCGCCGCGAGGTCATCGACGGCCCCTTCGCCGAAACCAAGGAGCTGATCGCCGGCTACACCATCATCCAGGTGCGCTCGGTGGACGAGGCGCGGGCCTGGGCCAGCCGCTTCCCGGCGCCCTTCGTCGGCATGAGCTGCGAGATCGAGGTTCGCCCGCTGTACGAGGAGGCCGATTTCGGCCCCGGCGGCGACATGGAAATCGGCGCAGCATGAGGCGGGGCAGCATGAGCAACCTCTCACTCATCCTGATCTGCCTGGGTGTGGCGCTGGGGCTGCTGCTGGCCTATGCGGCCACGCGGCCGGACGAGTTCCGCGTCGAGCGCCGGCTGCGCATCGCCGCGCCGGCCGACAAGCTCTGGCCACTGGTCAGCGAGCTGCGTGCCTTCAACCGCTGGAACCCCTACGAGCGCAAGGACCCGCTGCTGAAGAGTGCCTACAGCGGCGCGGCCAGCGGCGTCGGCTCGCGCTACGACTGGGACAGCAGCGAGGTCGGCAGCGGCAGCCTGGAGATCACCGGCCAGCAGCCCGGCCGCGCCGTGCAGCTGAAGCTGGACTTCGTGAAGCCCTTCGAGGCGCACAACCAGGCCGAGTTCTCGCTGCAGCCCACGGCCGACGGCGCGACTGAGGTGCGCTGGGCCATGCAGGGCCCGGCAAACTTCCTGTCCAAGCTGATGGGTGTGTTCGTCGACATGGATCGCATGATCGGCCGTGACTTCGAGGATGGGCTGGCCAACCTGCGCCAACTGGCGGAGGCCCAGCCATGAAGGACTTGCAGTACGGCATCGCCATCGCCGCGCCCGTGGCCCGCGTGTGGGACTGCATGTTCGACCCCATCGCCTATCGCGACTGGACCAGCCCCTTCTGCGAGGGCTCCTACTTTGAGGGCCGCTGGGAGGCGGGCCGCCGGCTGCGTTTCCTGGACCCGCAGGGCTTCGGCATGGAGGCCATCGTGGACGAGCGCGTGCTGCACGAGAAGCTGTCGCTGCGGCTGGTGGGGGAGATCAAGGACGGCCGGCCCGTGGCCGACAGCCCGCTGGCCCAGAACCCCGCGGTCGAGCGCTACGAGTTCAGCGCCCGGCCCGACGGCGGCACGCAGCTCACGGTGCACCTGCAGAGCTGGAACGACGGCTTCACCGACTTCCTCGCCGACAGCTGGCCCAAGGCCTTGCAGCGCCTGAAGGCCCTGTCCGAGTCCACCCATTGAACGGAAACACCATGCACAAGCAGATCTTCGTCAACCTCCCCTGCAAGCAGCTGCCCGCCAGCAAGGCCTTCTTCGAGGCGCTGGGCTACCGCTTCAATCCGCAGTTCACCAACGACCAGGGCGCCTGCCTGGAGCTGGGCCCCAACCTCTACGCCATGCTGCTGGCCGAGGACTTCGCCAAGGGATTCACCGCCAAGCCGCTGGTGGACGCCAAGGCGGCCACCGAGGTGCTGGTGTGCCTGTCCTGCGAGAGCCGCGAGGAGGTCGACGGCCTCGTCGCCAAAGCCCGCGCCGCCGGCGGCAGCGTGCCGCGCGCGCCGCAGGACCACGGCTTCATGTACGCCCATGGCTTCGAGGACATCGACGGCCACATCTGGGAGCTGGTCCACATGACCGGCGAACCGCCCGCGGCCTGAGGAGCACACCATGCAGATCCAGCAGAAGCTCACGCCCTTCGTCTGGTACGAGCGTGGCGCCGAGGATGCGGTGGCGCACTATCTGAAGGTCTTTGGCGGCGGACGGGTGCTGCACACGCAGCGCTGGGGCGCGAACGCGCCGGGCCAGGCCGGCACGGTGATGGTCGTGCAGTACGAACTGCTGGGCCTGGAGATGACGGCCTTCAACGGCGGCCCGCACTTCAAGCTCAACGAAGCCTTCTCGCTGACCGTCGCCTGCGACGACCAGGCCGAGATCGACCACCTGTGGGAGCAGCTGCCCGACGGCGGTGGCCGCGAGAAGGCGTGCGGCTGGGTGGAAGACGCCTGGGGCCTGTCCTGGCAGCTCATTCCCAGGGCCTGGTTCGAGATGATCCGCGATCCCGACGACGCCCGCGTGCAGCGCGTGTTCCAGGCCGTCTGGGCCATGCACAAGATCGACATTGCCGGGCTCAAGGCAGCCTACGACGGCACGTGACTGCGCATGCCGACCTGGCCGCCGGCGTCTGGCGCATCGAGCGCAGCCGCCTCGTGGGCGCGGCGGCCAAGCTGCTGCGCGACCTCGACGAGGCCGAGGACTGCGCCCAGGACGCCCTCATCGCAGCCCTGGACAGCTGGCCGCGCGACGGCCAGCCCGCCAACCCCGCCGCATGGCTGATGACCACCACCCGCAACAAGGCGCTGGACCGGCTGCGCCGCCGCGCCATGCTGGAGCGCGAGCACGAGCACCTGGCCGCCGACGACGAGGCCGCCGGCACGCATGTGGTGCCCGACTTCAGCGACGGCCTTGACGCCGCGCGCGACCAGGCCGCCATCGGCGACGAGCAGCTGCGGCTGATCTTCATCGCCTGCCATCCGGTGCTGCCCCGCGAGGCTCAGGTGGCGCTGACGCTGCGGCTGCTCGGCGGGCTGGAGACGGCCGCGATCGCGCGCGCCTTCCTGCAGCCCGAGACCACCGTGGCCCAGCGCATCGTGCGCGCCAAGAAGGCGCTGAACGGTCAGGCCTACGAGCTGCCGGGCGCCGGCGAACGCGCCGAGCGCCTGGGCGCGGTGCTGGCGGTGGTCTACCTGATCTTCAACGAGGGCCACAGCGCCGGCAGCGGCGCGAGTCTGCTGCGCCCGGCGCTGTGCGACGAGGCGCTGCGCCTGGTGCGCCAGCTGCAGCACCTGTTGCCTCACGAGGCCGAGGTGCACGGCCTGGCGGCGCTGCTGGAGATCCAGGCCTCGCGCCTGCCCGCGCGGCTGGACGCCGAAGGCCGCCCCGTGCTGCTGCCCGACCAGGACCGGCGCCGCTGGGACCGGCTGCTGATCCAGCGCGGGCTGGCCGCCCTGGAGCGCGCGCTGGGCCTGGGCGGGACCGGCCCCGGCCCCTACGTGCTGCAGGCCGCGATCGCCGCCTGCCACGCCCGCGCCGCCCGCGCCGAGGACACCGACTGGGGCGCCATCGTGGCCGGCTACGACCGCCTGCTGGCGCTGAACCCCTCGCCCGTCATCGCGCTGAACCGTGCGGTGGCCATCAGCTTCGCCAGCGGCCCGGCGGCGGCGCTGCCGCTACTGGAGGCGCTGGCGGCCGAGCCGCAGCTCAAGCGCTACCCTTTCCTGGCCGGCGCCCAGGCCGACGTGCTGGAACGCCTGGGCCGCGTCGGCGAGGCGCGCGACGCCTACCTGCGCGCGGCGGAGCTGACCGACAACGAGGTGCAGCGCGAGCTGCTGATGGGCCGGGCGAAACGCCTGGCCAGCTGAGGAGAGATCCGCGATGAGCCCTGAAGAGACCGCCGTGCGTGAGGCCCACGCCCGGTTCATCGATGCCGTCAACGCTGCCGACCTGGAGTGCGTGCTCGGCCTCATGGCCGAGGACGCCGTGTTCATCCACCCAGGCCGGGCGCCGTTCGGGAGCGCGGAGTTTCCGGCCGGCTTCACCGCCGGGCATCGCGACTACGAGCTGCACTGCACCAGCGAGCTGGAAGAGGTGGTGGTGGCGGGCGACCTGGCCTACACCCGTGCCCGCGAAACCTTGGCCCTGGCGCCGCGCGCCGGCGGTGCCGGCACGCGGCTGGCCGGCTATCGCCTGAGCATCTACCGGCTGGAGGCGGGGGGCTGGCGGCTGGCGCGGGATGCCCACACGGTGGGCACCTGAGGCGCAGCCGTCAGGCCGCCGAATCCGTGCGCGCGTCGCGCAGCCGCGCCGCGATGCAGAACCACAGCGCCGCCCAGCCGGCGCCGAAGGCCCAGCCGGCCAGCACGTCGCTGGCCCAGTGCACGCCCAGCATCACGCGGGTCACGCCGATCAGCAGGGTCATGAATACCGCGATGGCGACCACGACGGCGCGCAGGTGCAGGCCGTCGTGGCGCTGCGCGACGAGCGCGCCCACGGTCAGGTAGAACACGGCCGACATGCTGGCGTGGCCGCTCGGAAAGCTCAGCCCCTCCTGCACCAGCGCCGCGAAGGCCGGATCGGGCCGGGCGCGGCCGAAGCCGGCCTTCAGCGCGGTGACGGCCAGCGCCCCGGTGCTCATGGCCACGCTGACCGCGAACGCGCGGGCCGGGCGGCCGACGAAGCAGAGGTAGACGGCGGCCAGCACCGTGAACAGCGTCAGCACCGGCGTGCTGCCCAGGCTGCTGAACTCGCGCATGACGGCCTCCACCAGCGGATGCGCGGCGCGCCATTGCTGCGCCAGCTGCAGCGCCGCCGTGTCCCAGCCCGCCGTGCCCGACGCGCGCATCTCGCCGGCCAGTGCCGCGAAGCCGCTCAGCGCCAGCATCGCGAGCGTGAAGCTCAGCCAGCGGCGCAGCCGGGGTGGGCGCGCGCGCAGGTTCATCCGCGCTGCGGCAGCAGGGCCTTGGCCGCCTCGATGCGCAGGGCCAGTGCGACGGTCTCGTCGTTCAGCACGTCTTGCAGGAAACGCCGCGGGTCCAGGTCTGGACCCGCAGCCGTCACCGGGGCAGCGCCGCCCTCTGGCCGCAGTGCGTGCAACGCCGCGTCGAAGGCGCCGGGCTTGATGCTCTCCAGCCGCGCCAGCAGGTCGGCCTGGCCGTCGGTGCCCGGCGGGATGTCCAGCCAGGGCGTGTCGACGAACACCGGCGCGAGGTCGGGCGCGACGAAGGCCGACCAGTTGCCGCTGGCCGCGTCCTGTGCGGGCACCGGCGGCACGGTGGCCGAGGCCAGCAGGCGCACGCGGGCCGGGGCGACGCCGGGCAGGTAGCGCGCCTGCAGCCTTGCCAGAAAGTCCGCCGCGCGCGTGGCGGGCACCGGCTGTTGCAGCGAGAACCACAGCTGCAGCCCGTCCGTGCCCGACACGGCGATGCCCGGCGCGGGCAGCTGCAGCTCGGCCTGCACGCCGCGCCAGACGGCGCCCAGCGCGCCCCAGTCGGCGGGGCGGGCCAGCTCCAGCAGCAGGGCGCGCGCCTTACCGGATGCAGACGGGGGCGGTGCGTACAGGCGCTGCAGTTCGGAGGCGAGACGGTTCATGGCGATCAAAGACGAACAGATCCCAAGCGGGCCGAGCGCCGGGCCGCTCCCAAGCTGGCCCGCAGGCGATGTGCTTGCGGCTCAACGCCGCAAGCATCGCCGTCCCCTCGGGGGACCGGCCGGGCTTGCCCGCGTCCAGCGGGGCGAGACCAGACGAGGGGCATCATTTCTCGCTGGTGTTCTCGCGCAGCATGCGGCTCATCAGCACGAAGAAGCGGTCGTAGAACTCGCCGGCCGGGATGGTCTCGGACGCGACCTTGACCAGCGAGTCCTCGGTGGACGACAGCGGCACCGAGATGGAGCCCAGCGCACTGACGCCCAGGCTGGCGGCCTGCGCGTTCTTCTTCAGCACGTAGCGGTCCTGCTGGGCGCTGACGTAGGCGGTGGCGACCTGGTTCTTGGGGCCGTCGCCCACGCAGACGACGTTGAAGCCGATCTCCACGTGCACCTCGCCCTCGGGCTGAAAGCGCTTGGCGCCCTGCACCAGGCCGCTGGCTGCCTTGCCGATGACGTAGCCCTGGCTCAGCAGCGCGCGGCGTGCGGCCTCGCAGGTGTCGTCCACGTTGGCGTCGAACAGGCGCGAAAAGGTCTCTTCGGCGGCGAAGCTCTCGCCCTGATAGACCTTCTTGGACTTGTCGGAGGCCTTGGGCAGGCCGCCGCAGCCGGTCAGCAGGGCCGTCAGCAGCAGCGGCAGGAGCAGGGAGGAAAAACGGAGCATGGTTGGATTATTCCGCCGTCGAGCGGAGGCAGCCCGCAACGCGTCGGGGGCGCAGGCCGACGACAGCGCAGCTCGGTCCTTGCGCGGAACTTTCTGCCCCCATCGTCTACTCATGCCAGGTTGAATTGACAACCGCAGCTAAGGAGATGGCAAGTGGCAACGCTCGACACCAAGTGGGACGCGCTCTGGAAGGCCTTCGAGGCGACTCGCAAGAGCGAGTGGCTCAAGGCCAAGGAAACCGGCAAGTTCAACGACATGCTGAAAGAGACCAAGCCCTTCAAGGACATCTGTTTGGCCCTCGAAAAGGGCGAGATCGACATGTCGGATGCCATCGGCCAACGCAAGGGTAAGACGCACGCCGATGTGCCATTCCTGCTGAAGTCCTACGTGTCGAAGATGGACATTCTTCGCAAGGAGGAGCTCAAGAAGCTGGCCAAGGCATCGCTTGCCGAGATGGACAAGGTCGGCAAGCCCAACACCTACCGGGCCCTGAAGGTCCTGATCACCGGCATCGACGAGATCGTCTCGTTGGCCGAGTACAAGGAGAAGACGCTTCAGAAGAATGCCGTCGAGCTGGGCAAGGTGCTGACGCAGCAGGAGATGATCGACAAGGTCGCCAGCCTGGCGGTGCAGCAGGTGAAGAAGGCGGTCATGAAGGCCCTTGCCGAACTGCAGAAGGTCAAGGCCACGCCGACCGTCGCCACCTGGGATCAGTTGGTCAAGAACGGCGGCACCCGCGACCTCTGCATGGCGCTGGTCTCCCTGGAGACCGCGCAGACGAAAGGCGGTTTCTCGGATCTGCCGAATGCCAAGGCCCTGAAGGATCAGGCGCAGCCGTTCAACACCCAGCAACCCAAGGCAGCCCTGAACCCCGCCGATGGAGAGAAGGAAGTGAAGGAACGCGCGAAGGAGTGGAGCACCCTCGTCAAGAAGGTGGCCGACTCGTACCAGAAGCACTGGTGACACGTCGCGGCGGTTGCCCTGTTCGAAGGTGAATGGCGGGTGGGGTTGGCAAGGTGATAACTTTGGCGCCTGTCCTCCCCGTCATTCCGCAAGCATCCATGGATAACCCCAGCGTCACCCTGATCCAGCGTCAGGGCTACCAGTTCGAACATCACTACGCGCCGGAGCTGCCCGTGCTGCTGGCCGACGAGCCGCCGCCGCTGGGCACCGGTCTGGGGCCCGACCCGGTGGAGCTGCTGGCCTCGGCGGTGGGCAACTGCCTCAGCGCGTCGCTGTGGTTCGCCTGTCAGAAGTACAAGGACGACCCGTCGCCGCTGCGCACCGAGGTCCGCGCCACGGTGGGCCGCAACGAGCGCAACCGCCAGCGCGTGCAAGGGCTGGCCGTGGACCTGCACCTGGGCAAGCCGGCCGCGGAGCTGGGCCACATTCAGCGCGTGCTGGACACCTTCGAGGACTTCTGCACCGTCACGCAGAGCGTGGGCGGGGCCATGCCGGTGACGCTGCGCGTGCTGGACAGCACGGGCTCGGTGCTGAAAGGCTAGGCCGGCATTTCGAGGCCCAGCTCCTTCAGGATCGCCTCGCGCAGCTGGTCCATCTCCGGGCTGATGAGCCGCCGCGGATGCGGCATGTCCAGCTCGAAGCGGGCCTGGATGCGCGTGGGCCGCGGCGACAGCACGAGGATGCGGTCGGCCATGTAGAGCGCTTCGTCCACGTCGTGTGTGATCAGCAGCACGGTGTGGCGCTCCTCGGCCAGGATGCGCAGCAGCTCGTTGCGCATACGCAGGTTCATCAGCGCGTCCAGCGCGGAGAACGGCTCGTCCAGGTAGAGGATCTCGGGCTTCACGATGAAGGCCCGTGCCAGCTCCACGCGCTTGAGCATGCCGCCCGACAGCTCGTGCGGGTAGGCGTTCTCGAAGCCCTTCAGGCCCACCATCGCGGCGTAGTGGTCGGCGAGCTCGGTATTGCCGGCGTGTTTGCCCTGCAGGCCGAACATCAGGTTCTGCTGCACGGTCAGCCACGGGAACACCGAGCCGTACTGCGAGATGACGATGCCCTGCGGGCTGGGGCCCGGATGCGGCTTGCCGTCGATGAGCAGGCTGCCGCCGCCCGGCGTTTCGAAGCCGGCGAGGATGTTCATCAGCGTGGACTTGCCGCAGCCCGACGGGCCGACGATGGCGACGAACTCGCCCTCGGCGACTTCGAAGTCCACGCCGTCGAGGACGGACAGTGGCTTGCCCTTGGCGGCCTTGAAGGACTTGGTCAGGCCCTGGGCCGCGATCTTGGGAGGCTTGATCTCAGCGGACATAGCGCCACCGCACCGTTTTGAGTTTTTCGAGCAGACGGGTGGCACCGTCCAGCAGCAGGCCGATCATGCCGATGATGATCATGGCGGCGATGACGAGGTCGTAGCGGTTGCCGGCGTTGCGCGAGTCCATGATGAGGTAGCCCAGGCCGGAGCGCAGCGCGATCATCTCGGCGGCCACGACGACCAGCCAGGCCACGCCGATGCCGATGCGCATGCCGATGATGATTTCCGGCAGCACGGCGGGGATGACGACGCGCCGGAACATCACCCCGCGCGTGACGCCGAAGTTGGCCGCCGCGCGCAGGTAGCGCCGGTCGATGGTGTGCACGCCGGCCGTGGTCTGCACGATGAGCGGAAACACCGACGAGATGAAGATCAGGAAGATGGGCGAGGCCTCGCCGACGCCGAACCACAGGATGGCCAGCGGGATCCACGCGATGGGCGAGATGGGCCGCAGCATCTGGAAGATGGGGTTGAAGGTGCGGTAGGCGCCCGCCACCCAGCCCATCCACAGTCCGAGCGGGATGCCCACCAGCATGGCGCAGCCGAAGCCGATGCCCACGCGGTACAGCGAGGCGCCGATGTGCTCCCACAGCGTGCCATCCTCGGCCAGCTCCAGCGTGCCGGTGACGACGGCCCAGGGCCGCGGGAAGATGGGACTGTCGGTGCGGTCCACGACCCACCACCAGACGGCGATGACGGCCGCGATGACGGCCAGCGGCGGCAAGATCTTGCCCAGTCTTGAGTTCAAGAGACGGTCTCCGTTTTGCTGTTCTTCTTCCAGTGCTGCCAGCGCCATTGCAGCCGCTGCCATCCAGGCTCGGGGTGGGGGGCGACGACGACGCTCATCGTGCCGCTGGCGTGCGCGCTGCAGTCGAAGCTGTAGGTGGAGGCCACTTCGAACGGCAGCCTGAAGCTCTGCCCCGGCATGATGAGCACCGGCCCGAACTGCTGCGGCACCTCGTCACGGTTGCGCAGCAGCAGCTGATCGTTCAGGCCCAGCGTCAGGTCGATGCGGTCGGGCAGGATCTCCACCTTGTCGCCCGACATGCGGCGCTTGAAGGTGCCGGTCGGGATCTCGAACAGTTCGTCGCGCGTGGCAAGTTCGATGGGAGCGAAGGCGGCCCAGCCGAGAGGTGCCAGCAGCGCCACCGGCAGGAGGAGCCACGGCCACCTTCTCACTTTGCGGCCAGCAGCAGCTTGAGGTCGTGGACGAAGTCCTGGGCCGGGTGGCCGTAGGGCATCATGGCCTTGAGCTTGCCCTTGCGGTCGATGAGCCAGACCGACGTGGAGTGGTTCATGCCGTAGGCCTGGGACTGCGATGACTGCTGCTTGGACGCGATCTTCTCGGCGACGACGCCATAGCGCTTGCGCATCGCGGCCAGCTTCTCGGGCGTCTCGGTGCCGCCGATGAAGCTCTTGTCGAACGCGGCCAGGTACTGACGGATGCGGTCGATGTCGTCGCGCTCGGGGTCCACGGTCACGTACACGACCTGCACGTCCGAGGCCGCGGGGCCCAGGTCCTTGCGTGCCTGGGCCAGCGTGGCCAGCGTCGTCGGACAGACCTCGGGGCACAGCGTGAATCCGAACACCAGCATCACCAGCCGGCCCTTGAAGCGGGCAAGGTTCAGTGCGGCGCCGTCGCTGCCCTTCAGCGCGAACTCGGGTGCGGCCTGAGCGGGCTCGAAGACACCGGCTTTCAGGCGCGGCGTGTCGGCAAGGGCAGGAATCGGCAGGCCGGCGGCCAGCAGCAGGGCGGTGCGGCGTTTCATAGGGGTATGGGCGCGGCCTTGGCGGCCTTCACGAAACTCTCGTCCACGTAGGTCTCGTAGGCCACGGGCTTCTTCAGCGTGCCGGCCTCGATGGACAGCTTCATCAGCTCGTCGAACTCGGCGCGGATCATGCGCAGGTCGCCATAGGTCACGCGGTCGGTCGGGTTCTCCATCACGAACCTGATGACGTTGGGGTCCTGGTTGAAGAACTTGCGGCCGGCGGCGATCGTGACGGCCTTGTTGCGGTTGTCCTGCTTCTGGTCCAGCCAGTGGCCG
>CBFGPX010000060.1:0-18553 GCA_965650725.1 uncultured Comamonadaceae bacterium | reverse complement strand
TCGGGCGAGGAGGCGCTGCAGGCCGTGGGCCACCGGGTCGACGCGGTCTGCCCGGGCAAGGGCGCGGGCGACTATGTGCACACCGCCATCCACGACTTCGATGGCGCCCAGACCTACTCCGAGAAACCGGGCCACCGCTTCGTGCTGAACGCCAGCTTCGAGGCCGTGCGCGGCGAGGACTACGACGGCCTGGTCATCCCCGGCGGCCGCGCTCCGGAGTACCTGCGCACGGTCAAAGGCGTGCTGCCGCTGATCCAGCACTTCGTGCAGGCCGGCAAGCCGGTCGCCGCGATTTGCCACGGCGCGCAGTTGCTGGCCGCTGCCGGCGTCATCCGCGGCAAGAAGGTCTCAGCCTACCCGGCCTGCGCCGCCGAGGTCGAACTGGCCGGCGCCAGCTATGCCGACATCCCGGTGGACCAGGCGGTCACCGACGGCAACCTGGTCACCGCGCCCGCCTGGCCCGCCCACCCGGCCTGGATCGCGCAGTTCCTGGCCGTGCTGGGCACGCGCATCCAGCACTGAGCGGCGCAGAATCGCGCCAGGAGGTGTTCCATGTGCCAGGTCTTCATCAGCGCCAACCCCGAGTCCTACGAATCGCGCACGCGCTCCGTGCGGCTGCACGGCGTGGTCACCAGCATCCGGCTGGAGAACCTGCATTGGGAGGTGTTGGAGGAGATCGCCACGCGTGACGGCATGGGCGTCACGCAACTGATCGAGAAGCTCTACGACGAGCTGGTGCAGACACGCGGCGCGGTGGGCAACTTCGCGTCCTTCCTGCGCGTCTCGGCGCTGCGCTACGTGGCGCTGCTGGCGCGCCAGCGCATCCCCACCGACCTCGGCGTGCCGATCCGCTCGCTGGACGCCGACGCCGTGCTGGCGGACCTGCCACCCAGCTGGGCGCACGCGCCGCGCCGCGTCGAGCTGCGCTGAGCGACCACGTGGAGCCCGCGGGCTCCCCTTGACGTTCACCGAACAGGGGTCAGATCACGCCCTGCGCCAGCATCGCATCGGCCACCTTGACGAAGCCGGCGACGTTGGCGCCGTCGATGTAGCTGATGCGGCCGTCGGGGCGCACGCCATGCTTCAGGCAAGCCGCGTGGATGCCCTGCATGATCAGCAGCAGGCGCGCGTCCACCTCCTCGCGCGTCCAGGACAGGCGCATCGCGTTCTGGCTCATCTCCAGGCCCGAGGTCGCCACGCCGCCGGCGTTGCTGGCCTTGCCCGGCGCGTACAGCACGCCCGCCGCCTCGAACGCCTTGGCCGCCTGGATGGTGGCCGGCATGTTGGCGCCCTCGGCGACGCAGATGACGCCGTTCTTGATCAGCGTCGCAGCGTCACTGGCGTCCAGCTCGTTCTGCGTCGCGCAGGGCAGCGCCACGTCAACCGGCACCTGCCAGGGTCGCACGCCGGGCAGGAACCGCGTGCCGGTGCGCTCGGCGTAGTCGCTGACCCGGCCGTAAAGATGGTTCTTCACCTCCATCAGCGTGGCCAGCTTCTCAGGCGTGAAGCCGGCCTCGTCGACCACCGTGCCGCTGGAGTCCGACACGGTCACGACCCTGGCGCCCAGTTGCATCGCCTTCTCGACCGCATACTGCGCAACGTTGCCCGAGCCGGACACCGACACCCGCAGTCCCTCGAAGGACTTGCCGCGCGTCTTCAGCATCTCCTGCGCGAAGTAGACCGTGCCATAGCCGGTCGCCTCCGGGCGGATCAGCGAGCCGCCGAACGACAGGCCCTTGCCGGTGAACACGCTGCCAGCGCTGTTGGTCAACTTCTTGACCATGCCGGAGATATAGCCCACCTCGCGGCCGCCGACACCGATATCGCCGGCCGGCACGTCCGTGTCCGGGCCCACGTGGCGGAACAACTCCGTCGCGAAGGCCTGGCAGAAACGCATGATCTCGTTCGGGCTCTTGCCCTTGGGGTCGAAGTCCGAGCCGCCCTTGCCGCCGCCCATGGACAGCGTCGTCAGCGCGTTCTTCAGCGTCTGCTCGAAGGCCAGGAACTTCAGCACCGACAGGTTCACCGACGGGTGGAAGCGCAGGCCGCCCTTGTACGGGCCGATGGCCATGCTGTGCTGGATGCGGTAGCCGCGATTGACCTGCACCTCGCCCCGGTCGTCCACCCAGCAGACGCGGAACACGACGATGCGCTCGGGCTCAACCAGGCGATCCAGCAGGCCGTGCTCGGCGTAGCGCGGGTGAGCCTCGATGAAGGGCCACAGGCTTTCCAGCACCTCGGTCACCGCCTGCAGGTATTCGGACTCCCCGGGGTTGCGTTGCGCGACCTGCTCAAGGAATTGGCCAAGGGACGTGTATTTCATGGGCAGGCAGACTCCGGCAGCAGCGCGGCTCCCGGGAGGGGCGCCGCCTGGCCCTCATGTTAAAAAACACATGAACCAATGCACCATCTTGGGTCGTCAAACCCCGGTTCGCACCAAACATAGGCGGCGGCGCTCAAAACAAAGAGCGGCGCGCATTGCTGCGGGCCGCTCTGGCTGGGGGAGGCGGGGCTCAGGCCTTGATGTCCAGCAGTGCGCCGGTGGTGTTCAGCTGCGTCTGCAACACCTTCAGGTTGGCGACGAAGGCATAGGCCGCCGACTGCTGCTCCACGACCTCGTTGGCCGGGTTGATCTCGCGCTCCGGAACCTTGTCCACATTGGTCGGCTCGACGCTGGGGCGGGCCTGGTTGCTGGTGGCCAGGTTGGCGATGTTGGACGCCGACGCACGCAGGCGCTCGTTCGCGGCAGAGATGCCGGACAGGGCGGTGGACAGGGCGACGGTCATGGCTTCAGTAGGGTGGCGTATTGGCCGCTAGATCGGCAGCGCTGGACCAAACTTTAGAACAACCAGCGAAAAACCCCGCATATCCGGGGTTCGCCACGCCGGCAAACGTGAAATCAGCCCGCCAGTTCCTCGTAGCCGCCAGCCGGGACGAAGACCCGCACGCTGTCGCCGCCGGCCGCCTTGGCCTCGGTGCAGGCCAGCGAGGCGCCGCCCAGCACCGCGTCCACCGTCGCCAGCGAGGGCTGGATCTGCACCACGCCCAGCGAGGCCTTCACGCGCGTGCGGTGCAGGCCCCAGCGCAGCCGGTAGGCCGCCACTGCGGCACGGATCTTCTCTGCAATGATCTGCGCGTAGTGGGCGTCGCAGTCGGGCAGCAGCACGGCGAAGTGGTCGTCCTCCAGCCGGGCGACCAGGTCGGAAGCCCGCACCTTGCCGATCAGCATCTGGCCCAGGCCATACAGGAAATGGTCGCCCACCTCGGCGCCCATACCCTTGACGACCTCACTGAACTTGTCGACGTCCAGCCACAGCACCGACACCGGGTCGCCGCGGCGGCTGCCCACGTGCTCGGACAGGCGGCGCTCGAATTCGCGGCGGTTGGCCAGTTCGGTGACGGTGTCGTGCTTGGCCGTCCAGGTGGGCTGCAGGCGCTGCGCGCGCGCGGCGGTCACGTCCTCGACGATCCACAGCGCCTCGGCCGCGGGCGACTCCCAGTGCACCGGGGTGGCCTGCAGGCGGCCCCAGAAGCGATGACCGTCGCGTTTGACGTACTCGATCTCCTCGTCCAGCGGGCGGCCGGCGGCGAAGGCGGTGGCTGCGCGCTCGTGCAACTGCGCGTGCGCCTGATCATTGGTGTGAACGGCACGGGTGGCCTGGCCCGTCAGGTCGCTGTCGTCGCCAAAGCCGAATAGGTGGTTGAACTCCTCGCTGACCACCTCGAAGCGCTCACCTGACACGAAAGCCACGGCCGTGGGCGCCCGCACCAGCAGCGCGCGCAGGCGGGCCCCGGTGGTGTCGTCGGTGGCGGGGATGGCGGCGCTGCTCATGAGGTCTCCTGGGGCTGTCTCTTCTAGGCCCGACTATCGCAGGACTGCCGGCTTTCGGCCATGGTGACAACAGGCCTACAGTCCACAGCCTCGCTGCCACCGCAGCACCGGACACGACGCCACGATGCGCCTGCTGCCTCTTGCCCTGCTCGCGTTGCTGAGCGGCCTCACCCAGGCCCAGCAACCCAGTGAAACCCCTCAGGGCCTGCGGGACGCGACGCCGCGCTGGCACGCGCTGACCGGCGCCCGCCTCGTGCTGGAGCCCGGCCGCGTGGTCGAGAACGGCACGCTGGTCATGAAGGACGGCGTCATCGTGGCCGCTGGCGCGGGTCTGAAGCCGCCGGCCGGAGCACGCGTCTGGCATGTGCCGGGGCGCACGGTCTACGCTGGCTTCATCGATGCAGCCAGCAGCATCGGCCAGGGGCGCATGGAGGTCTCCAAAGCCAAAGGGCTGACGCCAGGGCAGCGCTGGGTGCGCGCCGAGTTCCGCCAGGCCGCAACGCTGGAGATCCGCCCCGAGGATGTGAAGGCCGCCCGCGAGCTGGGCTTCACTGCTGCGCTTTCGCTGCCGCCGGCGGGTGCCGTGTTCCGCGGCCAGAGCGCGCTGATCAGCCTGCGCGACGGCACGGACGCGCGCAGCCTGGTGCTGGCGGCCGACGTGGCGCAACACTTGGCCCATGAGTATCAGAGCATCGACTTCGAGAGCGGCGCGCGTGCGGCGCCGCACTACCCCACGTCGCTGATGGGCAACATCGCGCTGCAGCGCCAGACGCTGCTGAATGCGCAATGGACCGCCACACCTGCACCGGCCGGAGAGCGGCGCGAGTTCAACGCCAGTCTCGGTGCGCTGGCGCCGGCGCTGGCCGGCAGGCAAGCGGTCATCCACGAGGCGCTGGACGAGGAAGACCTGCTGCGCATCGCGCGGCTGCGCGACGAGTTCAAGCTGAGGCTGATCGCGCAGGGCACGGGCGCCGAGTACCGCAAGGCCGCGCAGCTGAAGGCGCTGGGCCTGCCCGTCATCGTGCCGCTGGCCTACCCGGCCGCGCCCGAGGTGGAGCAGCCCGAGAGCGCGCTGGACGTGCCACTGCACCTGCTGCAGCACTGGGAGCGTGCGCCCGGCAACGCGGCGACGCTGCAGGCCGCAGGCGTGGAGTTCGCGATCTCCACGCAGGGGCTGAAGGACGCCGGCAAGGACTTCTGGCCGCGCCTGCGCCAGGCCGTGCAGCGCGGCCTGGCGCCCGACGCGGCGCTGGCCGCGCTGACCACGACGCCCGCGCGGCTGCTGGGCCAGCCACGGCTGGGCCGACTCGCTGCGGGCCAGCTCGCCAATGTGGTGGTGGCCAGCGGCGACCTGTTTGCCAGTGAGCAGGCCGAGATCGAGATCGCCTTCGTCGACGGCCTGCCCCTGCCCACCGCGGCGTGGGAGCGCTTCGACGCGCGCGGCCGCTGGACCGTGAAGCCGGCCGATGGGACCGAGCAGAGCTGGCAGATCGCCGGCACACGCGCGCGGCCCACGCTGCTGGTGGACGGCCGCACCTGTGAGCTGCAGCAACGAGGCCGTGAGCTGCTGCTGCGCTGGCCTTGCGACGGCGGCAGCAACGCCTTGCGGCTGGAAGGCCGCGGCCCCACGCTGAGCGGCGCGCTGACGCTGGCGGACGGCCGCACTCAAGCCTGGACGGCCACGCGCGTCGCACCATTCGAGCCACCTGCACCCAAGCCGCCGGTCATCTCGGCGCCCTCGCCCGCCACCTTCCCCGCCGGCGTGTTCGGCCGCGCGACGCCGCCCGAACGGCCGGCTGCGGTGCTGGTGCGCAACGCAACGATCTGGACCAGCGCCGCCGCCGGCAAGCTCGAAGGCGCCGACCTGCTGGTGCGCGACGGCCGCATCGCCGCCATCGGCAAGGGGCTGACGACCCCGGCCGGCGCTGTCCTCATCGACGCGCAAGGCAGGCACCTGACGCCGGGCCTCATCGACGCCCACTCGCACACCGCCGTCCACCGCGGCATCAACGAGTTCGCGCATTCGGTGACGGCCGAGGTGCGCGTGGGCGACGTGGTGGACGCGACCGACATCAGCCTCTACCGCCAGTTGGCCGGCGGCGTCACCAGCGCCAACCTGCTGCACGGCTCGGCCAATGCGATCGGCGGACAGAACCAGGTCATCAAGCTGCGCTGGGGGCTGGACGGCGAGGCGCTGAAGTTCGAGGGCGCCCGGCCCGGCATCAAATTCGCGCTGGGCGAGAACGTCAAGCGCGCCAACTTCCCGGCCACCGACGGCGATCCGCGCTATCCCGTGACGCGCATGGGTGTGGAACAGGTCATGCGCGACGCCTTCCTGGCCGCCAAGGCCTACCGCGAGCAGCGCAGGGCCGACCCGAACGCACGGCGCGACCTGCAGCTGGACACGCTGGTGGAGTTGCTGGAACGCAAGCGCGTCATCCACATCCACAGCTACCGCGCCGACGAGATCCTGATGTTCGTCGCGCTGGCCAAGGAGTTCAGCCTGGAGGTGGCCACCTTCCAGCATGTGCTGGAGGCCTACAAGGTTGCGCCCGAGATCGCATCGCTGGGCGCCGGCGCGTCGGGCTTCTCGGACTGGTGGGGCTACAAGCTGGAGGTGCAGGACGCCATTCCGTACAGCGGCGCGATGACGCAGAAGGCCGGCGTGCTGACCAGCTTCAACTCCGACAGCGACGAGCTGGCTCGCCGCCTGAACACCGAGGCCGCCAAGGCGCTGCGCTACGGCGGCACCGCCTGGGGCATGACGGAGGCGGACGCGCTGAAGTTCGTGACCATCAACCCGGCGAAGCAACTGCGCATCGATGGCCGCGTGGGCTCACTGGAAGTGGGCAAGGATGCCGACTTCGTGCTGTGGAGCGCCAGCCCGCTGTCCAGCGCCGCGCGCGCCGAACAGACGTGGATCGACGGCCGCCGCTACTTCAGCCGCGACGAGGACGCGCAACTGCGCGAGCGCGACCGGGTGGAGCGTGCGCGGCTGGTGGCGCTGGCCCTGCCCGAGCGCTCCAAGGCTGCGGCGCCGCCCGAGGGCCGACCGCCCTCACCCGTGGCCGCCGCGCTGGACCAGCTGGAGCTGCAGCGCTGGCTGCATCAGATGAACCGCGACCGCATCAGCTACTACGGCGGCGACACCTGGCACGAGTGCACTCAAGATGCGTATTGACATGAAGCTCGCCCTCATCACCGCGCTGCTCGCCGCCACGCTCGCCGCTCAGGCCACGCCCAACACGCCGCCCCCGCCGCAGCGCGAGCCGCTGCTGTTGCGCAACGCGACGCTGCATCCGGTCAGCGGCCCCGTCATCAGCGGCGCCAGCCTGCTGATCGAGGCCGGACGCATCAAGGCGCTGGGTACGAACGTCGCCGCGCCGGCCGGCGCCCAGGTCGTGGACCTCGGTGGCCGCCACGTCTACCCCGGCATGATCGCCGCCGACAGCAGCCTGGGCCTGGCCGAGATCCGCTCGGTCGGAGCCAGCATGGACAGCAACGAGACCGGCGCGCTGAACCCGAATGCCCGTGCCGTCGTCGCGTTCAACGCCGACAGCGAGCTGCTGCCGGTCACGCGCGGCGGCGGCGTGCTGGCCGCGCTGGCCGTGCCCGAGGCCGGCCGCACCGGACTGATCGCCGGCACGTCCGCACTGCTGCAGCTGGAAGGCTGGAACTGGCAGGACATGGCCTTGCTGCCCGAGGCCGGCCTGCACATCACAGTGCCGCGGCTGCGGCTGAACAGCGCCCTCTTCCCGACCCAGCCCGAGGCCCGGTTGGCCGAGATGCGCCGCTCCACCGAAGCGCGTTTGAAGCTGCTGGACGACGCCTTCGAGTCGGCCAAGGCCTATGCGCTGGCCCGCGCGGCCGATGCGGCCTTGCCCATCGACACACGCTGGGAAGCCATGCTGCCCGTGCTGCCCACGGCTCCCAGCGCGGCACCTGCGCGGCCCGTATTTATGCATGCCGACGACATGGCGCAGATCCGCTTCGCGCTGGACTTCGCAGCACGGCATGGGCTGAAGCTGGTCATCGTCGGCGGCGCCGACGCCTGGCGCGTGGCCGACACGCTGCGCGAACGTCGCATCCCCGTCATCGTGGACGGCCTGCTGCGACTGCCTCTGCGCCGCGACGACCCGCCCGATGCGCTGTTCTCTCTGCCCGCCAAGCTGGCCGCGGCCGGCGTGCAGTTCTGCATTGCGGACGGCGGTCGGGATTCGACCAATGCCCGCAACCTCCCCTTCGAGGCCGCGCAGGCGCGCGCCTACGGCCTGTCCGACGACGAGGCGCTGAAGGCCGTCACGCTGTACCCGGCCCAGATCCTGGGCATCGCCGACCGGTTGGGCTCGCTGGAGGTCGGCAAGCTGGCCACCCTGTTCGTCGCCGACGGCGACCCGCTGGAGCAGGCGACGCGCATCGAGCGCGTGTTCATCCAGGGGCGCGAGGTGGAGCTGAGCGACCGGCAGACGAAGCTGCGGGACAAGTACCTGCAGCGCTAAGGCGCGATCTGTTCGGCGTAGTCGTACAGCGCCGACAAGATTTCTTCGCCGCGCTCGTCGGCGCTTTCGCCCAGTTGGTCGATCCGCTCCATGAACGCCGCCAGCGTCTGCGCGCCGCCCTCGCCTTCGTGCAGGCGCGCCGCGCGGTGGTTCAGCCAGCGCTCGGCCTCCTCGGCCGACAGGCTGGCGGGGAAGTTGCGGGCGCGCCAGCGGAACACCAGCTCGTCCAGGCGTCCGTCCTGGAACGCCAGCTTGCCCTGGGCCGCACGTTCGGCGAGTTGCTCGGGCGTCATCGTGCGTGCGCGGTTCAGCGCGCGGCGGTCCTCGTTGCCGATGAAGCCGCCGTACAGATCCTCGTCCACGTCGGCGGGCGCGAAGGGCTCGCGCTGGAACACGTCACCCCACAGGCCGTCCAGCAAGCGGCCTTTCTCGGCCAGCACCCGTGCATTGGCGAGCTGGGCCTCGACGTCATGCCCCCAGCGCTCGGCCATCGCAGGGCTCAGCGTCTTCAGGTTGCCGATGACGATGGGGCTCTTGTTGACGTGGATGGTCTTGATGGGCAGCCGCGTGACGCCCTCGGGCAGCGCGTCCTGCTTCGTGAACATGCGCTCGCGGATGGCGGCGGCGTTCAGGCCCAGCAGCTCGGTCGGATCGGCCGCACAGTCCCACACGATCAGCTCGTTCTTGTTGGTCGGGTGCGGCGCCAGCGGCCACACCAGCGCGATGCAGCCGCGCTCGGGGCCGTACATGCCGGAGATGTGCAGGAAGGGCTTGCCGACGCCAATCTCGTCCCATACCGCCTGCTTGCTGCGCAGCTTCACGCAGAAGTCCCACAGCTTGGGCTGCGCGGCCTTCAGCTTGCGCGCCAGCGCGACGGTCGCGCGCACGTCCGAAAGCGCATCGTGCGCCGCCTCGTGGGCCACGCCGTTGGCGATGGTCAGGTGCTCCAGCTTGAAACTGGGGCGGCCGTCCTCATGCCTGGGCCACTCCAGCCCGTCAGGCCGCAACGCGTAGGCGCAGCGCACCACGTCCAGCAGATCCCAACGGCCGCAGCCGTTCTGCCATTCGCGCGCATAGGGGTCGATGAGGTTGCGCCAGAACAGGTGTCGCGTCACCTCGTCGTCGAAGCGGATGCTGTTGTAGCCCACGCCCACGGTGCCCGGCAGCGCCAGCACGGTCTCGATGCTGGCGGCGAACTCGTGCTCGGGCACGCCGCGCTGCTGGCAGTGCTGCGGCAGGATGCCGGTCAGCAGGCAGGACTCGGGGTCGGGCAGGTAGTCGGGCGCCGGCTGGCAGTACAGCATCAGCGGCTCGCCGATCTCGTTCAGCTCGGCGTCGGTGCGCAGGCCGGCGAACTGCGCGGGCCGGTCGCGGCGCGGCACGCGGCCGAAGGTTTCGTAGTCGTGCCAGAAGAAGGTCAGGTCGCTCATGCCGGCACGATAGCCCACACGGCCGCGTTCACTGCTGCAGCTGCGAGAACGAGATGCGCAGCACAGCCTGCATGGAGCAGCGCTTGCCGGCGCAGACGCCCGGCTTGAACGGCGTGGCCACCAGCACCTTGGACGTGAAGCGGGCGAAGTCGGCGTCCACGCTGCCGAAGGTGTCCACGTGCTGCACCTTGCCGCTGGCACCCACATCGGCCACCAGCGTCAGCTGGCCCTGCGTGCCCAGCTTCTCCATGCCGACCTGGATCGCCTGGAACACCGGCATCAGCCCTTCGGCGGGGTGCGCCTCGTCGGCGGCGGGCATGCCTTCATTCTCGGCCTCGTCCAGCTCGGCATAGCGGCGGTTCAGCGGCAGCGCCGAGCGGAGGGCGGCGCGGCCCAGCCGCGTGCCCAGTTGCTCCTCGCGGATCTCGAACTGCTTGCGCGGCAGATCGCTGGCCCCGGCGGCGAACGCCTGCAGCAACGAGGTCATGCATCCCAGGTTTCGCCACTTCATCTGTCTTCTCCCTGCAAGGGCGCGCAGCACAGGTGATGGGATGCGGCGGCAGGCCGCATACATTGCGGCCAATCCCCCCACCGCCCCACGATGAAGCTGCTGCCCTTTGTCTTGCTGGCCATGGCCTGCCTGCCCGCGCGGGCGGACGACGCGATCTCGGCCGACCGGCCCGATTTCACCAATAGCCCCGACGTCATGGCCGTTGGCCGCTGGCAGATCGAGGCAGGTGGCGCCTGGCAGCGCGACGGCGACACCCGGCTGCGCTCGACACCCGCATTGCTGCGCGTGGGCCTGGCCGGTCAGACGGAACTTCGTGTGGAGACCGACGGCTGGCTGCGCCAACGCAAGCCCTCGGCACGCGGCCGCGGCGACCTGGCGATGGGCATCAAGCGGCAACTGGCGGCCGACGGCGACGGCCAGCCCGCGCTGGGCTGGCTGCTTGAGGTGGCCACGCCCAGCGGCAGCGGCGACTTCAAGGGTCGTGGCTGGCGGCCGGGCCTGAGCCTGCTGGCGAGCTGGGACCTGCCCGCCGGCTGGTCGCTGGGGACCATGGCGGGCCTGGCCCTGGATCGCAATGACGAGGGCCGACGCTTCACGGCCGGCCACCTGTCCGCCAGCCTGGGGCTGCCGCTGGGCGAACGGCTGGAGGCCTTCACCGAGCTGGCCGCGCAACAACTGGCGGCGCGCCGTCACGGCGGCAATGTGGCCACGTTCGCTGCCGGCCTGGCCTGGCCTCTGAGCGACGACGCGCGGCTGGACGCCGCCGTGTTCCGCGGTCTCAACCGCGCGGCACCCGACTGGAGCTGGACCGCCGGGCTGTCTCTGCGCTTCTGACGATCAACGCTTGCGGACGACCACGCTGCCGATGGAGTAGCCCGCACCGAAGGAGCAGATGACACCCGCGTCGCCCGCCTTCAGGTCGCCGCGGTGGTGGTGGAAGGCGATGATGGAGCCGGCCGACGCCGTGTTGGCGTACTCGTTCAGGATCAGCGGCGCGATCTCGTCGCCGGCATCGGCACCCACCAGCTTCTTGATGACCAGTTGGTTCATGCCCTGGTTGGCCTGGTGCAGCCAGTAGCGGCTGACCTGCGTGGGCTCCAGGCCCAGCTTGCCGAGGTGCGCCTCGATGTGGGCGGCGGCCATGGGCACCACTTCCTTGAAGACCTTGCGCCCCTCTTGATAGAAGGTCAGGTCGCGCGCGTTGGGGTCGCGGTCTTCGGCGCGGTTCATGAAGCCGAAGTTGTTGCGGATGTTGCTGCTGAACTGCGTGGCCAGCTGCGTGCCCAGGATCTCCCACTGCTCCGCGCCGGTGGCCGTGTCGGCGCGCTCGACGATGAGCGCCGTGCAGACGTCGCCGAAGATGAAGTGGCAATCGCGGTCGCGCCATTCCAGGTGGGCCGACGTGATCTCGGGGTTGACGACCAGCACGCACTTGCTCGCGCCCGAGCGCACCGCGTTGTAGGCCTGCTCCAGCGCGAAGGTGGCCGACGAGCAGGCCACGTTCATGTCGAAGCCGTAGCCGCCCGCGCCCAGCGCCTGCTGGATCTCGACCGCCATGGCCGGGTAGGCGCGCTGCATGTTGGCACTCGAACAAAGCACGGCGTCGATGTCGGCGCCGGTCTTGCCGGCTTGTTGCAGCGCCTGCTTCGCGGCGTCCACGGCGATCTCCGCCATCAGCGAGATCTCGTCGTCACCACGCGGCGCGAACTTCGGGTACATGCGGGCCGGGTCCAGCACGCCGTCCTTCTCGATGACGTAGCGCTGCTTGATGCCGGAGGCCTTCTCGATGAACTCCACGCTGGAGTGCGTCATCGCGGCGCGCTCACCGGCCGCGATGGCGTCGGCATGGAGCGCGTTCTGGCGGTCGGCGTAGGCGTTGAACGCCTCCACCAGTTCGGCATTGGTGATGACGTGCGGGGGACGGTACAGCCCGGTGCCGGAGATGACGACGGGCGGGAATGAAGCTTGCATGAAGAGGTCGCCCTGCTGATGTACGAAGCCTGAAATCTTACCGAGCCATGCTGACGCCCTCAGCCGGCACCAGACTGGACGCCATGCACGAAGACAGTCTCCTTCCTCCCGATGACTCACTGCGCCTGGTGCTGCACAACGAGGTGCACGCGCGGCCTCCCGCACGCATCCGCCTGCCGGCCGTCATCGTCCACATCGCCGTGCTGAACGACGACGTCAGCCGTGCCGACGAGCTGGCCCACCTGCGCCTGCTGCCCGGCCATCACGAGCTGGCCGAGACGGCGCTGAACGGCAACTTCGTGCGCCTGCGCTGCGGTGGCTTCTCGATGAAATGGGAGCGCCATGCCGAGTTCACACGCTACTCCATCCTGCAGCCGCTGCCGGCTGATGCGGTGCCCTCGCCGCAGGCGCTGGACCGGCTGGCGCTGCGCGTCGCACCGGACTGGCTGGGCCGCATCCCGGGCCGCACCATCGCGGCCATCAAGCTGGTCATGCTGGAGCGGCCGCTGACCTTCACGCCCAGCGCGCTGGTCGAGGCCCAGGCCTGGTTCGGCGAGCAGGCGGTCGTGGCGTCCACGATGGGCGGTCATTCGCTGGTCGTCACCGACTTCCACCTGCGGGCCACGGGCTTCGAGCACATCGTCGTGCTGGCCGAGCCTGGCACACCCGAGACCCGCGCCGGCCGCATCTGCCAGCGCCTGCTGGAGCTGGAGACCTACCGGCTGATGGCCTTGCGCGGCCTGCCCGCGGCCAAGGCGCTGGGCGTCACGCTGGCCGAGGTGGAGGCCACGCTGGCCACCATCACGGCCCGGCTGCAGGCGCGCGGCGCGTCCGAGGCCGAGCTGCTGGACGACCTGATCTCCACCGCCGCCCGCGTGGAGCACGCCACCGCCCAGCACCAGTACCGCTTCGGCGCGACGCTGGCCTATCACGCCATCGTCGAGTCCCGCATCGAGGAACTGCACGAGGGCAAGGTGGCGGGCACGCAGACACTGGGCGAGTTCATGCAGCGCCGGCTGTCACCCGCCATTGCGACGGTGGACGCGACGGCCCAGCGCCTGTCCCGCCTGTCGCAGCGCATCACGCGCGCCAGCGCGCTGCTGCGCACGCGCGTGGACATCGCCACCGAGGCACAGAACCAGCAGTTGCTGACCCAGCTCGGCGACGGCCAGCGCACGCAGCTGCGCATGCAGGCCACCGTGGAAGGCCTGTCGCTGGCGGCGATCACGTACTACGTGGTCAGCCTGCTGCTGTACGGCTTCAAGGCGCTGAAGAGCGAGGGCTGGCTGCCGGTGGCGCCGGAACTGGCGGCGGGGGCAGCGATCCCGGTCGTGCTGGCGGGCGTTTGGTGGACGACGCGGCGCATACACCAGCGCTTTTTTGGCCATTGATCCCTGCGTAGAATCAATCACCGGGCCCAAATATTGGCGTCCGGTTTTTTTTGCCCGCTCCACGGGCGGCAGGAAGCCGGAAGCGCCAAGTCAAGCGCTCGCAGCCCAGGTCGTGCACTGCTCAACGCACGCCGTACTTGCGAACTTGAACATGGAAATCTTCGACTACGACAACATCCTGCTGCTGCCGCGCAAATGCCGCGTGAACAGCCGGTCGGACTGCGACACCTCCGTGCAGTTCGGCCCGCACCGCTTCCGCCTGCCCGTCGTGCCGGCCAACATGAAGACCGTCGTCGACGAGTCCATCACCGAGATGCTGGCCCGCGAGGGCTTCTTCTACGTGATGCACCGCTTCGACCTGGACAGCCTGGCCTATGCGCGCTCCATGCGCGACAAGGGCTTGATCGTCAGCTTGAGCGTGGGCGTGAAGCCGGCGGACTACGAGCTGATCGACCAGCTCGCCGCCGAGGGCGTGGGCGCCGACTACCTGACCATCGACATCGCGCACGGCCACGCCGAGAGCGTGCAGCGCATGATCGCCCACATCAAGCAGAAGTTGCCCGACACCTTCGTCATCGCCGGCAACGTCGGCACGCCCGAGGCCGTCATCGACCTGGAGAACTGGGGCGCGGACGCGACCAAGGTCGGCGTGGGCCCGGGCAAGGTCTGCATCACGCGGCTGAAGACCGGCTTCGGCACCGGCGGCTGGCAGCTGTCGGCGCTGAAGTGGTGTGCCCGCGTGGCCACCAAGCCCATCGTGGCCGACGGCGGCATCCGCCACCACGGCGACATTGCCAAGAGCGTGCGCTTCGGTGCCAGCATGGTCATGGTCGGCTCGCTGTTCGCCGGCCACGAGGAGTCGCCCGGCCAGACGGTCGAGGTCGACGGCAAGCGCTACAAGGAGTACTACGGCTCGGCGTCGGACTTCAACAAGGGCGAGTACCGCCACGTGGAAGGCAAGCGCATCCTGGAGCCGGTCAAGGGCAAGCTGCCGGACACGCTGCGCGAGATGCAGGAGGACCTGCAAAGCTCCATCTCCTATGCGGGTGGCACACAGCTGGCGGATCTGAAGCGGGTGAACTACGTCGTCCTGGGTGGCGAGAATGCGGGAGAGCATCTCTTCATGTAAGACGACATGGACTTCGCCGCCTACCGCCGTCACGACGCCACCTCGCTGGCAGCCGAGGTGGCCGCTGGCCGGGTCAGCGCAGATCGTCTGCTCGACCTGGCGCTGGCGCGGCTGGCCGAAGTCCAGCCCCGACTGAACCCCGTCTGCCGGCTCATGGAGGCCGAGGCACGCGCCCAGTTGGCCCGCGGCCTGGGCGGCGGACCGCTGGCAGGCGTGCCCTTGCTCATCAAGGATGCCGCCCAGCACTACGCCGGACTGCCCACGGGCTTCGGCAGCCGCGCCCTGGCCGGCCTGCCGCCAGCACGCCAGCACGCGCATGTCGTGCGGCGGCTGCTGGACGCCGGCGCCATCATCTTCGGCAAGACCAACACACCGGAGCTGGCGCTGAAGGGCGTCACCGACCCGCTGACCTTCGGCCGCAGCAGCAACCCCTGGGACACCGCCCGCACCCCCGGCGGCAGCAGCGGCGGCGCGGCGGCAGCCGTGGCCTCGGGCATCGTGCCCATGGCCGCGGGCAATGACGGCGGCGGCTCCATCCGCATTCCGGCCGCCTGCTGCGGCCTGGTGGGCTTGAAGCCCTCGCGCGGCCGTGTGTCGGTGGGGCCGCAGCAGGGCGAGGTCTGGTTTGGCGCCAGCAGCGAGGGCGTCATCTCGCGCAGCGTGCGCGACACGGCGCTGGCGCTGGACGTGCTGTCCGGCCCTGAGCCCGGCGATCCCGTCTCGCTGCCCTCGCCCGCCACGCCTTTCGTCGCGCTGCTGCGCGCGCCGCTGCGTCGCCTGCGCATCGGCTGGTGCGCGGATTCGCCCATCGGCGAGCCCGTGCACGACGAGGCGCGGCTGGCGGTCGAGCGCACCGTCGCTCTGCTGAAAAGCCAGGGCCACACGGTGGAGCCCGCCCGCCCCGACATCGACGGCCGCGCGCTGGCCAACAGCTATCTGCACATCTACTTCGGCCAGGTGCCGGCCGTGCTGAACCAGGCCGTGGCCGCCGGCGGCCGCGAGGCCGACTTCGAGCCGCTGACCCGGCTGATCGCCGCGCTGGGCCGTGCCACGTCCGCCGAGCGGCTGACGCTGGAGCTGGGCCGCTGGAACGACTACGCCCGCGCACTGGCCGCGCTGCATGCGCGCTACGACCTCTACCTGACGCCCACGCTGGCCTCGCCGCCCGTGCCGCACGGCACCGGCGATCCGCCGCCCGTGCAGGTGGCCGTGCTGAACGCGCTGCGCGCGTCGGGCCTGCTGAGCCTGTTGAAGCGCGCCGGACTGCTCGACGGCGTCGTGCAGAAGATGGCCAGCGACAGCCTGCGCCATGTGCCGTTCACGCAGTTGGCCAACCTGACCGGCACGCCGGCCCTCTCGCTGCCGCTGCACTGGACCACCGACGGCCTGCCGCTGGGCGTGCAGTTCATCGCGCCGCCGGGCGAGGACGGCCTGCTGCTGCAACTGGCTGCCGAGCTGGAAAAGGCCCAGCCCTGGTTCGACCGCGTCCCTAGCTGAAGCGCACCGAGACCTCGAACCCGGGCTGCGCGTTGCGCAGCTCCAGCCGGCTGCCATGCGCCTCCGCCACCAGCCGGCACAGGCACAGCCCGAGGCCCACACCGCCGCCATGGCGCGTGCGCGCCTCGTCCGGCCGGTAGAAGGGCTGGCCCAGCTGCGGCAACGCGTCGGGCGGCACGCCGTGGCCGAAGTCGCGCACGATCAGCCGCACGCCGGTGCCATGCGCCGCCAGGCTGAGCTGCACCGCGCCGCGCGTCGCGTCGTTGTGGCGCAGCGCGTTCTGCACGAGGTTGCGCAGGCACAGCTGCACACGCAGCCGGTCGACGCGCAGCGTCGGCAGGCCGGGCTCGATGTGCAGTTCCACGCCGGGCTGCGCCTGCTCGCGCGCGAGCCCGGCGAGATCGCAGTCGGACAGCTGCAGCGCGCTGTGCCCGCTGCCCAGCCGCTCGCTCTCCAGCAAGGCGGAGATGAGATCGCGCATCTGCGCCAGTTCGTCCAGCAGCGCGTCACGCGAAGCGCCCTCGCCCACCAGCTCCGCATGCAGCCGCGCGCGCGTCAGCGGGCTGCGCAGCTCGTGGCTGAGGGCCAGCAGCAGCGCGCGCTTGCCGTCCAGCATGGCCTGGATGTCGGCCGCCATCTGGTTGAAGCGCTGCGCCAGGTCGCCGATCTCGTCGCCATGGATGACGGGCACGCGGTGCGAGAACTCGCCGCGCCGGAAGGCCTCGGCGCCCTGGGCCAGCGCATGCAGCGGCTGCACCATGTGGCGGATCATGCCGAACGCCAGGCCCGTGACGACCAGCAGCGCCGGCACGGCCCACAGCAGCCCGTAGGCGCTGCCCATGGACGCCCACAGGATGACGCTGCTGGCGCAGGCCAGCACGATGAAGATCGCAATGAGCCGCGCGCCCAGCGAATGCTTGAAGTGCTTGTGATGGCGATGCCAGCGTTGGTGCCAGCGATGCCGCACGCGCCAGCGGTACTCCCAGTCGCGGCTCATGCGCCGGGCGCGCTTGAGATGCTTGCGCTGCCAGCGCTCGCGCCAGCGGTGGTCGTAGGGGTGGGTCACGGCTTCTCTGGCAGCGCGAAGCAGTAGCCGGCGTTGCGCAGCGTCTTCAGCGCCGCCAGCGGCTCCAGCTTGCGGCGCAGCCGGCTGACGAGGATGTCCACGGCCCGCGTGTACAGCTCGGCCTCCTGGCCGCGCAGCCGGTTCAGGATGTCGTCGCGCGAGAAGACCTTGCCGGGCTCGCGGGCCAGCATCAGCAGCAGCTCGTATTCGGTGCCGGTCAGCTCGATGACGCCGCCACCGGTCTTCACCTCGCGGCGCGCCGTGTCGATCTGCAGGCCCTCGAAGCACAGCAGCGCCGTGGGCTGGGACGCCAGTGCCGGCGGTGGTGCAAAGCGCGTGCGGCGCAGGATGGTCTGCAACCGCGCAGCCAGCTCGCGAGGCTCGAAGGGCTTGGGCAGGTAGTCGTCGGCGCCCAGTTCCAGGCCCACCACGCGGTCCGTCAGGTCGCCACGCGCGGTCAGCATCAGCACCGGCATGTCGCGCCAGGGCGCGCTGCCGGCGCGCAGCCGCTTGCAGAACTCGAAGCCGTCCATTTCCGGCAGCATGCCGTCAAGGATCAGCGCATCGAAGCGCTCGGCCGCCAGCCGGGTCAGCGCGTCGCTGGGCCGGATGACGGCCTCCAGCTTCAGGTCGAAGCGGGCCAGGTATTGCGCGAGCGGCCCGGCCAGCGCCTCGTCGTCGTCAATCAGCAGCAGTCGGTGCATGGGTTGGGCCTGGTAGCACTACGGCAGTAGGTCGCGCTGTCGTAGTGCTAACAGGCCCTGTCATTCTGCCCGCAGCCCCGGCGGCGGCTCATCATGAAGCGCAGCGCCTGGCGCTGCTCGTCGTCCAGGCTGTCGAAGAAGTCCCCGAAGGCCGCAATGACGCCGGGCCCCGCCTCGCGCAGCGAATCCAGCCGCGCATCGATCAGCTGCTGGGCCGGCTCGCGGGCGAACTGCTCGCCGGCCATCAGGCTGGCGACCTCATGGCCGCGCGCGAACTGCTTCAGCGCATCGCGCTGGCGCTGGAGCTGCTCGATC
This sequence comes from uncultured Comamonadaceae bacterium, assembly GCA_965650725.1. Lineage (GTDB taxonomy): Bacteria > Pseudomonadota > Gammaproteobacteria > Burkholderiales > Burkholderiaceae_C > Pelomonas. Next base: position 208 of record CBFGPX010000060.1, on the reverse strand, counting down.
CAGGTGGCCAGCCGGCGCTGCTGCTCGGCGTCCAGGTCCAGCTTGGCACCCAGGCGCGCGACGAGGAGGTAGGCGAAGCCGTCAGAGTGACGGCCGAAGCCATGGCCATGAGGGCCGTGGCCGAAGTGATGGCGAAACTGGTGATGCGCATGCCAGCGGCGAAAGAGGTTCATGGCGGGAGTCCGGGGTGGGTGGGGGTGGCCCCCAT
>CBFGPX010000059.1:0-18728 GCA_965650725.1 uncultured Comamonadaceae bacterium | reverse complement strand
CGAACGGCGCTCGGCGACCGGCTCGCCCAGCCACTGCGCCGTGCCGGCAGCCTCGGCCAGCGTCAGCAGGTCGGCCTCGGCCACGCCGAACAGCGGGCTGCGCAGCGCCTGCGCCAGTGACAGGTCGTGCCCCGGCGAGGCCAGCGCGTCCAGCAGCGCCAGCAGGTCGGCCACATCGGGCAGGTCGGTCAGCGGCTGCTCCTCGGGTGCCGCATGTGCGATGCCGGCGGCCGTCAGCGCGTCGCTGAGCTGGCGCAGCGGGTCGCGCTTGCGGGCCAGCACGAACAGGTCGCCAGGCTTCAGCTCGGGCCGCGCACGCAGCAGGCCCACGATGGCGCCGCAGACGCGCTCGCACTCGGGCGCGCGGCGGCTGACATCGGCCTCGTGGCGCGGCTCGGTCAGGCTGGGGCGCCAACGCAGTGGCTCGGTGTCCGGCGGTGCCGGCGCGTCGACCACCTCGGCGTCCAGCGCCCACAGGCCGGCCAGCTCATCCACATCGCCGACCTCGGTCGTGTGCAGGCGAAAGCCCTCGTAGTGCCCGGCGCGCTGGGCGCCGTCGAACACGGCGTTGACGGCCGCCAGCACCTCGGGCGCATTGCGGCGCGTGTGGTCGCAGGCCAGCCGCACGCCGGCCAGGCCTTCGCAGACGAAAGCCTGCGCGGCAGCAAACACGCGCGGGTCCGCTCGACGGAAGCGGTAGATGCTCTGCTTGGGGTCGCCCACGATGAACACCGACAGCGGCGACCCCGCGCCCGCGCCCGCGTAGGCGGACAGCCAGCCGCTGAGCGCCTGCCATTGCAGCGGGCTGGTGTCCTGGAACTCGTCGATGAGCAGGTGGCGCACCTGCGCGTCCAGTCGCTGCTGCACCCAGCCGGCGGTCTGCGCGTCGGCCAGCAGCGCCAGCGCGCCACGCTCCAGGTCGTTCATGTCGACCAGGCCGCGTTCGCGCTTGATCGTCTCGAAGGCGTCCACCAGCACCAGCGCCAGCCGGCGCATCGCGACGTGCTCGTCGGCCGCGCGTTGCTGCTGGATGGCGCCCTGCAAGCGCTGCAGCTCATCGAGCAGCTCGTCCATACCTGCGTCTTCAAGACCCAGCTTGCGCGGCTCGCCCTTCTGCGTGAACAGCGCGGCCCAGGCCGCCTCGAAGTCTTGGGCCTGTTGCAGCGCGTTGGCGGCGTCCTGCGCCTTCTTGCCCTTGGCCCGACCCAGTTGGCGCGCCAGTTCCTGCAACGGCTCGCGCAGGTGGCCAAAGAAGGCCTCGGGTGTCGTGCCGAGCAGCTCGACCGCACCGGGCAGGCTGCCCTCCAGCACACCGGCCGCTTCAGACAGCCGCAGCTCCACGCGCTTGGCAAACGCGCCCAGCAGCCACTCGCGCAAGTTGAAGCGCCCACGCGACTGCGTCAGCGCCTGAAAGTCGGCACGCAGGGCCTCGTCCGCCAGCACCGCCGCATGGAAGCGCCGCCACAGCGTGGGCATCAACTCGTCCTCGTCCTGCAGCAGTTGCAGCTCGGGCGCGATGCCCTGCTGCTGCAGGAAGGCCAGCGGCGCGGCACGCAGCAGTTGCGAGAACCAGCCATGGAAGGTGCGCACCTCCACCGCCCGGCCGCCACGCAGCAGTTCGCCCTGCAGCGCGGCCAGGCGCGGGCGCAGTGCGATGGCCTCGTCAGCCGACACGCCACGCTGGCGCAGCGCGGCGATCTGCTGCGCCTCGGGGGCGTGCGCGAATTCGGCCAGCCACTCGGCCAGGCGCTGACGCATCTCGCCCGCAGCCTTGCGCGTGAACGTGATCGCGACGATCTGCTGCGGCTCGGCGCCAGCCAGCAGCGCGCGCAGGATGCGCGACACCAGCATCCAGGTCTTGCCCGCACCGGCGCAGGCCTCCACGACGATGCTGCGCGCGGGGTCGCAGGCCAGCGCGTAGAAGTCCTCGCGCGGGATGCGCCGGCCGTCGGCCCAGTAGGCGAGTTCAGCGCCGCTCATGTCCAGTCATCCTTTCGGCACAGGCCGCGGGCCTCGCAGAAATCGCAGACGCGGCCCTCGCCCAGTGCGGGCAGCAGCGCGCCGCCGCGCAGGGCCTCGAGGTCGGCCTGCAAACCGTCTCGCAAGGCCCAAGCCGTCTCGCTGACCTGCTCGTGTTCCAGCATCGCAACGCCCTTGGCATCGTCCAGCACGAGATAGGCCGCCTTCAGGCCTTCCGTGGCGCCCGACAGCAAGGCGTAGGTCGCCAGTTGCGTGTCCTCCAGCGGCGTGGCCAGCTTGTCCTTCAAGCCCTTGGCGTCACCGGTCTTGTAGTCCAGCAACCAGGTACCGACGGGACCGTCATCGATGCGGTCCAGGCGCCCCTTCAGCAGCAGGCCGTCCAGTGGCGGCTTGAAGGGCCGCGCCTCGCGATCCACCTCGCCGGCCGCAAAGCGCTGGCCGGTGGCCTCGGTCTCCGCCAGCCAGGCCAGGTACAGCGGCTTCAATCGCTCGAAGGCCGCCGAGAACGGCAGGAAATCGGTCTCGTCCAGCAAGGCCAGCTCGGCCGCCGCGGCGGCGCTCAGCGCCGCGCCGTCGTCATCGCCACGGGCCTCATGGAAGCGCTTCAGCACCGCGTGCAGCCAGGTGCCGTAGTCACGCTTGGTCGTCTCCAGCTCCAGCTCATCGGCCTCGCTCAGGCCCAGCAGCGAGCGGCTGAAGAACTGGTAGGGGCAGTTGCGCAGCGCGTCGATGGCGCTGGCGCTGAGCGCAGCGGGCAGGCGCCCGCCAGCGTTGGCCTCGGCACGCCCCCGCAAGCACGGCGGCGGAGCCAGGGGCTGGCGCTCATCCACCCAGGGTGTCGGCGCACGGCTCAGCCGCTGCAGCAGCGGGCTGGGCGGCAGCGGCTCCGCGCCGGCGAACTCGCAGCGCAGCAGCGTCAACACCGGCGCGCGCAGCAGTTGCGCAAAGCTCAAGCCCTCGGCCTCCCGGCGCTCGGCCAGGCTGGGCAGGCCCAGCGCCGCCGCGTCGGCATCGGCCAGCAGGCCGGCCTGGGGATTCACCGGGCCCAGCGTCGCTGCGTCCGCGCCCGGCAGCACGACGGCGCCAAAGGGCCGAAGCATCGCCCGCGCCAGCGGCGTGATGACGACTTCAGCGGCGCCGGACTCCTCGCCGGACTTGTACTGCGCGGCCTCCAGCGTGTCGTCCACCCAGGCCAGGAACTCGTCGGGCCGCAGCCGCGTCTGCGCCAGCACGGCCTCGTGTGCGCTGCCGGCCCAGGGGTTGCGCGAGATCCACAGCGCCTCCAGCAAGGCCTCGCCGCCCTCGACCTCGGCCAGCGAGCCCAGGCCGTCCAGCGTCTCTCCCAGCGCCAACAGCCAGCCTGCCAGCGAGCGCGAGCCACCGGACAGCGGCTCCAGCCGGCGCCGGGCTCGCTGCCAGACCTGGCCCAGGCCGGGCGGCAGCGTGGCCGCATCCAGCTGCGCCGCCAGACGCCAACCGTAGCGCCGGCAGCGGGCCTCCAGCGCCTGGACATCCCAGCCGGCACCCAAGGCGGACTTCATCCAGGCCATCCAGTCGTCCAGCGCGCCGCCCGTCAGCGCGGCGCGCAGCAGCGCCATCACCGCCGCGGCAGCGGGCGTGGTCGCCAGCGTCCAGCCGGTCTCGTCGTGTACCGACACGCCCTGGCGCCCCAGCAGCGCGCGCACGCGCCGGATGACCACCCGGTCCTGCGCCAGCAGCGCCACCGGCCGGCGACCGGCATTCAGGTGCTGGATGATGGCCGTGGCCGACTGGGCAGCCAGCATCTCGAAGTCCGGGGCGACGGCCTGCTCCACGCGCGCCACGGGGACGACGGCATCCAGATCCAGGTCGGCGTCCAGGTACAGCGTGGGCACGTCGCCCGCCTGCGCCAGCAAGGCGTCGCCCAAGCGGTCCGGCCCGCCGACCCGAAGCCGCATCCAGGCGCTGGGCCGCAGCGCGAACAGCGCATCGGTGGCCGGCCGGCGATCGTCGGACGCCACCCAAGCCAGCGCGACCAGGGCCAGTGCGCGCTCCAGCGTGCCGGGTCCGCCCTCCGGCGCGGCCAGCCGCTGCCGGGCTGCCTCAAGGAATGCCGCCCGTTCGCCGGGCGGCACCTGTGCGGCGGCCCGCGACAACGCGTGGGCGGTCTCGACCAGCCGGGACAGGGCGACGCGGTAGTCACGCGGACTGCCGTGTTTCAGCGGCTCCATCCAGCTCTGGCCGGCCAGCAGGCGATCAGCCGTGAAGGCGTCGATCGCTGCGTCGCCGCTCAGTTGGTCGGGTGCGGCCAGCGCCGTGGGCCCCAGCGCAGAGGCCAGGCTGTGGCTGGTGGTGATGCGCGGCTGCCAGCCGCCGCGGGCCCGGAAGGCGCGGCGCGCCGGGGCGATCTGCTGGGCGAAGGGCAGCAGCAGCACGGCGTCGCGCAGGGGCGCACCCTGGCCGGCCAACCAGTCGGTGCAGGCGCCGGCCACGCGGTGCCAGAAGGCATCGATGTTCTCCCCGGCCACCAGGCCGAGCTTCAAGTCTTGCAAGAAAGGCCTCCCGCCCCCATGTGTGCCACTGCTTCGGTCACCCCCGTGACCGTCCGGGAAAAAGTGGCTATGTCACAATGATTTTGCCCATTCGGACGGCGCGGTCAGTGGCGACCGCCAACCTTTTGAGGCCAAGGAACCCTCTCATGAGCAGCGAATTGATCAAGCATGTTTCCGACGCGTCCTTCGACGCCGACGTGATCCAGTCCGGCAAGCCGGTGTTGGTGGACTACTGGGCCGAATGGTGCGGCCCCTGCAAGATGATCGCGCCCATCCTGGACGAGGTTGCCAGCGGCTATGGTGACAAGCTGCAGGTCGCCAAGATGAACGTCGACGAAAACCGCGAAGTGCCCGCCAAGTTCGGCATCCGCGGCATCCCGACGCTGATGCTGTTCAAGGACGGCCAGCTCGCCGCGACCAAGGTCGGCGCTCTCTCCAAGGCCCAGTTGACCGCCTTCCTCGACGCGAACCTATAATCGCGCCAACTGCTGCGGCGCTCCTGGCGCCCACGGCGCCCCGCCGCAGCAGCCAAAGCCAACACGCCCCGGGCTCCAAGACGGAATCCAGCCAGCGTGGCCTCGGCTCCTCCTCCCCAACTCTCTTGTCTGCATCCGCGCCGCTGTCGTTTGAGCGGTAGCTGATCGGTCCTTTCCCCGGGGCAGCCGTGGAATCGCCGTTGCGCCTTGGCTGGCGCTGCGGCCCCTGACGGGTATCCACCCATGCATCTTTCCGAACTCAAAGCGCTCCATGTTTCCGCCCTCATCAAGATGGGCGAGGAACTGGAGATCGACAACGTCACCCGCCTGCGCAAGCAGGAGCTGATGTTCGCCATCATGAAGAAGCGCGCCAAGGGCGGCGAGCAGGTCTTCGGCGATGGCGTGCTCGAAGTCCTGCCCGACGGCTTCGGCTTCCTGCGCTCGATCGAGGCCAGCTTCATGGCCTCGACGGACGACATCTACCTGTCGCCCAGCCAGATCCGCCGCTTCAACCTGCACACCGGCGACCTGGTGGAAGGCGAGGTGCGCGTGCCCAAGGACGGCGAGCGCTACTTCGCCCTCGTGAAGGTGGACCGTGTCAACGGCCAGACGCCCGAGGAGAGCAAGAACAAGATAATGTTCGAGAACCTGACGCCGCTGTTTCCCAAGGAACAGTTCCGTCTCGAACGTGAAGGCTTCAAGGGCGAAGAGAACATCACCGGCCGCATCATCGACCTGGTGGCGCCCATCGGCAAAGGCCAGCGCGCACTGATCGTCGCCCAGCCCAAGACCGGCAAGACCGAAATGATGAAGAGCATCGCGCATGCCCTCGTCGCCAACGCGCCGGACTGCCACCTCATCGTGCTGCTGGTCGACGAGCGCCCGGAAGAAGTGACGGAGATGATCCGCACCGTGCGCGGCGAGGTCATCAGCTCCACGTTCGACGAGCCCGCCGCCCGCCATGTGCAGGTGGCCGAGATGGTCATCGAGCGCGCCAAGCGCCTGGTGGAGCTGAAGAAGGACGTGATCATCCTGCTGGACTCGATCACACGCCTGGCCCGCGCCTACAACAACGTGCTGCCCTCTTCCGGCAAGGTCATGTCCGGCGGCGTGGACTCCAATGCGCTGCAGCGCCCCAAGCGCTTCTTCGGCGCCGCGCGCAACATCGAGGAAGGCGGTTCGCTGACCATCATCGGCACCGCGCTGATCGACACCGGTTCGCTGATGGACCAGGTCATCTACGAAGAGTTCAAGGGCACCGGCAACTGCGAAATCCATCTGGATCGCCGCATGGCCGAGAAGCGCGTCTACCCGTCCATCCTGATCAACAAGTCCGGCACCCGCCGCGAAGAGCTGCTGCTCAAGCCCGAGATCCTGCAAAAGAGCTGGATCCTGCGCAAGCTGCTCTACAACATGGACGAGATCGAGGCGATGGAGTTCATCCTCGACAAGATGAAGGCGTCGAAGAACAACCTGGACTTCTTCGACATGATGCGGCGCGGCGGGTAACTTCAGCCCACACCTAGCCAGACCGCAGGGAAGCCCGCTACAATCACGGGTTTTCCGCCCCAGAACACCCGGAAAGTGCGTCACACACATTCACAACAGCGTGTGGCGTGGCTCCCGACCTAAGCCAAGAGGTTCCCATGAAAGAAGGCATTCACCCCAACTACCGCGACGTCGTCTTCGTCGACCAGTCCAACGGTTTCCAGTTCGTGACGCGTTCCACCGTCCAGACCAAGGAAACCATCGAGCTCGACGGCAAGACCATGCCGCTGGTGAAGCTGGAAACCACCAGCGAATCGCACCCCTTCTACACGGGCACGCAGAAGAGCGTGGACAACCTGGGCGGCCGCGTCGAGAAGTTCCGCAACAAGTTTGCTCACCTGAAGAAGTAATTCTTCGAGGCGGTCCCGCGCCGCTTCCGAACACAAGGGCAGCCTCGGCTGCCCTTTGTCATTTGCGCCGCACAGCAAGTTCTGCGGCATCATGCCGGCCGACCCGAACCAACCCACCCGCGTGAACCTCCCCACCCCCGCCATCGTCGCCGAGCGCGGTGCCGAGCGACTGCCCCGGCTGGCCTTGCTGCTGCTGTGTGCGGCCTACGTCATTCCCGGCATCTTCGGCCGTGATCCCTGGCGCAATGCCGACCTGACCGCGTTCGGCTTCATGGCCAGCATCGCCCATGGCGATGCGCCATGGTGGCAGCCGGCCATTGCCGGCATTCCCGCGGAAGGGGGGCCCCTGCCCTATTGGCTGGGCGCGCTGGCCATCAAGGCCCTGCCTTTCCTGGATCAACCGGTCGCCGCGCGCCTGCCCTATGCCTTCGTGCTGGTGGGCGTGCTGGTGGCGGTCTGGTACGCCTGCTTCCACCTGGCCCGCACGGAAGCCGCACAGCCGGTCGCCTTTGCCTTCGGTGGCGAGGCCCAGGCGGTGGATTACGCACGTGCCTTGGCCGACGGCGCCCTGCTGGCCATGATGGCCACGCTGGGGCTGTTGGGGCTGGGGCACGAAACGACGCCCGAGTTGCTGCAGCTGCTGGCCGTCTCGGTCTACCTCTATGGGCTGGCAGCCGCGCCATTCCGCCGCGGGCGTGCGCAGCTGGCCGTGCTGTTGGCGTTGCCGGTACTGGCGGCCAGCGGCGCCCCCGCGGTGGCCTGTGCGCTGGGCTTGATGGGCGTGCTGCTGAACCACCGCTCGGCCTACGACGATGCCAAGAGCCTGCGCCTGTGGCTGCTCGCATCGCTGGCGCTGGCGGTGCTGGCGGCCTGGGTGTTCCGCGGCTGGGCCTGGCGGCTGACGCCATCGATCGACATCGGCTCGCTGCTGCGGCTGCTGGCCTGGTTCTGCTGGCCGGCCGGGCCGCTGGCGCTGTGGACGCTGTGGCGCTGGCGGCGCCACGGCCTGCGCCGCCACATCGCGGTGCCGGCGATCGCGCTGCTGGTGCCGCTGGCGGCCTGTGTGGGCATGAACGGCTCGGAACGCGCGCTGCTGCTGGCGCTGCCGTCCATGGCCATCCTGGCTGCGTTCGCGCTGCCCACGCTGAGCCGCAGCATCGCCGCCGCGGTGGACTGGTTCTGCCTGTTCATCTTCACGGCGCTGGCGCTGTTCGGCTGGCTGTACTACCTGTCCATGCACACGGGCTGGCCGGAGCGGCCGTTGGCCAACATGAGGAAGCTGGCGGAAGGCTTCGAGCCGGACTTCAGCCTGGTGGCGCTGGTGATGGCGATTGCAGCCACACTGGCCTGGCTGGCACTGGTGCGCTGGCGCACGGCGCGCCACCGCCATGCGCTGTGGAAGAGCCTGGCCCTGCCCGCCGGTGGCGTGGCGCTGGCCTGGCTGCTGGTCATGTCGCTGCTGCTGCCGCCGCTGGACTATGCGCGCAGTTTGGCGCCGCTGGTGGCGCGGCTGAAGGCCCGCCTGCCCGCGGAGGCGCGCTGCATCGCCGCGCCCGGACAGAACCTGCCCACGCTGGCGGCGCTGGAATGGCACGGCGGCTGGCGGGTGCAGGGGCGTGGATCGCTGGAGACCACCGACTGCCCGCATGCAGTCATGTCCAGCGGCCAGCCACTGCCGCGCGGCTGGCAGGTCATCGCCCAGGTGCGCCGCCCCACCGACCGCAGTGGCAGCGCCGGCCTGGTGCTGCTCAAGCGTCAGTAATCCGACGCCACCACCGTCGCGGCGTTGAACGCCGCTTCGTCACCCAAGACCGCATCGCTGCTGGGCCGAACGCGCGCAGCCGGCAGCACGAGGCGGAAACGCGAACCCTTGCCGACCTCGCTCTGGATCAGCAGCTCGCCACCATGACGCTGCATGACGTGCTTGACGATGGACAGGCCCAGGCCCGTGCCGCCGGTCTCGCGCGAACGGCTGCCGTCCACGCGGTAGAAACGCTCGGTCAGGCGCGGGATGTGCTCGCGTGCAATGCCCAGGCCGTTGTCGATGACGGTCAGCTCGCCACTGCCGTCTTCCAGCAGGCGCCAGACCACCTCGACGACGCCGCCCTCAGGCGTGTAGCGGACCGCGTTGGAGACCAGATTGGCCACGGCGCTGAGTAGCTCGCTTTCCACGCCGGCGATCTCCATGCCGGTGTGCGACTCCACGCGCAGCGTGTGGCGACCGGCGGACAGGGCCTCGGCGTCGGCGCCGGCCCGCAGCAGCAGGGCGTCCAGGCTGACCCAGCGGTCCGCCCCCGGGCGTGGGCTGCCTTCGAGCTGGGACAAGGCCAGCAGGTCGGCCACCAGGGTCTGCATGCGCTGGGTCTGCTGGTTCATTAGCACCATGACGCGCTCGCGCTCGACCGCCGTCAGCGGCAGGGTCTGCAGCGTCTCGATGAAGCCGGCCAGCACGGTCAGCGGCGTGCGGATCTCGTGCGACACGTTGGCAACGAAGTCGCGCCGCATGCCGTCGTTGCGCACGCGCTCGGTGACGTCCAGCGACAGCACCAGCCGCATGCCCTCACCGTACTCGCGCACGATGATGGACAGCGTGCCCGGGCCGCGGCCATTGCCCAGCACCAGCGGCTCGGCGTAGCGCCCCGCCTGCAGGTAGGCGACGAAGGCCGGCGCCCGCACGAGGTTGGTGATGCGCTGGCGCAGGTCGCGCTTGGGGTCCAGCGCGAAGTGATCGGCCGCAACCCCGTTGCACCACAGGATGTGCTCCTGGGCGTCCAGCATCAGCACGCCGTTGGGCGAGGCCTCGATGGCGGACAGGAACTGGTCCAGCGCCCGCCGCTCGCGGCTGATGACGTTCTCGCGGTCGCGCACCGCGCGCTCGATGCGGTAGCCCAACTCGCCCCACAGGCCGGTATCGCGCGGCGCGTTCTCCAGCTGCTTGCCGCGCAGCCATTCGAGCAGGCGATAGGCCCGCAGGGCGTCGACCGTCAGTGGCAGGCCTACGCCGACGGCCACCCCCAGGGCCAGGCCCAGCGCGTCGAAGCCGGTGGTTGTGCGTGCCGCCGTCCCGACGGCAAAGCCCAGCAGGACGGCGATCAGAGCCAGCAAGAGGCGCGGCAGGAACCAGGACATGGGGCCTTGGCGTTCTCAGGCGGACAGCGCGCTGCTCTGCTGGGTCAGCCGGTAACCGGCGCCACGCACCGTCTCGATCATGCGAGCGCACTGCACGCGCTCCAGCGCCTCGCGCAAGCGCTTGACGTGGACGTCGATGGTGCGCTCCTCGATGAAGACGTGGTCGCCCCAGACGCGGTCCAGCAGCTGCGAGCGGCTGTGCACGCGCTCCGGATGCGTCATCAGGAAATGCAGCAGGCGGAACTCGGTAGGGCCCAGCTTGACCTCCACGCCCTCGCGGCTGACGCGGCGCGTGCCCGGGTCCAGCAGCAATGGGCCGATCTCGACGGCGCTGTCCAGCGCCTCGGGCGCCTTGCGGCGCAGCACGGCACGGATGCGGGCCAGCAGCTCGTTGGTCGAGAAGGGCTTGGTGACGTAGTCGTCGGCGCCGGCGTCCAGGCCGGCAATCTTGTCGCCCTCGTCGGCACGCGCAGTCAGCATGATGATGGGCAGCTCCTTGGTGCGGGCGCTGCCGCGCCACTGGCGGGCCAGCGCCACGCCGCTCTGGCCGGGCAACATCCAGTCCAGCACGACCAGGTCGGGCAGCACGCGGTCTACCTCGTACTGGGCCGCGGTGGCGCTGGCGGCCAGCGTGACCTCGAAGCCGGCATGGCGCAGATTGATGGAGATCAGCTCGGCGATCGCCGATTCGTCTTCCACCACCAGGATTCGGCTCATTGCTTTACCTCACCATCGTTTCGACGGCTTCGGGCGTGTTGTGACGCACGTCCTGGCCCTTGACCACGTAGATCACGACCTCGGCCAGGTTCTTGGCGTGGTCGCCCACGCGCTCGATGGCCTTGGCTACGAAGACGATGTCGATGGACGAGGAGATGGTTCGCGGGTCTTCCATCATGTAGGTGATGAGCTTGCGCAGCAGGCCGTCGAACTCCTTGTCGATCTCGTCGTCGTGCTTCAGCACGTCCAGTGCGCGCTCCACGTCCAGGCGGGCGAAGGAGTCCAGCGACTTGCGCAGCTGCGTGACGGCCAGCTCGGCCTCGTAGGCCAGGTCGGACATCGGCAGGCGCAGCCGGCTGGACATGCCGGCCGACACCAGGCGCTGCACCGTGCGGGCGATGCGGGCGGCTTCGTCGCCCACGCGCTCCAGGTTGGCGATGGTCTTGGACACCGCGATCAGCAGGCGCAGGTCGCGGGCCGTCGGCTGGCGGCGGGCGATGATGGTGGAGAGATCGCGGTCGATCTCGATCTCCATCGTGTTGACGCGGCCTTCGCGCGCCAGCACTTCGTCGGCGGATTCGAGGCTGAAATCGCTGAGGGCCTGCACGGCCTGCGCGACCTGGGCCTCGACCAGGCCGCCCATCTCCAGCACGCGGGTGGAGATGCCGCTGAGCTCGGCGTCGAATTGAGTGGAAAGATGCTTGTCAACCATGCCGTCCTCCTGGGTCAGCCGAAGCGGCCGGTGATGTAGTCCTCGGTATCCTTGCGCTTGGGCTTCATGAACAGCTCGGCCGTGGGGCCGAACTCGATCAGGTCGCCCAGGTACATGTAGGCCGTGTAGTCCGAGCAGCGCGCCGCCTGCTGCATGTTGTGGGTCACGATGGCGACCGTGTAATCGCTCTTCAGCTCGTGGATCAGCTCTTCGATCTTGCCGGTGGAGATGGGGTCCAGCGCCGAGCAGGGCTCGTCCAGCAGCAGCACCTCGGGCTTGATGGCGATGCCGCGGGCGATGCACAGGCGCTGCTGCTGGCCGCCGGACAGACCGGCGCCGCTCTGGTTGAGCTTGTCCTTCACCTCGGTCCACAGCGCGGCCTTCTTCAGGGCCCACTCGACACGCTCGTCCATCTCGACGCGCGGCAGTGTCTCGAACAGCTTCACGCCGAACGCGATGTTGTCGTAGATGGACATCGGGAACGGCGTCGGCTTCTGGAACACCATGCCGACCTTGGCGCGGATCAGCGAGACGTCGTCCTTGCTCGCGAGGATGTTCTCGCCGTCCAGCAGGATCTCGCCTTCGGCCCGCTGCTCGGGATAGAGCTCGAACATGCGATTCAGCGTGCGCAGCAGCGTCGACTTGCCGCAGCCCGACGGACCGATGAAGGCGGTGACCTTCTTCTCGGGGATGTCGAGGTTGATGTTCTTCAGCGCGTGGAAGCCGCCGTAGTAGAAGTTCAGGTTGCGCACCGACAGCTTGGCACGCTCGCCCACGGGCATATCGACTTTGACGTCCATGGTGGTTCCTTAGTGTTTGTTCTTGAAGAGCACGCGCGCGAGGATGTTCAGCAGCAGCACGCCCACGGTGATCAGGAAGACACCGGCCCAGGCCAGCTTCTGCCAGTTCTCGTAGGGGCTCATCGCGAACTTGAAGATGGTGACCGGCAGGCTGGCCATCGGCGCGCCGACGTTGCTGGTCCAGAACTGGTTGGACAGCGCGGTGAAAAGCAGCGGCGCGGTTTCGCCGGACACACGGGCCAGTGCCAGCAGGATGCCGGTGATGACGCCGGCGCGGGCGGCCTTCAACGTGATGGACAGGATGACCTTCCACTTGGGCGTGCCCAGCGCGTAAGCGGCCTCACGCAACGCGTTGGGCACCAGGCTCAACATGTTCTCCGTCGTGCGGATGACGACGGGGATGACCAGTAGCGCCAGTGCCAGCGAGCCGGCGAAGCCGGAGAAGGTCTTCATCTTGGCGACGACGACGGCATAGACGAACAGGCCGACGACGATGGACGGCGCCGAGAGCAGGATGTCGTTGATGAAGCGCACCGCCGCTCCCAGCCAGTTCTTCTGGCCGTACTCGGCGAGGTAGACGCCGGCCAGGATGCCAACGGGTGTGCCCACCAGCGTAGCCAGGCCCACCATGACGAAGCTGCCGAAGATGGCGTTGGCCAGGCCACCGCCCTCGCCTTGCGGCGGCGGCGTCATCTCGGTGAAGGTGGCCAGCGTCAGGCCGCCTATGCCGAGGTAGATGGTCTCGAACAGGATCCAGATCAGCCAGAACACGCCGAAGGCCATCGCCCCCAGCGACAGCGTCAGCGCGATCGCGTTGGTGCGCTTGCGCTTGTGGTGCATCGCCAGGCGGCGGGCGTCGAGGGTCGAAGACATCAGAAAACCTCCGTGCGTTGCACTGCGGTGCGAGCCCCTTCGGGCGGCCGTGCGGGGCTCATGAGCGGGCTCCTTCGTTCTTTTTCAGGCGCAGCAGCAGCAGCTTGGAGATGGTCAGCACGACGAAGGTGATGAGGAACAGCACCAGGCCGAGGTACATCAGCGAGGCCTGATGCAGGCCCTCGCCGGCTTCGGCGAACTCATTGGCCAGCGTGGAGGTGATGCTGTTGGCGGCCTCGAACACGGACAACGACGACAGCTGATTCATGTTGCCGATGACGAAGGTGACCGCCATCGTCTCGCCGAGTGCACGGCCCAGGCCCAGCATGATGCCGCCGACGACGCCGGTCTTGGTGTACGGCAGCACGACCTTGGAGACGACCTCCCAGGTCGTGGCGCCCAGGCCGTAGGCAGACTCCTTCAGCATGGGTGGCGTGACCTCGAACACATCACGCATCACCGATGCGATGAAGGGAATGATCATGATCGCCAGGATGATGCCGGCCGACAGGATGCCGATGCCCACCGGCGGGCCGGAGAACAGCGCGCCGAGGTAGGGCACGCCGCCGAACATGGCCTGCAGCGGCTGCTGCACGAAGGTGGCCAGGATGGGGCCGAACACCAGCAGGCCCCACATGCCGTACACGATGGACGGCACCGCGGCCAGCAGCTCGATGGCGATGCCCAGCGGGCGCTTCAGCCAGCTGGGCGAGAGTTCGGTCAGGAAGATCGCGATGCCGAAGCTGACCGGCACGGCGATCAGCAGCGCGATGAACGAGCTGGCCAGCGTGCCGTAGATCATCACCAGGCCGCCGAACTTCTCCTGCACCGGGTCCCACTCGGCACTGGTCAGAAAGCCCAGGCCGAAGGCCTCCAGCGCCGGTGCCGCGCCGATGACGAGGGAGCCGATGATGCCGACCATCAGCAGCAGCGTCAGCCAGGCCGCGCCTTGCGACAGCGCAGCGAACAGGGTGTCGGCCCACGGGGCCACGCGGCGGCGCTGGGGTTGGGGGCTCAACGGCGCACTGCGCTGTTGAGGCTCGCGCCGGTCATCGCCGGCGCTGTCGGCAGGAAGGATGGCAGCCAAGAAACCTCCGAGGGTCGGGTCGGGAACGGGCGCTGCGGGCAAGGCAAAGCCCGGCAGCTGCCGGGCCTGCTGGTAGGTCGCCGTTGGCGCCCTTCAAATCACTTGAACGCGACGGGCTTGCCGGCCGTGTCCTTGATCTGGTCGGTCCATTGCTTGCGGACCAGATCCTTCACGCTGGCGGGCAGCGGCACGTAATCCAGTTCGTCGGCCATCTTGTCGCCGTTGGCGAAGGCCCAGTCGAAGAACTTCAACGCGGCGGCGGCCTGGACCGCCTTGTCCTGCGACTTGTACATCAGGATGTAGGTCGGGTTGGTCAGCGGCCACGAGGCCTTGCCCGGCTGGTCGGTCGTGATCTGGTAGAAGGTCTTGTTCCAGTCGGCGCCGGCAGCGGCAGCCTTGAAGGCGTCGTCGCTGGGGTTGACCCACTGGCCTTCCTTGTTCTTCAGCTGCACGAAGTTCATCTTGTTCTGCTTCACATAGGCGTACTCGACGTAGCCGATGGAGTTGGGCAGACGCTGCACGAAGGCGGCCACGCCCTCGTTGCCCTTGCCAGCCGTGCCGGCCAGCCACTTGACCGTCGTGCCCTCGCCGACCTGGGTCTTCCAGGACTCGCTGACCTTGGACAGGTAGTTCGTGAAGATGAAGGTGGTGCCGGAGCCGTCGGCGCGGGCGACCGGGGCGATGGCGGCGTCAGGCAGCGCCACACCGGGGTTGAGCGCGGTGATGGCCGCGTCGTTCCACTTCGTGACCTTGCCGAGGTAGATGTCGGCCAGCACCGTGCCCGTCAGCTTCAGCTGACCGGGGTTCACGCCCTTGATGTTGACGACCGGCACCACTCCACCGATGACGGTGGGGAACTGCACCATGCCGTCCTTGGCCAGCTCTTCATCCTTCAGCGGCATGTCGGAAGCACCGAAGTCCACCGTCTTGGCCTTGATCTGGCGGATGCCGGCACCGGAGCCGACGGACTGGTAGTTGATGCGCACGCCGGTGGCCTTGTTGTAGGCATCGGCCCACTTGGCGTAGATCGGCGCCGGGAAGGTGGCGCCGGCACCGGTCACGTCCTGGGCGACGGCCACCTGGGCACCGACAAGGCCTGCAACGAGGGCGAGGGACTGACTGACCTGGACAAAGTTCATCTGAAGCACCTTAGGGTGGCGGATTGACGATGCACGGCATCCTAGGGATCGAATGTGACGACTGCGTGACCGCCGATGGCAGCGCAAGCCGATTGGAGCGCGCCACGAGCCGCCTGTGAAGCCGTTCGAGGCGCAATGTGACAGTGTCATTTGAATGTCACCCATCGGTCATCAACCCGCTGGCCTCCCGGAAATGACAAGGCCGCCCCTGGGGCGGCCTGCGCGAAAGCCCTGGGGCTCAGGCCGCCACGGCGTCCGCCAACCGCTGGGCGCAACGCTGGGCCACGCCCGCATCCGACGCCTCCACCATGACGCGCAGCAGCGGCTCGGTGCCGGACGCCCGGATCAGCACGCGGCCCCGGTTGCCCAGTTCGGCGACGACGGCGTTCTGCTCGTCGGCCAGGCGCTGGTTGCTCTTCCAGTCCTGCTGACCGGCGGCCAGGCGCACATTGATCAGCGTCTGCGGGAACAGCTCCACGCCGGCCAGTTGCTCGGCGATGCTGCGGCCGCTGCGGCACACGGCCTGCAACACCAGCAGCGCGCTGACGATGCCGTCGCCGGTGGTGTGCTTGTCCAGCGCCAGCAGGTGGCCGGAGCCCTCGCCGCCCAGCTGCCAACCGCGCGCCGCCAGCTCCTCCAGCACGTAGCGGTCGCCCACCTTGGCACGCACGAAGTCCACGTCGCGCGAGCGCAGCGCCACCTCGACCGCCATGTTGGTCATCAGCGTGCCGACGGCGCCGGCCACGCGCTGGCCCTGGGCCAGGCGGTCCGCCACCATCACATACAGCAGCTCGTCGCCGTTGTAGAGGCGGCCCGCGGCGTCCACCAGCTGCAGCCGGTCGGCGTCGCCGTCCAGAGCCACGCCGTAGTGCGCGCCGTGGGCCTTGACGGCCTCCACCAGCGCGCCGGGCGCCGTCGCGCCGAAGCCGGCGTTGATGTTGAAGCCGTCGGGCTTGCAGCCGATGGCAATGACTTCGGCGCCCAGTTCGTGGAAGACGTCGGGCGCCACGTGATAGGCCGCGCCATGGGCGGCATCGACGACGATCTTCAGGCCCTTCAGCGTCAGGTCCGAGCCGAAGCTGGCCTTGCAGAATTCGATATAGCGGCCTCGCGCGTCCTCCAGCCTCTTGGCGCGACCCAGGCTGGCGGAATCCACCCACTGGGGTTCATCATCCAGCGCCGACTCGACGGCCAGTTCCCAGGCGTCGGGCAGCTTCTCGCCCTTGGCCGAGAAGAACTTGATGCCGTTGTCCTGGAAGGGGTTGTGCGATGCGCTGATGACCACCCCCAGGTCCTGGCGCAGCGCACGCGTCAGATAGGCCACGCCCGGCGTGGGCAGCGGGCCGGTCAGCAGCACGTTGACACCGGCCGACGCGAAGCCGGCTTCCAGCGCCGACTCGATCATGTAGCCCGAGATGCGCGTGTCCTTGCCGATCAGCACCGTGGGGCGCGGGCTGCCCTTGCGCAGCACCCGGCCCACGGCGTGGCCCAGACGCAGCATGAAGTCCGGCGTGATCGGCGACTGGCCGACGGTGCCTCGAATGCCGTCGGTTCCGAAATACTTGCGGCTCATCGCGCTCTTCCTTTTATGCAGTGGGTGCGATTTTCGCCGCATCGACGGCGGTCCACACCTTGAGCGCGTCCACCGTGGCAGCGACATCGTGCACACGAATCACGTTGGCGCCCGCGCTGACGGCCCGCAAGGCAGCGGCCAGGCTGGCCGCCAGGCGTTGCTCGACCGGCCGACCGGTGATGTCGCCCAGCGTGCGCTTGCGCGACCAGCCTGCCAGCAGCGGATAGCCCAGCGCGGCCAGCCGCTGCTGGCCGGCGAGCAACTGCAGGTTGTGCTCCGCCGTCTTCGCGAAGCCATAGCCGGGGTCCAGCACGATGGTGTCGGCCGGCAAGCCGGAATCACGCGCCACCTGCGCCCGAAAGGCCAGGAAGGTGCAGACCTCGGCCACCACGTCGCCGTAGACCGCCAGACCCGTCATGGAGGCTGGCTCGCCCCTCATGTGCATCAGGCAGACCCCGGCACCGCTGCCGGCCACCGCTGCCAGTGCGCCAGGCATCTGCAGCGCCTGCACGTCGTTGATGATGTCGGCACCGGCGTCCAGCGCGCGGCGCATGACCTCGGGCTTGTAGGTATCGACCGACACCGGCACGCCCAGCGTCACGGCCGTAGCCAGCACGGCCTCGATGCGCGCCCACTCCGTCGCCGCGTCGACCCGCGGTGCGTTGGGTCGCGTGGACTCGCCGCCGATGTCGAGGATGTCGGCCCCATCGGCAAGCAGGCGCTCGCAATGGGCGATCGCGCCGCGCGTGTCGTCATGACGGCCGCCGTCCGAGAACGAGTCGGGCGTCACGTTGACGATGCCCATCACCTGAGGACGGTTCAGGGCGATGCGAAAGCGGCGCGTCTGCCAGTGCATGGTCGTCCCATGAAAAAAAGGCCCGGCGGTGGGCCGGGCCTGGAGTTGATTCGGGAGATCAGGCCGCGGCCGGGGCGCCGTCGGTGCTGACCGGGGGCGTGCCGCCCGTCGGGCCGCTGGGCGCCGACGGCGTCTCGCCCGGCCCACGCGGCGGCCGGCCGGCCATGATGTCCAGCACCTGGTCGCGGTCGATGGTTTCCCACTTCATCAGCGCGTCGGTCATGGCCTCGACCTTGTCGCGGTTCTCTTCCAGGATGCGCTTGGCGATGGCGTACTGCTCGTCCAGGATGCGACGCATCTCGGCGTCGACCTTCTGTTGCGTGCTCTCGCTGATGTTGGTCGTCTTGGTCATGCTGCGCCCCAGGAAGACCTCGCCCTCGTTCTCGGCGTAGACCATGGGGCCCAGAACCTCGCTCATGCCGTAGCGCGTGACCATGTCGCGCGCGATGCGGGTCGCGCGCTCGTAGTCGTTGGACGCGCCGGTGGAGATGTCCTTCAGGAACAACTCCTCCGCCACCCGGCCACCGAACAGGATGCTGACCTCGTTCAGCATCTGCTTGTAGTACTTGCTGTACTGGTCGCGCTCGGGCAGTTGCCAGGTCACGCCCAGCGCACGGCCGCGCGGCATGATGGTGACCTTGTGTACCGGGTCGGTGCCTTCCAGCATTTCGGCGACGATGGCGTGGCCGGACTCGTGATAGGCCGTGGCCTTCTTCTCGTCCTCGGTCATGACCATGCTCTTGCGCTCGGGACCCATGTAGAGCTTGTCCTTGGCGCGCTCGAAGTCGATCATTTCGACTAGGCGACCACCGCGGCGAGCGGCGAACAGCGCGGCCTCGTTGACGAGGTTGGCCAGGTCGGCACCGCTCATGCCGGGCGTGCCGCGGGCCAGGATGGACGCGTTGACGTCTTGGCCGATGGGCACCTTGCGCATGTGCACGTTCAGGATCTGCTCGC
>CBFGPX010000058.1:0-19068 GCA_965650725.1 uncultured Comamonadaceae bacterium | reverse complement strand
GCGAGCGCGGCCAGGGCCTGTCCGGCGGCGAGCGCCAGCGCATCTCCATCGCGCGGGCGCTGCTGATCGACCCGGCCATCCTGATCCTGGACGAGGCCACGTCGGCGGTCGACACCGAGACCGAGAAGGAGATCCAGCGCGCGCTGGACAACCTCGTGAAGGGCCGCACCACCATTGCCATCGCCCACCGCCTGTCCACGCTGCGCAAGGCCGACCGGCTGGTCGTCATGGACCGTGGCGAGATCGTCGAACTGGGCCCGCACGACGAGCTGATCGCCCAGCAAGGCCACTACTGGCGGCTGTGGGAAGCCCAGGCCCGCCGCGTCGATGCCGAAGCGGGCGATGACGGCGGCCTGATGGTCGTCGCGCCCAACCCCAATGCCCACACGGTGAACGCATGAGCACCACGCTGCCCTTCCGCGACCTGCAGCTGGACGCCCACGGCAAGCTGCAGCTGACCGACCTGAACGGCACGGTCCACGCCGGCGTGACGCCCGTGCGCGCCCATCCCATCTCCGCACCCGACGAGGGCCTGAGCCTGGTCGGCAGCCACGGCCACGAGCTGGCCTGGGTGGAGCGGCTGTCGACGCTGCCGGACGGCCCGCGTCAGCTGCTGGAGGCCGAACTCGCGGCCCGCGAGTTCCACCCCACGCTGCTGCGGCTGATCTCGGTCAACACCTTTGGCACGCCCAGCACCTGGCGCATCCAGACCGATCGCGGCGAGGTGGACTTCGTGCTGAAGAGCGAGGAAGACATCCGCCGGCTGGAAGAAGGCCGGCTGCTGATCACGTCCACGCACGGCGTGCAGCTGAACGTGCCGGATCGCTGGGCGCTGGACAAGTCCTCCAAGAAGCTGCTGGAACGCTTCCTCTGAAAACGACAAGGGCCGCACTCAGGCGGCCCTGGCGTGGAGGCGGCCCGACTCAGCTCGCGTCGCCCATCTGCGACTGCAGGTAGTTCTGCTCGCCCACCTTGCCGACCAGGTCCAGCTGGGTCTCCAGGTAGTCGATGTGCTCCTCGGTGTCGTCCAGGATCTGCACGAACAGCTCGCGGGACACGTAGTCGCGCACGCTTTCGCAGTAGGCCACAGCCTCCTTCAGGTGGGCATGGCCGGTGCGCTCGATCTTCAGGTCGCACTCCATCGTCTCGACGGCGTTCTCGCCGATGTAGAGCTTGCCCAGGTCCTGCAGGTTGGGCAGGCCGTCCAGCGTCAGCACGCGCTCGATGAGCTTGTCGGCGTGCTTCATTTCCTCGATGGATTCCTCGTACTCGTGCTTGGCCATCTTCATCAGGCCCCAGTTCTTCAACATGCGGGCATGCAGGAAGTACTGGTTGATGGCCGTCAGTTCGAGCTTGAGCTGCGCGTTCAGGTGAGCGATGACTTGCGGGTCGCCTTTCATGGAGGCCTCCTTGTTGTGTGCGTGAAAAGTGCGCGCAGTATCGGCAGCGAAAGCCCCAGAGCAAAACCGGTTTTTCTGCAAATGAGACCGATTCGCATTAGACTGCGCATCATCATGATCGTCTGTGTCTGCCACCGCGTCTCCGACCGTGACATCGCCATCGCGGCGTCGTCGGGCTGCCCGAGCTTCGAGGCCTTGCAGGAAGACCTGCGCGTCGCCACGGCGTGCGGGGCGTGCCACGACTGCGCCTGCGCAGTGTTCGAGGAAAGCCGGGTGGCGGGTGGCGCAGCCGCAGGCCGGGGCAGGACCGTCGCGATCCAGCCCATGCTGGCGGCCTGAGCGGCCCAGTTAGAATCCGCACCCAGGCGCCAGCGAATGGCGCCATTTTTTTGTTGTCCGTGCCCAAGGTCGTTGTGTTTTGCCGCAGCCTCTTTGCGGTTGGACATCCAGAACGAACCTTGAGGAAAAGACTTCATGAGCACCCAGCAGACCGGCATCGTCAAGTGGTTTGACGACGGCAAGGGCTTCGGCTTCATCACCCCCGCCGACGGCGGCAAGGACCTGTTCGCCCATCACAGCGAAATCAAGAACAACGGCGGCTTCCGCACGCTGGCCGAAGGCGCACAGGTCGAATTCGAAGTGAAGCAAGGCCCCAAGGGCCTGCAAGCCGCGAACATCCGCGCGGTCTAATTCACGCCGGCTCTGCCGCCGAGCCCGCTCATCGAGCGGGCTTTGTGCTTTTCTGAGCCGGCCCAACGACAATCCATGGCTATGTCCGCCCTGCCCGTCACTGTTCCGAAGGCGCTGACCGCTTACCGCCCGTTCTGGGCCAAGCGCTTCGGCCCCGCGCCCTTCCTGCCCATGAGCCGGCAGGAGATGGAGCAACTCGGCTGGGATTCCTGCGACATCATCATCGTCACCGGCGATGCCTACGTCGACCACGCCAGCTTCGGCATGGCCGTCATCGGCCGGACGCTGGAGGCGCAGGGCTTCCGCGTCGGCATCATTGCGCAGCCCGACTGGAACAGCGCCGATGCCTTCAAGGTGCTGGGCAAGCCCAACCTGTTCTTCGGCGTCGCGGCCGGCAACATGGATTCGATGATCAACCGCTACACGGCTGATCGGAAAATCCGCAGCGACGACGCCTACACGCCTGGCGGCGAGGGCGGCAAGCGCCCCGACCGCGCGACGCTGGTCTACACGCAGCGTTGCCAGGAGGCGTTCAAGGACGTGCCGGTCGTCATCGGCGGCATCGAGGCCTCGCTGCGCCGCATCGCCCACTACGACTACTGGCAGGACAAGGTGCGCCGCTCCGTGCTGGTGGACAGCAAGGCCGACCTGCTGGTCTACGGCAACGCCGAGCGCGCCATCGTCGAGATCGCCCACCGGCTGGCGCGCCGCGAACCCATCGAGGCGTTGACCGACGTGCGCGGCACGGCCTTCATGCGCCGCGATGGCGATCCGTCGGCCGACGGCTGGTTCGAGCTGGATTCCACCGAGGTGGACCGCCCCGGCCGCGTCGACGAGCTGATCAGCCCCTACCAGGAGATCAAGCAGGAGACCGCCTGCGCGACGGGCGAACCCGACGCACCCAAGCCCATCACCATCCACAAGACCGGCCGCATCGTCATGCCGCCGCGGGAGCGCACCGTGGTGCGCCTGCCGGCCTACGAGGTGGTGAAGAGCGACCCGGTGCTGTATGCCCACGCCAACCGCGTGCTGCACCTGGAGACCAACCCCGGCAACGCCCGCGCGCTGGTGCAGCGTCACGGCGACCGCGACCTGTGGATCAACCCGCCGCCCATCCCGCTCTCCACCCCGGAGATGGACCACGTGTTCGACCTGCCCTACGCCCGCGCGCCGCACCCCAGCTACGCGGACGAGCACGGCAGCCACGACGGCGCGACCAAGATCCCGGCCTGGGAAATGATCCGCTTCAGCGTGAACATCATGCGCGGCTGCTTCGGCGGCTGCACCTTCTGCTCCATCACCGAGCACGAGGGCCGCATCATCCAGAGCCGCTCGGAAGATTCCGTGATCCGCGAGATCGAGGAGATGCGCGACAAGGTCAAGGGCTTCACCGGCATCGTGTCGGACCTGGGCGGTCCCACGGCCAACATGTACCGCATCGGCTGCAAGTCGCCCGAGATCGAGGCGGCGTGCCGCAAGCCCAGCTGCGTGTATCCGGGCATCTGCCCCAACCTGAACACCAGCCACGACCCGCTCATCAAGATGTACCGCCGCGCGCGTGCGCTGCCGGGCGTCAAGAAGATCCTGATCGGTTCCGGCCTGCGCTACGACCTGGCTGTGCAGTCGCCCGAGTACGTGAAGGAGCTGGTCACGCATCACGTGGGCGGCTACCTGAAGATCGCACCCGAGCACACCGAGAACGGCCCGCTGTCCAAGATGATGAAGCCGGGCATCGGGACGTATGACCGCTTCAAGCAGATGTTCGAGGCGGCCAGCGCCGCGGCCGGCAAGAAGCAGTACCTGATCCCGTACTTCATCGCCGCTCACCCGGGCACCAGCGACGAGGACATGATGAACCTCGCCGTCTGGCTGAAGAAGAACGGCTTCCGCGCCGACCAGGTTCAGACCTTCTATCCCAGCCCCATGGCGACGGCGACCGCGATGTACCACTCGGGCCGCAACCCGCTGAAGGGCATCAGCCGCGACGAGAGCCGCGGCGAGAAGGTCGACATCGTGCGCGGCGAGCGCCGCCGCCGGCTGCACAAGGCCTTCCTGCGCTACCACGATGCCAACAACTGGCCGCTGCTGCGCGAGGCGCTCAAGGCCATGGGCCGCGCCGACCTGATCGGCAACGGCAAGCACCATCTGATCCCGAGTTACCAGCCCGTCACGGACGGCAGCTACGAGAGCGCGCGGCGCAAGAACTCCACCGGCGCCAAGCCGGCGGCAGCGCCGATGAAGCCGGCCACGCCGCGCAAGGGCCAGGTGCTGACGCAGCACACCGGCCTGCCGCCGCGCGTGACCGGCGCGGGCCGGCCGACCGGCTCGCGTCCGGGCAAACCCGGTAAGCGTTGAGCTGTACTGCGGGACATTTGCCCGCGCTTTTCGTGGCGATGGCTGCGCGGATGCACTACCCTTGCGGCTCTTGAACGGCGGGGCTGTTGCCGCCGCCCGCGCCCGAAGCCCTCGCCCTCATGCAAGACACGACGCCCGCCGTTGACGACGACCTGCTCGAACTGCTCGACGAGCCCGAGCACGGCGAATTGGAGCATCGCCCCTACGACCGGCCCTGGCGCATCCTCATCGTCGACGACGACGGCGACGTCCACAAGGCCACCGAGCTGGCCATGCAAGGCCTGACCATCGAAGGCCAGCCGCTGATCTTCTTGCACGCCAGCTCCGCCGCCCAGGCCCGCCAGCTGCTCGCCAGCGAGGACGACCTCGCCGTGGTGCTGCTGGACGTGGTCATGGAGAGCGAGGACGCCGGCCTTCAGCTGGTGCGCCACATCCGCGACGAACTGCGCCTGAACGCGCTGCGCATCGTGCTGCGCACCGGCCAGCCCGGCTATGCGCCCGAGATCGAGACGGTGCAGGCCTATGACATCAACGACTACAAGACCAAGTCGGAGCTGACCCGCACGCGGCTGTACACGGTGCTGACCGCGGCCGTGCGCTCCTACCGCCAGATCTGCGCGCTGGAAGCCAACCGCCGCGGCCTGGAGATGATCGTCGAGAGCAGCACCTCGCTGTCGCGCATGCGCGGTCTGTCGCGCTTTGCCGAGGGCGTCGTCACGCAGCTGTGCGCGCTGCTGGGCATCCTGCCCGAGGGCCTGGTCTGCGCCCAGGTGCACGGCGAGGCGGGCGAGGAGGTTCGCATCGTCGCCGCCGCGGGCCAGTACAGCGGCCTCATCGACCGGCCGCTGTCGCAGGTCAAGATCATCGCCGTGCGCGAGCGCCTGGAGCGCTGCCTGCGCGAGCAGAAGAACCTCTACGACGATGGCACCGTGCTGTACTTCGGCATGGGTCAGGGCCGCGCGATGGCCGCGCTGGTCGACGTGGGCCGCCATCTGGACGAGCTGGACCAGCAACTGCTGCGCGCCTTCTGCTCCAACATCGCCGTCGGCTTCGAGAACGTGCTGCTGTACAGCCAGCTGCTGGACCAGGCCTACAACGACCCGCTGCTGCGCCTGCCCAACCGCAACCGCTTCGTCGAGCTGCTGGACAAGAACCTGAAGGATCCGTCCGGCGTCACGCTGGCGCTGATCGACATCGACGACTTCTCCGACATCAACGACGCCTTCGGCCAGCACTTCGGCGACCAGGTGTTGCAGGCCGTCGTGCACCGCATGAGCGAGATGCTGGGCCTGAACACGGCCATGGCCCGCGTCGGCGCCGACACCTTCGGCGTGCTGGGCGAACACGTCAAGGTCTGCCCCGAGACCGTGCAGGGCGTGTTCGCCGAGCCCTTCGTCGTGTCCGGCGAGCGCCTGCAGCTGTCGGCCACCACGGGTCTGGTGCGGCTGGGCGAGTCCACCGCCGTCGGCTCCGAGCTGCTGCTGGACGCCCAGATCGCGCTCAAGCGCGCCAAGCAGCACCAGCGCGGCTCGTCGCAGTACTTCTCCGCCGCCATGGGCAGCGACGCGCGCGAGCGCTTCAAGCTGCTGAAGGGGCTGCGCACCGGCTTCGAGGAAAGCCAGCTCTTCGTCGTCTACCAGCCGCAGGTGGACCTGGACAGCCGCCGCGTCATCGGCGCCGAGGCGCTGCTGCGCTGGCGCACCGCCGACAACCGCTTCATCCCGCCCGACCAGTTCATCCCGCTGGCCGAGCAGAGTGGCCTCATCATCCCCATCGGCGAGTTCGTCATGCGCACCGCCTGCGCCCAGCTGAAGAAGATGCAGGCGCTGGGCCATGCCGACTTCCGCATGGCGGTCAACGTGTCCATGGCGCAGTTCCGCCATCCCGGTTTCATCGACATGCTGGACCGTGCGCTGCGCGATGGCGGCGTGCCCGGGCAGAGCATCGAGCTGGAGATCACCGAGTCCATGGCCATGGAGGATGCCGAGCTGGTGCGTCGCGTGCTGGCCGACATCAAGCACCTGGGCTTCAGCGTGGCCATCGACGACTTCGGCACGGGTTTCTCGTCCTTGAGCCAGTTGCGCCAGCTGCAGGTGGACCGGCTCAAGATCGACCGCGCCTTCGTGCAGGAGGCGCAAACCTCCACCGCCGGCTCCACCATCGCGCAGATGGTCGTCAACCTGGGTCGCGGCCTGGGCCTGACCGTCATCGCCGAGGGCATAGAGACCGAGGAGCAGCGCCAGTACCTGGTCGGGCTGGGCTGCCACGAAGGCCAGGGCTGGCTGTTCGCCAAGCCCATGCCGGCCGAGCAGCTCGAGACCTTCATGGCCGGCTGAGCTGAGTTCTCGCGAGCCGGTCTGATTCGGCCGGCGCTTGGCCCCAATACCTAGCTGAACTGCCGATTGCGCCGCGTGCTGGCGCTCCTAAACTCCGCCGTCCTTTGACGACAAGCCAGGAGCGCCCATGAGTCTCGCGAAGATCCTCGTCGCCCAGGGCGGCGGCCCCACCGCCGTCATCAACCAGAGCCTCGTCGGCGTCGTGCTGGAAGCGCGGCGCCAGGCCGGCGTCGCGGCGGTCTACGGGGCGCGGCATGGCGTGCGCGGCATCGTCAACGAGGACTTCGTGGACCTGGCCCAGGAGACCAGCCACAACCTGGAGCTGGTGGCCATGACGCCCGCTTCGGCGCTGGGCTCCACGCGCGACAAACCCGATGCGGCCTACTGCCGCGAGATCTTCACGGTGCTGCAGGCGCACGGCATCACGCACTTCTTCTACGTCGGCGGCAACGACTCGTCCGACACCGTGCGCATCGTGTCGGAAGAGGCCAGGGCGGCGAACTACCCGCTGCGCTGTATCCACATCCCCAAGACCATAGACAACGACCTGGTCGGCAACGACCACACGCCGGGCTATGCCTCCGCAGCGCGCTTCGTCGCTCAGGCGTTCGCCGGTGCCAACCTCGACAACGCGGCGCTGCCGGGCGTCTACGTGGGCGTGGTCATGGGCCGCCACGCCGGCTTCCTGACCGCCGCTGCCGCTCTAGGCAAGAAGTTCGACGACGACGGCCCGCACCTGATCTACGTGCCCGAGCGCGACTTCCACATCGACCAGTTCCTGCGCGACGTGAAGGCCACGCACGAGCGCTTCGGCCGCTGCGTCATCGCGGTCAGCGAGGGCATCCACGATTCGACAGGTGCACCGATGCTGGCCAAGCTCGCGGGCGACCTGGAGCGCGACGCGCACGGCAACGTGCAGCTCAGCGGCACCGGCGCGCTGGCCGACCTGCTGTGCGAGGAAATCAAGACCAAGCTGGGCATCAAACGCGTGCGCGGCGACACCTTCGGCTATCTGCAGCGCAGCTTCCTGGGCTGCGTGTCCGACGTGGACCAACGCGAGGCCCGCGAGGTCGGCGAGAAGGCCGTGCAGTACGCCTTCTACGGCGACCGCGACGGGTCCGTCGCCATCCAGCGCGTCGGCTACTACTCGGTGGACTACAAGCTGCTGCCGCTCACCGCCGTGGCCGGCAAGACGCGCACGATGGAGGACGTCTTCATCAACGCCGCCGGTACCGACGTGACCGATGCCTTCCGCCTCTACCTGCGCCCGCTGCTGGGCTCGGGCATGCCGGACGCCTACCGGCTGCGGCCCAACCCCGTGGCCAAGGTGCTGAACAGGGGCTGAGCGTCGCTCAGCCCTCGGCCGGTGCGGGCAACTGCTTCAGCGCCCAGGCGTCCGCCTTGTCCTGCATCCGGGCCGTGCCCAGGATGCCGAACACCCAGACCAGGAAGACGCTGGTCGCCCGGACCTCGCCGTCGGTCAGCACCATGTAGGCGGCCGCGCAGGCCAGCGGCAGCAGCGCGACCGAGTAGGTCCAGCGGTCCGACAGCGCCAGGCTGTTCAGCACGGGCCGCAGTGGCCACAGCGCCAGGCCGGTGGCGCGGATGCGCTCCTCGTGCACGGCCGCGGCCAGCTGCATCCAGGCCAGCGCCAGCAGCAGGCAGCTGGCCAGCGGCAGCCAGCGGTCCAGCGCCAGCACGGCCAGGCCGCCCACCAGCGGCGTCAGCCCGGCGATGACCCAGCCGTGCAGCGGCACCAGCGGCCAGGCCGCCACCAGCCCGGCCAGGCCGAACAGCGCGGCCGCCCATGGCAAGAGCCAGTCCGGCATCAGCGACAGCACGCCGTTCGGCGCTGCGGGCTCCTGCCCGGCCAGCCAGGCCAGCCAGGCGGCGAACAGCAGCCACACCAGGCCCAGCACCGGCTGCATGCTGTGGCGACGCCAGCGCTCCAGCGGCAGCGCCAGGCGCTTCTGGCCGGAGGTCAGCGTGGGCCCCGCGGTGATCAGCGTGGCGGCGAACATGCCCACCACCATGATGCCGCCCGTGCCCAGCAGCCAGCCCAGCGCATGCGCGCCGGCAATGATCGCGTCGCGGAAGAGCAGCAGCCCGACGCCGAAGCACAGCGCGCTGGCCAGCCCCACGCGCCACCACAGGCCGCGCTTGATGGCGGCGTCCAGCCAGCGCTGCGCCGGCAGGTCCAGCCCCAGCTTGCGCAGCCACTGCGCGCCCAGCAGGTTCTGGCTGCGCGCCAGCGTGGGCTGCAGCAGCAATAGCAGCAACTGCAGCCGCCACCAGGCGGCGCCGGCCTGGCGCAGCGCGTCCAGCCGCTGCAGCGGTGCGCCCAGCTCGCGCACGGGCTCGGGGATGGGTGCGGGCCGCAGTCGTTCGTCAAACGCGTCGTGCAGCGCGTGGGCCAGTGCGACGCCCAGCTGACGTTCGGTGCGGAAGTCGTTCAGCCAGCCGAAGTGCGCGTCCAGCGCCTTCAGGAAGTCGTCCGGCAGGCTGGGCAGGCCCAGCGCCCACTGCGCAAACGCAGCCGAGAACTCGGCCTGCCGGCTCAGCGGCTGCTGGTCCAGTGCGCGGCGGGCGTCGGCCCAGCCGTGCATCAGCGCGGCCTCGCCGACGCGCCGCCATGCCAGTTCCAGCTCGTCGATGAGCTGCTGCGGCTGGACGACGGGTTCCGGTGCCGGCGACTCGTCGGCGGGCGGTTCGATCGGCGGCACGGGCACCGGCGCCTCGGCCACGAGCGCTTCTTCATCGGGGTTCTCGCGCTGCCACTTCGCCCATTGCTGCGCGCGCTCATAGGCCGCGCGCAGCGCCTGGTAGGCCTCGGCGTCGTCGTCCGGCCGCGTGAGCTTCAGTTTCAGCGCATAGGCCTTCTTGATCGCGCCGAGTTCTGTCGTCGCCTCAATGCCCAGCCGGGCCCAGTCTTCTTCCCACATGCTCAGAACCTGAACGACGTATCGATGCTGTCCAGCGCTTCCTTGAACTGCTGGCGCGCCGTGCGTATGGCCCGTGCGTCCTGCGTCTGCAGCACGGCCTCGAACTGTGCCAGCCAGTCCTGCAGCATCTGGCGGTCGTTGCCCAGGCGGTCCTCGAACAATCGCTTGGCGCGCTCGATCAGGTAGCGGTTGTCCTGCTCGTCGCGCGGGTGGCGCTTCAGTGCCTGCAGCCGCTCGCGCGTGGCGGCGATCTCGGCCGCGCTGAGGCGTGCGCCCTGGCTCTCGATGATGAGTTCATGGCGCTGGCCGCCCGGCGTCTCGCGCGCCTCGACCTCCAGCAGCCCGTTGGCGTCGTAGGTGAAGCGCACCTCCACGCCTGCCTGGCCGGCCGGCGCGGGCTTCACCTCGATCTCCAGCTTGCCCAGGTGCAGGTTCTCCGAGCCCACGGGAGACTCGCCCTGGCGCACGTCCACCAGGATCTGCCGCTGCCCGTCGCCCAGCGTGTGATAGCGCTCCACGCGGGACACCGGCACCGGCGTGTTGCGCTCGATGATGGGCGAGAAGCGGTCGTCGACCATGCGGCCGGCGATGTGCGTGGCCGCGACGATGCCCAGCGAGTAGGGCATCACGTCGGTCAGCACCACGTCGTCCAGCGCTGCGTCGCGCGCCTTCAGGCCGGCCTGCACGGCCGCGCCCATGGCGATCGCGAGGTCGGGGTCCAGCGTGCGCAGCGGCAGGCGCTGGAACAGCCGCGTGACCAGCTGTCGCACCATGGGCATGCGCGCGGCGCCGCCCACCAGCACCACCTCGGCCAGGCCGGCCGGGTCTAGCTGCGCATCGGCCAGCGCCCGCTCGATGGGGCGGCGCAGGCGCTGCAGCAGCTCCTGCGCGCCGGCCTCGAAGTCGGCGCGCGTGATCGTGGCGGTCAGCGGGCGGTCGCGCCACACGGTGCTCATCGTGGCGCTGTCGCGCTCGCCGAGGTCGCGCTTGGCCTGCTCGGCCAGGCGCCACCAGGTCTCGCCTTCAAACCAGGCGGTGCGCTCCTCGGCGCTCAGGCCTTCGGCGGTCTTTGCGAACAACTGCGCGATTGCGCGGCTGAAGTCCTCGCCGCCGAGCCGGGTGTCGCCCGCGCTGGCGCGCACCTCCACGACGCCGTCGAAGTACTCCAGCACCGACACGTCGAAGGTGCCGCCGCCCAGGTCGAAGACCAGGAAGCTGCTGTGCTCGGGGCGCTGCTGCAGGCCATAGGCCAGGCCGGCCGCGGTGGGCTCGTTCAGCAGCCGCTCGACCTTCAGCCCGGCGATCTCGCCGGCCGTGCGCGTGGCGCGGCGCTGGGCCTCGTTGAAATAGGCCGGCACAGTGATGACGGCCTCGGTGACGGGCTCGCCCAGGAAGGCCTCGGCGTCGGCCTTCAGCGCCTGCAGCACCAGCGCCGACAACTCCTCGGCGCGCAGCTCCTTCACGTGCGGCCCGGTGCGCAGCGTGATCTTCTTGTCGCTGCCCATCCAGCGCTTGAAGGCCAGCGCGGTGGACTCGGCATGCAGGCCGGCCCGCTCGCGGGCGGCGAGGCCCACCAGCGTGTGGCCCTGGTCGTCGAGGGCCACGGCCGACGGCGTCAGATAGTCGCCGTGGGCGTTGGGGATGAGGACGGCCGCGCCGTCGCGAAACACCGCCGCCGCGCTGTGCGTGGTGCCCAGGTCGATGCCCAGGATCATTGAGGAAGCCTCCCGTTGGAACGGGCGCTAGCGTAACGCCGCTCAGGGCTTGGGCTTGATCAGCCTGGGGTGCCACTCGTTGACCGCCAGCAGCGCCGCGGAGCCGAAGTGGCGGTGGATGTCGGCCACCATCTCGCCGCTGACGATGACGGGGTCGGTGTCCACGGCCTTGCGCGCGACTTCCAGATCCTTGGTCGCGAAGATGAACAGGCCGCGCAGGCCGTTCTGGCCGTCCAGCGGGCCGGCATAGACCAGCAACCCCTCCTTGGCCAGCCGCTCCATGTTGGCGAAATGGCCCTTGAACATCGCATCGCGCTCGGGGCCGGCGGCCATAGTCTTGGGGCCGGTCTTCAGCAGTACGAAGACGTAGGGGCGCAGCCCCTGCTCGTTGGCGCCCCAGGCCTGGGCCTTGGTGGCGTCGTAGGCGGGCGCTTCCTGGGCCTGGGCTCCGAGGCAGGCGAGCAGGGCGAGGGCGCAGGCGGCAAGGCGGTTCGGCATGGCGGGTTCCGAAGTGGATGCACGATTGAACCGCAGCGTGGCGCGTTGCGGGACGCGATGAAACCCGCGCTGTCTGCCGCGCCGGCTACGGCGCGCCGGGGCCGG
This sequence comes from uncultured Comamonadaceae bacterium, assembly GCA_965650725.1. Taxonomy (GTDB): domain Bacteria; phylum Pseudomonadota; class Gammaproteobacteria; order Burkholderiales; family Burkholderiaceae_C; genus Pelomonas. The sequence goes on along the minus strand of CBFGPX010000058.1, from coordinate 7,027 downwards.
TCGTCGGCACTTGCACCGTCAGGCCGTAGTGCGCCAGCAAACCCACCACATGCCCCACCGCCACGCCGGGCTCGCCGGATTCGATGCGCGCAATGGTCTGCACATGCACGCCCAGCCGGGCTGCCGCGGCGGCCTGCCCTTCGCCGGCGGCCAGGCGAGCGCGCCTCACCGCCGCGCCCAGTGCCTGGATGGTGGCGAGGGCATCCTCGCCGATGTCGCTGGAGATGCGTTTGCCTTGAGCCATGCGCGATTGTGGCGGTGCGCGTGCCCGTCCCCAGGCGGCTAGCGCGCGTCCATGATGGCGCAATGAACGATGCGCCAGCCTTCGGCCTGCCTGGCCAGCACCAGGTGGATGTGGGTGCGGCGACTTGCCTCGCCGGCGTTGCGCGAGGGGCCGCGGTGGCCGTCGGTGTACAGGTGGGCCACCGCCGAGTCCGCGCCGATGTAGCGCATGGAGATGGGTTTCATGCGGGACACCTCGCCGGCTGCGACCGCAGCGCTCATCGCGGGAAAGAGGCGTTGCTGCAGGAAGGGCTGCAGCGATGCCGTTCCGCGGAAGAGGCGCGCGTAGGCGTTGATCCACTCGACGTCCGGCGCATGCAGCGCGATCACGGCGGCGGTGTCGTGGGCCTGCCAGGCCGAGGCATAGGTCGTCAGCAGGGTGTCGATGGCGGCGGCGTCCTGCGCGCGGGCGGGGCTGCCGAAGACGGTGAACGGGGGAATCTCCCGTCGCTCCGGGGGCTGGGCGGCGGCGGTGAGCGTGCAGCCGAGCGCGGCGGCGAGCAGGAAGGACGACAGTGTCTTGGGCATCGTGAAAAGCTCCGGGCAAGGGTTGAAGAAGCGTCGACGCCGCGCACCGTGTGGCGGCGGGTCGACTCCCCGAGCTTCTGCCGCGTGCCCCTGTCAGGTCTTGCCGATTCCTGCGCCGTGCTGGCCGATTCCCTGCAATCTATGGCCGCGTTCGCGCAGCGTCGCGGAATTCGGTGGGCGTCAGCCCCGTTTGCGCCTTGAACGCCCGGTTGAACGGGCCGATGGAACCGTAGCCGAGGTCCAGCGCCATCGTCAGCACGGGCGTGTCGAGTTGCGGGTCCGCAAGCTGGCGGCAGGCCTCGGCAACACGGTGCTTGTTGAGGAAATCGCTGAAGTTGCGATGGCCCAGGCCACCGTTGATGAGGCGGCGCAGCCGGTGCTCCGTGCATCCGAGCGCGTCGGCCAGCGCCGTGATCGTGAGGTTGGCCCGCGTGTAGCCACCGCTCTGGAGGAAGGCGTCGAGCTTGTGGTTCAGCGCCCGCAATTCGGCGGGCACCTCGGGCGGCGGGGGCGCGTCAGGCGCAGACGACACAGGCTGTTGAGGCACGGGGGCGGCCGGCATGGGGCGCCGCAGTACGTGGCGGCCGAACATCAGGGTGCCGGCGAAGCTCAAGGCCGCGTTCGCCAGGCTGAAGGCGTCGCTGTCGCGCCATTCGTTGCCGACCAGTTGGGCCGCTGCCAGGACGATGCCGTAGGCGCTGATCATGCCGGCGATGAGCAAGCGCGTGCGGCGGCGGCTGTCGATCAGGTCGTCGCGCCAGCCCAGCAGTGCCACCGCAATGACGTGCAAGAGCAGGATCACGGCGATGACGTGGTTGGCCGCGTGGTAGGGTCCCTCGCCACCGAGCACGCCGAAGAAATAGACATGCCAGACCGCCAGCACCGCGAGCGCGAGCTTCACACCCGCTGACCAGCGGGCTGTGGCGAAGCGATCGTCGATGGCGGTCAGCGCGGCGAACCAGACGGCATAGGCCGATGCGTCGGTGAACACGAGCAGCAGGTGGCGCCAGACGCCGGGTGCGTCCGCCGTGGCGCCCAGCAGCAGTTGTGCCACGAGGCACAGGCCCACCGCCATCAGCCCGCCCTCGCCGCGCTGCAGCGGCCCGCGCAGGTGCACCGCCGCCACCAGCAGCACCTGGCCGATGGCGGCGGCGCGCAGGAACAGGTCGAGGCTGACAAGGGTGGACGAAGGCATGTCTCGAGATGGGCGAAAGGGCCGGCGAGTCTAGGGGCTGCAGGATCGCCCGGCGATGCTCGGCCGCCCCTGCCAAAAGGCACTTGCGCGCCAGGCGATTGATCTTCTACATTTGTAGTACGACAACTGTAGAAGTTTGCCAAATGGACGAGGACATCGGCAGCGGCGACGTGTCGCTGAGCGAGCTGCAGCTCAGCCTGATGCGCGTGTTGTGGGCACGCGGCGAGGCCAGCACGGCCGAGGTGGCCGAAGCGCTGCGTGGCGAGCGCGACCTGGCGCACACGACGGTGGCGACCTTGCTGACCCGGCTGGAAAAGCGCGGCCTGCTCAGCAGCCGCCGCGAGAGCCGGGCGCTGCTGTACACGCCCCTCGTCAGCGAGAGCGAGGTGCAGCGCTCCATGGTGGGCAGCCTGCTGGACAGCCTGTTTGCCGGCCGAGCCAGCGCGCTGGTCAGCCACCTGCTGGATGCCCGTGGCGTCGACGCCCAGGAGCTGGCCGAGCTGCAGACGCTGCTGAAGCAACGCAAGGGAGAGACGCGATGACCGATGTGCTGCTGACCTGGCTGTGCAGCTACCTGCTGCACAGCAGCCTGTTGATCGCGGGCCTGTGGGCGGTCGAGCGTGCCGGCGGTCTGGCGCGCCTGGCCACGTCCACGCAGGAGACGCTGTGGCGTCTGGCTTTGCTGGGTGGTCTGGTGAGCGCCAGCCTGCCCTTGCTGCCGTCGGTGGCGGCCTCCGTGGCGGTGGACCCCGTGCGGCCGTCGCTGGTCGCCGAGCCCGCCCCGGCGCCTGTCGCGGCGCAGGCCGTGCCCACGGTCGTGCAGGCGGTCGAGCCCGCAGGGCCCACCGCGCAGCTGGGCGCGCTGCCGATCACGACGCGCTTCGCGCCGCAGGCCCATGACCTGGCCGTCGGCCTGGTCGCCGCCTGGCTGCTGGGCGCCGTGCTGATGGCCGCCGCGCTGGTGCTGCAGTGGGCCTGGCTGTGCCGCACCGTGCGCCGCCTGCCCGCCGTGGCCGATCCGCGCTGGCAGGCGCTGGCCGCGCGCCTCGCGGCGGACATGCGGGTGCCGCAGCCCCAGCTTCGCCACGCGCGCGCCGGCTGGGCCAGCCCGCTGCTGGCGCCCGGCCGCCAGCTGTGCCTGCCGGCCTGGTGCCTGGACCTGCCCGATGACGAGGCCCGCGCCGTGCTGGGCCACGAACTGGCCCACCTGCGCCGCCGCGACCCGGCCTGGCGCCTGCTCGCCGCCGCCATGCAGGCCCTGCTGTGGCCGCAGGTGCTGAACCGCATCGCGCTGCGGCGCCTGGACCTGCTGGCCGAGCTGGCGTGCGACGCCGCGGCCGCTGCGCCGGCCGGTCAGCGCCTGGCGCTGGCGCAGAGCCTGCTGCGCTGCGCCGAGGCGCTGAAGGCCCACGGTGGTCGCCACGGCCCGGCGCTCGCTTGCGGCGCAGCGAGCGCTGGATCGCCGCTGTTCGCCCGCGTGCGCCGCCTGCTGAAGCCCGAGGGCGAGGACGCGCCGCGCGAACGCCGTGCGCTGCGCTGGGGTCTGGTGGCAGCCATGGTAGGCGCCCTGGTCTCGCTGCCGGCCGTGGTGGTCAGCCGCACCGACGGGCGCGAGCTGCTGGAGCGCTTCGGGCTGGACGAGCTGAGCACGCCTGTCTTCATGCGCCCCGGCACGCGCCTGGTCAGCCGCTACCCCGGCGGCAGCTTCGCGGTGACGCTGGACGGCAAGGTGGGTTTCAACGACGCCGAGGACGACGTCAAGACGCTGACCGGCACGCTCACCGTGCGCCATCGCGAAGGCGGGCTGACACGCGAGATGACGCTCACGTCCATGGGCGAGGGCCGCATCCGGCGCGAGTACCGCGAGGGCCGCGAGGCCCGGCCCATGGATGACGCGGCCCGCGTGTGGTGGGGCCAGGCCGTGCAGCGCATGGCCGAGCACCTGACCGACCCCAAGGTGCGTGCGCAGCGCCTGTTCGAGCGCGGTGGCATGGAGGCCGTGCTGGCTGATGTGGAGCGCGCGGCCGAGGACCACTCGCGACGCCGTCGCGTGGAGGCGTTGGTGGCCCTGGGCCAGCCGCTGCCGGCCGCCGCGCAGGACCGCGTCATTGCGGCGGTGGCCCGCATCGAGGGCGGGTTCGAGCGGCGCGAGGCCTTGCAGTCCCTCGCGACGCTGCCGCTGGCCGAGCCGCAGCAACTGGCCTGGCTGAAGGTGGCGGGCGGCATCGACGGCGACTTCGAGCGCCGCGAGGCGCTGGGTGCGCTCGCGCCGCGGCTGATCGACAGCCCCGCCGTGCTGGCGGCCTGGGGTGAGGCGGTGGGCCGCATCGGGGGGGACTTCGAGCTGCGCTCGGCGATCGACACGCAGGTCGCGGCCACACCGCAACCCGCCGTGCTGGCCGCGGCGCTGCACGCGGCGCAGCGGCTGCAGGGTGACTTCGAGAAGCGCGAGGCGCTGGGCGCCGTCGCGCGCCGGCTGCAGGGCGATGAGGCCTCGCTCGTGGACGCCTATGTCGGCGTGGCCGGCGGCATCTCGGGCGGCTTCGAGCGGCGCGAGGCCTTGAACCTGCTGCTGGACCGGCCCAAGTTGGGCCTGGCGGGCCTGGAGCGTGTGCTGGCCAGCGCCGAGGGCATGGATAGCGGCTTCGAGCGTCTGCAGGTGCTGCTGCGCGTGGCGGAGCGGCTGGGGCAGGCCAAGCCGGTGGATGCGGCCCTCATAGCCCGCCTGCGCCGCGCCGGCCGCGGCCTGGGCGACCACGAGCGCGGGCAGATCGAGAACGCGCTGGACCGGATCAGCTAGCGCGCTTGGCCAGTACCGCCCGCGCGACGCGCGAAACCGGTGGGCGGCCCAGCACGTTCGAGATGAAGGCGCCGGCGTCCACGAGCTTGTCTAGGGCTATGCCGGTCGTGATGCCGAGGCCGTCCAGCATGAACACGACGTCCTCGGTCGCCACATTGCCGGTCGCGCCCTTGGCATAGGGGCAGCCGCCCAGGCCGGCCACGCTGGCGTGGAAGCTGTGGATGCCCAGCTCCATGCTCGCGTAGATGTTGGTCAGCGCCTGTCCATAGGTGTCGTGGAAGTGGCCCGAGACTTCGGCCAACGGGAAGTGCTTCAGCGCCCGTTCCATCGCGAGCTGTACCTTGCGCGGCGTGCCGACGCCGATGGTGTCGGCGATGTCGATCGCGTCCACGCCGAGCGTGCGCAGCGGCCTCACGACGGCTTCCACCTGGTCCGCCGTGATGTCGCCTTCATACGGGCAGCCCAGCGCACACGACAGCGCCGCGCGCACCTTCACGCCGGCCGCGTGCGCGCCCTCTATGACGGGCGCAAAGCGCTCCAGGCTCTCGGCGATGGAGCAGTTGATGTTCTTCTGCGTGAAGGCCTCGCTGGCCGCGGTGAAGACCAGGATCTCGTCGGGCCTGGCGGCCAGCGCCGGCTCCAGCCCCTTCAGGTTGGGCACCAGCACCGAATAGCGCACGCCCGCCTTGCGCGCGATGGCCGCCATGACGGCGGCGTTGTCGCCCATCTGCGGCACCCACTTCGGGCTGACGAAGCTGGTGACCTCGATCTCGTTCAGGCCGGCGTCCTGCAGCATCGCCACCAGCTGCGCCTTGTGCTCGGTGGCGACGTTGTCCTTCTCGTTCTGCAGCCCGTCGCGCGGGCCGACGTCGAGGATCTTGACGTGCGAGGGCAGGGCCATGCTCAGGCTTCCAGTTTGAGAAGTTCGGCGCCGTCGCTGACCTGGTCGCCGATGGCGAACAGCAACTCGGCGACCTTGCCATCGCGCGGCGACGAGATCGTGTGCTCCATCTTCATCGCCTCCATGACGGCCAGCGGCTGGCCCTTGGTGACGGTGTCGCCGGCCTTGGCCAGGAAGGCGATGAGCTTGCCGGGCATGGGCGCCGTGAGGCGACCGCCTTCGCTCGGGCCGTCGCCGGCGTGGGCGATGAGGTCCACCTCGGTCAGCACGGCGGAGCCGGTCGCGGCGAAGACGGCGACGCGCTCACCCTGCGCATAGGTCTTCACGCGGATGCGGTCGGTGCCGAGAAACAGTTCGTGTGTCTCGGCGTCGCTGGACTTCACGGCGAACTCGATCGCCTCGCCTTCGACGGTCAGCGTCATGCCACCGCGGTGGTGGCGGGACAGCAGCACCTCGTGGTGCGCGTCACCCGCTGCCAGGTCGAAACGGCGCGCGGCCGAGCCGAACAGGCGGAAGCCGTCGCGGGCGCTCCACGGGTCGGTGCCCTGCGTGGCGGCTTCGACGGCCAGCGTGTGGGCCACGACAGCCGCGGCCGACACGCGCAGCGGCAGGCCGGGCTGATCGAACAGCACCGCCTTCTCGCGCTCGATGAGGCCGGTGTCGAGGTCGGCGCCGGAGAACGAGGCCGTTGCTGCGCAGCGGCGCAGGAAGGCGACGTTGGTCTGCAGGCCGACGATGTGCGTGTCGCGTAGCGCCGCATCCAGCCGGGCCAGCGCCTGCGCGCGGTCCTCGCCCGAGACGATGAGCTTGGCGATCATCGAGTCGTAATAAGGGCTGATGGCATCGCCCTCGCGCACGCCGGCATCGATGCGCACGTCGCCACGTTGGAAGGCCACGTGCGAAGGCCAGCGTGCTACGTCCAGCGTGCCGGTGGCGGGCAGGAAGCCGGCGTCCGGGTTCTCGGCGCAGATGCGAGCCTCGATGGCGTGGCCGTGCATGCGCAACTCGTGCTGCTTCAGCGGCAGCGGTTCGCCCGATGCGACGCGCAGCTGCCACTCCACAAGGTCCTGCCCCGTGATCGCTTCCGTGACCGGATGCTCCACCTGCAGCCGCGTGTTCATCTCCATGAAGTAGAAGCGGCCGTCCTGCTCGGCGATGAACTCCACCGTGCCGGCGCCGACATAGCCCACTGCCTTCGCAGCGGCCACGGCGGCCTCGCCCATCTGCGCGCGGCGCTCCGGCGTCATGCCGGGTGCGGGCGCTTCCTCCAGCACCTTCTGGTGGCGGCGCTGCACGGAGCAGTCGCGCTCGAACAGGTAGA
>CBFGPX010000057.1:0-19158 GCA_965650725.1 uncultured Comamonadaceae bacterium | reverse complement strand
TGGCCCGACGGTCTGTTCACCGCGCCTACCGACGAGGCGCTGAAGTTCGACCTGCAGGCCACCAAGGACCTGGGCTTCAACATGGTCCGCAAGCACATCAAGGTGGAGCCGGCGCGCTGGTTCTACTGGGCCGACAAGCTGGGCCTGCTGGTGTGGCAGGACATGCCGCAGGCCTGGGACGCCGAGAAGGACCTGGCCATCCGCAGCCGCACCGAGGGCCAGATGCGTGAAATCGTGGACCAGCTGCGCTCGGTTCCGTCCATCGTGTCATGGGTGATCTTCAACGAGAGCTGGGGCGACTTCGACCACCGCCGCATGTCCGACGTGTTCAAGGCGCTGGACCCGACGCGCCTCATCAACACGCACTCCGGCATCAACTTCGAGCCGCATGACCAGGGCGGCGGCGACGTCATCGACCTGCACGACTACCCCGGCCCGCAGCCGGTGAACTGGCAGCCCGGCCGCATCGCCGTGCTGGGCGAGTACGGCGGCAACAGCCTGCGCACGCCGGGCCACATGTACCGGCCCGACTCCAAGTGCTGCTACCTGCTGTACGACAGCAAGGAGGCCGTCACCAAGGTCTACGTGGAGCAGGCCGCCAAGCTGCGCGAGTACGCCGCCACGCAAGGCCTGAGTGCCGCGGTCTACACCGAGACCACCGACGTGGAGGAGGAGCTGAACGGCTTCTTCACCTACGACCGGCGCGTGCAGAAGCTGGACTTCGAGCAGGTCAGGAAGGCCAACCAGGCGCTGATCCGCTTCGGTCGCTGATCGTTTCTTTGGGGGCTCCCGCTGAGCGGCCGACAGAGCCGCCTCGTCCAATCAACAGGAGACAGGCATGAGAGCGTTCTTTGTATTGACGATTGCGCTGTGCGCGCTGCTGCTTGGCACCCCGGCCCGCGCGGCCGAGACGGTGCTGAACACGACGCAGGACAGCTTCTACCCACGCATGATCCGGCTGGCCGCCAGCGGCGGCGCCAACGGCCGGCTGCTGGCCTCGCACGACTTCGACGGCACCCAGTCGGCGATCTACGAATCCACCAACGACGGCGCCACGTGGGCCCAGGTCGGCAGCATCACGGTGCCGTCGCCCGAGACCTGGCACTGCTGCAGCACGCTGTGGGAGGTGCCGCAGCAACTGGGCAGCACCGCGGCCGGCACCTTGTTCTGGGCCACCACCGGCCGCAACGGCACGGCCTTCGCGCTGCGCATCTACCGCAGCACCAACCAGGGCCGCACGTGGACCCAGCACGCCGTGGCAGCCACCGGCAGCACCGGCATCTGGGAGCCCGAGTTCACCGTCGACAGCGCCGGCCGGCTCGTGATGTTCTACGCCACCGAGGAGTACAAGGCCGGCGGCTACAACCAGCTCATCGCGCACAAGGTCTCGATGGACGGTGGCCTGACCTGGGGCGCCGACGTGTTCGACGTTGCCATCAGCGACGGCGGCGACCTGCGCCCCGGCATGCCGGTGGTGCGCAAGCTGCCGAACGGCAGCTACGTGATGAGCTACGAGATCTGCGGCTCGCGCGCCTGCGACGTCTACACGCGCACGTCCAGCAACGGCAGCAGCTGGGGCACGGCCAGCAACTTGGGGCAGCGGGTGGAGTCCACCGCCGGCCACCACTTCAGCCACACGCCCACCATCACGTGGATGAACGACGGCAGCCCGCAGGGCCGCCTGCTGCTCACCGCCCAGGTGCTGAAGCGCAACAGCAACAACAGCATCAACGAGGATGCGACGGGCCGCGTCTATTTCTTCAGCACCAATGGCGCCGCGGGGCCGTGGACCGAGGCGGCCACGCCGCTGGCCACGCCCATCCTGACCGGCGGCGACGCCTGCACCAACTACAGCGCGCAGCTGCTGGCCTCCAGCGACAACCAGCGCGTGCTGCAGATGGCCAACCTGGGCTGCCGCATGCAGTTCGCCAGCGCACCGCTGCACCACCCGGTGGCCGACGGCGTCTACCGCATCGTCGCCAAGCACAGCAACCAGGTGCTGGACGTGGCCGGCTGCACCACGACGCCGGGCGCCAACGTGGCGCAGTACACATGGATAGGCGGCGACTGCCAGCGCTGGAAGGTCACCAACGCGGCCAACGGCATCTACACCATCACCGCGCAGCACAGCGGCCAGGCGCTGGACGTGAACGGCTGCTCCACGGCGGCCGGCGGCAATGTGCAGCAGTACACGGTCAACGGCCTGAACTGCCAGAAGTGGCGCATCGAGCCCGTGGGCGATGGCCACTTTCGCGTCATCAACCACAACAGCAACCTCGTGCTGGACGTGAATGCCTGCTCCACGGCGACGAGCGCCAACGTGCAGCAGTGGACGTGGATAGGTGGCGACTGCCAACGCTGGCGTTTCGAGCGCGTCAGTCCCAACTCGGCGGCCAACGCCACCTACAAGGTCATCGCCAGGCACAGCACCCAGGCGCTGGACGTGAACGCCTGCTCCACCGCCGCTGGCGGCAACGTCCAGCAGTGGCCCTACAGCGGCGCCAACTGCCAGCGCTGGAACGTCGCGCAGACGGCCGACGGCTTCTACGAGTTCACGTCGGTCAACAGCGGCCTGAAGCTGGACTTGCAGGACGCGTCGCTGCAGATGGGCGCCAACGTGCGCCAATGGACCGCCAACAACGCGGCCGCGCAGCGCTGGGGCATAGAGAACGTGGGCAGCGGCTATGTGCGCCTCATCAACAAGCACAGCGGCCGCGTGCTGGACGTGGCTGGCTGCTCGACAGCCAACGGTGCCAACGTGGCCCAGTGGGAATGGCTCGGCGGCGATTGCCAGCGTTGGCAGCTTTCGGCACCGTGACGCGCGCCCCTCGCCCAGTCTTGCTCCGGCTGAACGCCGGCAAGCCTGGTCGGTCCCCCGAGGGGACGGCGATGCATGCGGCATCGAGCCGCATGCACATCGCCAGACGGGCCTGCTTGGGAGCGGCCCGGCGCTCGGCCCGCAAATCAGAAGGAGATCGATGATGAAGTTGAAAACCTGGCTCGCCGGCCTGCTGCTCGCTGCAGGCGTTGCCCATGCGGCCGAGCCCGCCCCGGGCGGCTACCTGTTCGCCCACATGACGCATGCCCGCTACGGCGTGCTGCACTACGCCGTCAGCACCGACGGCCTGCACTGGAAGCGCCTCAACGGCGGCAAGGCCGTCAACGAGGACTACCACGGCCACCCCTTCATCGTACAGGGCGGCGACGGCCGCTACTACCTCGTCGGCAACCAGAGCGACGACGATCCGGAGATCCGCTTCTGGGTGTCCGACGACCTCGTGAAGTGGACGAAGTTCGGCACCTACAAGCCCGACTTGTCGGGCGTCAAGGGCCATCCGCACACGCTGCAGCGCATCGGCGCGCCCAAGCTGTTCTTCGACAAGCCGTCGAAGCAGTTCGTGCTGATGTGGCACACGCCCAATGTGCCGGGCTCCACCGACGACCCCGAGCGCTACTGGTCCAGCCAGCGCACGCTGTACGTCACGTCGCCGGACCTGCGCGAGTTCAAGGCGGCGCCCAAGCGCCTGTTCGACTGGGACATGGCCACCATCGACGTGTTCCTCGTCGACAACCCGGCCGGCGGCTACTGCGCGGTCGTCAAGGACGAGCGCTTCCCGTCCTACATCTGGACCACCGGCAAGACGGTCCGCATGAGCTGCGGCGCCAATCTGCTGGGCCCGTACCCCGAGCCCGGCCCGCCGCTGAGCCCGGCCTTCCGCGAGGCGCCGACGCTGATCCGCGCGCCCAACGGACAGGACTGGCTGATGTACTACGAGCAGTACGCCGGCACCAGCTACGGCCTGTCGATGGCACCGCGGCTGGAAGGGCCGTGGATCGAGGTCTGGGGCAACTCGGGCGTCAAGGCGTGGAACCGCTTCGAGATGCCGGCGACGCTGCGCCACGGCTTCATGATGGCCGTCACCCAGCAGCAGCTCGAAGCGCTGAGCAAGGCCTTCCCGGAGTGATGAGGTATGGGGCGGCCGAGACGCCGGCTGTCAGTCTCCGGCCGCCGCCACCAGCGCCTGTGTGTAGGCGTGTTGCGCACCGCCCTGGCACAGCGCGTCGCTGCTCAGCGTCTCGACGATGCGGCCCTGCTGCATGACGGCCAGGTGCTCGCACAGGTGGGCGACCACGCCCAGGTCGTGGCTGACCAGCAGGTAGGTCAGGCCATGGCGCTGGCGCAGTTCGGCCAGCAGGTTCAGCACCTCGGCCTGCACGGACACGTCCAGCGCCGACGTGGGCTCGTCCAGAAGCAGCAGCGGCGGCCGCAGGATCAGCGCGCGCGCGATGGCCACGCGCTGGCGCTGGCCGCCGGAGATCTGGTGCGGGTAGCGAAAGCGGAAGGCCGTGGGCAGGCCCACCTGTTGCAGCACGTCGTCCACGCGGTCGTCGATGTCGCGCTGGCCCTGCACGCGCAGCGGCTCGGCCAGCGCCGTGTGCACGGTGTGGCGCGGGTGCAGCGAGCCGTAGGGGTCCTGGAACACCATCTGCACGCGGCGCGCGTGCACCGGGCTGCGCTCGCCCTGGTAGTTGCGACCGTCGATGGCGACCTGGCCCTGCCAGTGCCGGTACTGGCCGGCCAGGCAGCGCAGCACGGTGGTCTTGCCGGAGCCGGACTCGCCCACCAGCCCGAAGGCCTGGCCGCGGGGCAGTTCCAGATCCACGCCGTGCAGCACCTGGCGCGCCTCGGCGCCTTCTCCGAAGGACAGCGTCAGGCCCTTCACCGACAGCATCAGGTCGTCGTTCATGCGGCACTCCAGGCGGCATCGCGCTGCAGCACGGGCAGCACGGCGCGGCGGTGGCGCAAGCTGGGCAGCGAGGCCATCAGGCCTTGGGTGTAAGGGTGCTGCGCCTGGTGCAGCTCGGACGCCTTCAGCGACTCGACGACGCGGCCGGCGTACATCACCAGCACGCGGTCGCAGAAGCGGCCCACCAGGTTCAGGTCGTGGCTGATGAACAGCAGCGACAGGCCCTGCTCGGCGACCAGTTCGTCCAGCAGGTTCAGCACCTCCTGGCGCACCGACACGTCCAGCGCCGACGTCGGCTCGTCGGCGATCAGCAGCCGCGGTTTCTGCGCCAGCATCATCGCGATCATCACGCGCTGGCCCATGCCGCCGGACAGCTCGTGCGGGTACTGGCCCGCCACCCGCTTCGGGTCGCGGATGTGCACGCGGGCCAGCAACTGCTCCACACGTTCGTCGCACTCGGCGCGCGACTGCTTGCTGCCGCGCTGTACGGCCTCGGCGATCTGCCGGCCGATGCTCATGACAGGGTTCAGCGAGTACTTGGGATCCTGCATGATCATGGACAGCTGGCGGCCGCGCAGCGCCTCCATGTCGGCCTCGCCGGCCTGCAGCAGGGGGCGGCCGTCGAAGTCCAGCCGGTCGGCCGTGATGCGCGCCTGGCGCGGCAGCAGGCGCAGCAGCGCGCGGCCCACGGTGGTCTTGCCGGAGCCCGACTCGCCGACGACCGCGAGCTTCTCGCGGCCCAGCGCGAAGGACACGCCGTGCACGACGGGCGTGGCGCCATAGGCGATGCACAGGTTCTCGACCTGGAGCAGAGCTTGTTGTTCAGTCATGACGCTTGGCGCGGATCGAGCGCGTCGTTGAGGCCGTCGCCCAGCAGGTTGAAGGCCATGCTGACGGCCAGGATGGCGGCGCCGGGCGCGGCCACGGTCCACCAGCTGTCCAGCATGTAGCGGCGGCCTTCGGAAATCATGGCGCCCCACTCGGGCAGCGGCGGCTGCGCGCCCAGGCCCAGGAAGCCCAGGCCCGCGGCGGTCAGCACGACGGAGGCCATGTTCATCGTCAGCCGCACCAGCACCGAGGGCAGGCACAGCGGCGCCACGTGCTTGAACAGCATGCGGATGTGCGAGGCGCCCTGCAGCTGCGCGGCGACGATGAAGTCGGCCTGGCGCAGCGTCATCGCCTCGGCGCGGGCCAGCCGCGCGATGGGCGGCCAGGCGGTCAGCGCGATGGCCAGCACGGCATGGTCCAGCCCTGGGCCCAGGGCGGCGACGAAGGCCAGCGCCAGCACCAGGCTGGGGAATGACAGGAACACGTCCGCGATGCGCATGCAGACCGCGTCCACGCGCCCGCCGAAGTAGCCCGACACGACGCCCACCGCCATGCCCAGCGGGCCGACGACGACGGTGACCAGCGTGACGATGAACAGCGTGATGCGCGTGCCGTGCACGAGGCGGCTGAACACGTCACGGCCGAACTCGTCGGTGCCGAACCAGTGGGTGGCGCTCGGCGGCAGCAGCGCGGCACCGAGGTCCTGCCGCAGCGGGTCGTGCGGCGCGATCCACGGCGCGAAGATGGCCACCAGAATCAGCACGCCGATGATGGCGACGCCGACGGCCGTCAGCGGGTTGGCCAGCAGTTTGGCGACCGTGGCGCCGGCGTCGCGGCGCCAGGCCTGAAAGGCGCCACCTGCAGGGGAGGGCAGTGCGGTCGTGCTCATGTGCGGGCTCTCGGGTCGAAGACGCGGTACAGCGCGTCGGCGGTCAGGTTCAGCGCGACGAAGATCAGACCCACGACGAGCACCGATCCCATCACCGCATTCATGTCGCCCAGCAGCAGGCTTCCGGTCAGGTAGCTGCCGAAGCCGGGCCAGCCGAACACGGTCTCCACCAGCACCGCGCCCTCCAGCAGGCCGCCGTAGGCCAGCGCGAGGATGGTCAGCAGCTGCACGCGGATGTTCAGGAAGGCATGGCCCCAGACGACCTGCCGCCGGCTCAGGCCCTTGACGCGGGCCGTGGTGATGTACTCCTGCGTGAGCTGCGCCAGCATGAAGCTGCGCGTCATGCGGCTGAGGTAAGCCATCGAGTGCAGACCCAGCACGCAGGCCGGCAGCAGCAGGTGGCGCAGCGCGTCGCGGAAGGCGTCGACGTCGCCGGCCAGCAGCGTGTCCACCAGCATCAGGCCGGTCACCCGCGGAACGGCGCCCTCGTAGCCCAGCCCGATGCGGCCGATGCCGCCGGCCCAGCCCAGCCAGGCGTAGAACACCAGCAGGCCCATCATGCCGAACCAGAACACCGGCGTGGAATGGCCGGCCAGGCCCAGCACGCGGGCGACGTGGTCGGGCCAGCGCTTGTGGTTGCTGGCAGCCCACACCCCCAGTGGCACGCCGAGCAGCGCGCCCAGCAGGATGGCCAGCGTGGCCAGCTCCAGCGTGGCGGGCAGCACGCGGGCCAGGTCTTCGGTGACCGGTTTGCCGGTCAGCAGCGCGTGGCCCAGGTCACCCTGGAACAGGTCGCCCAGGTAGCGGCCGAACTGCGCCCACAGCGGCCGGTCCAGGCCGAGCTGCTTGTAGACCTGCGCGTAGGTGGCGCGGTCGGCGTCGGGGCCGACGATGGCCAGCACCGGGTCCAGCGGCATCACGCGGCCGATCATGAAGGTCAGCAGCAGCAGGCCCAGCAAGGCCATTGCCGCGCTGGTCGTGCCGCGTATCCAGCGGGACTTCATCGTCATGGCTTGCTCACCTTGTAGACCTCGCGCAACCGCGTCGCGCCGCTGGGGTGGCCGACATAGCCCTGCACCGCGCGGCGCACGACCTGCGTGTCCAGCATCTGCGCGATGGGCTGGATGGCGGCGACGCGCACGTCCAGCCGCGCTTGCGCCTGGCGGTACAGCGCGGTCTGCTCGGCGGGGTCGGGCGTCAGCAGCGCCAGCTCGATGATGCGGTTCAGCTCGGCGTCGGCATGGCCGGTGCGCCAGCCCTGGAAGTTGCTGAGCCGCGCGCTGTCGCGGTTGTCGGGGTTGTAGACCAGCGCGCGCAGGCTGGAGTGCGGGTGGGCCTCGGCGCCGCCGCCGCCGCGGCCCACGACGATCTCGAAATTGCGTTCGCGCATCGCGCCGTAGACCTGGTTGCCGGTGCCGGGCAGGATGCTGGCGCGTATGCCGGCCTGCGCCAGCGTGGCCTGCAGGCTGGTGGCGATGCCGGTGAACGGCGCCTCGGCGATGACGCGGATGGTGGTGTCGAAGCCGTCCGGCAGCCCGGCCTCGGCCAGCAGCCGGCGCGCGGCCTGTGGGCTGAAGGCGTAGCCGGGCTGGGGCAGCGACGCGGGCAGGCCCATGGGCACCGGCCGCATCTGCAGCTCGCCGTAGAAGGGCAGCACGCCGGTGGCGACGCCCTGGAAGTCGATCAGGTGGCGCAGCACCGCGCGGCGCACGCGCTCGTCGGAAAACCGCGGGTGGCGGGCGTTGACGGCCACGTAGTACATCGTCGAACGGCGCACGCTGTCGATCATCAGCTCGGGGCGTTTGGCGAGCGCGCGCACGTCGGGGGCCGACATGCCGCCGGCCACGTCCAGGTCGCCGCGCGTGAGCATCAGCCGCAGCGTCTGCGACTCGGTCATGTGACGCACGACGACACGGCGCAGCCTGGCCGGTGCCTGCCAGTAGTTGGCGGAGCGGCGCATGGTCAGCAGCTCCTTGGGCCGCCACTCCTCCAGCTCGAAGGCGCCCGAGCCGGCGGCGTGCGTGGTCAGCCAGGCATTGCCGAGGTCGCCGCGCACCTCGTGCGGCAGCACGGCGTCGCGGTCGATGACGTAGCCGCTCATGGACGTGGCCAGCGTCATCAGCACCAGCACCGGGTCGGTGGGCTGGGGCAGGTCCATGACCAGCGTCTGTGCGTCCTCGGCGCGGATCAGCGCCGGCGCGTTGGCGGCCGTGTAGCCGTAGCTCTTCCAGACGCTGGCCAGCGCGAGGTTGAGCTTCAGCACGCGCTGCAGCGACCAGGCCGCATGTGCTGCCGTCAGCGGCCGGCCGCTGGCGAAGCGCAGGCCGTCGCGCAGCCGCAGCGTCAGCCGCCGGCCGCCGTTGCCGACCTCCCAGCTCTGCGCCAGGCTGGGCAGCAGCCGCGTGCTGTCGTGCGCGTCCACTTCCAGCAGGCTGTCGTAGAGGTTGCAGGCCACGGTCACCGCGTCCAGGCCGGTGGCGGCGGCCGGGTCCAGCGACAGCAGGTTGTTCATGCTCATGCCGACCAGCAGCTGATCGTCGGGCGACGCGGCGTGGGCCAGACCGCCCCAGGTCGCCGCGGCCAGCGCGGGCAACGCTGCAAGTTGGCGCCGGCGCAGCGGCAGATGCGATGCAGGCAGCATGGCGCTCAGTACGTCGCGACTGTGTTGCGGGCGATGTAGTCGAAGTTGATGTCTTCGCCCAGGCCCGGCGCCTGCGGCAGCGACACGTAGCCGTCCTTGTCCATCGGGTCCACGATGGCGTTCAGGTAGGCCGGCACTTCCTCGTAGTCCAGGAAGGGGTGCAGCAGGCCGCGCTCGTACCAGCGGCAGTTGCGGATCGCGCCGCACACGGCCAGGTTGGGTGCGCCGTTGCCGTGCACCTCGCAGAACATCCCGAAGGACTCGGCCAGCGCTGCGACCTTCATCGTCGGGCCTATGCCGCCGCAGCCGGTCACGCCGGCGCGCAGGATGTCGCTGGCGCCCGCCGTGACCCAGCCGGCGCGCGCGTAGTGCTTGCCCGACAGGCTTTCCGGCCCAAGGATGGGGATGCTGAGCTGCCCGGCCAGCCAGGCGTAGGACGCCGTGCTCTGCTCGTTCATCATTTCCTCGAACCAGGTGAAGTCCAGCTCCTCCAGCGCGCGGCCGATGCGCAGCGCGTCGGTGCGGCTGTACTCGTGGTAGCCGTCCAGCATCAGCGCGATGTCCGGCCCCACGGCCTCGCGCACGGCCGTGCAGGCCTTGATGTCCATCGCCGGGCTGGGCGCGAACGCGACCGGCGGCATCCAGGTGTGCAGCTTGATGGCCTTGTAGCCGCGCTCCACCAGTTGCACGGCGAAGGCCGCGTACTCCTCGGGCGTGGACAGGCCGCCTTGCAGCTCGTCGCCGCACATCGTGCTGCCATAGGCGGGGATCTTGTCGCGGTAGCCGCCCAGCAGCTGGTAGACCGGGACTTTGAGCGTGCGGCCGATGAGGTCGTACAGCGCGCTGTCGACGGCGCCCAGCGCGCGGTCGGTCAGCTGGCCGGCGCTGCCGCGCTGCCAGTGCTCCAGCTCGGCCCACAGCTTCTCGCGGTGCAGCGCATCGCCGCCCACCAGCACGCGGCGCACGAACTGGTTCAGCACATGCGGGCGCACCACCTGCGGCGGCGCGAAGCAGTGGCCTTCCACGCCATCGGTGCTGCGGATGCTCAGCAGCGCCATGTGGCCGGTGCCCAGCGGGCCCGGGTGCGAGTGGCCCGCCGCGTCCACCGAGCGCCGCGTGGGATGGGTGAACTCAACGGCGCGCACGCTTTCAATCTTGATCATGGTCTTGCATTTCCCATCAGTCGTCTGATGACTTGAAGTGTACACATGGCGAGTGTGATTGCCATGTTTTCAAGGGAAAACCACGATAATCTGCTTGAAACAACGCCTTCACAGATCGGATGACTTGCCTATACTGACATCAGTCGTCTGATGACTTGGGCGGCGCCAAACACGCTTATGAACACCAGCCCCACTTCATCGTCCGGTCGTGCCCCCAGCCTGTCGCAGCGCGTGGTGGACGGTATTTCGGAGCGCATCGCCAGCGGCGCGCTCAAGCCCGGCGAGCGCGTGCCGCCCGAGCCGGTGCTGATGCAGGAGTTCGGCGTCAGCCGCAGCGTCGTGCGCGAGGCGATCTCGCGGCTGCAGGCCAGCGGCCTGCTGCGCACGCAGCAGGGCGTGGGCAGCTTCGTGCTGGCGCCCAAGGTGGACGTGCCGCCGCTGCCACAGGCTGCGGGCGCCGAGCTGAAGCTGCAGCAGAAGCTGTCCATGCTGGAACTGCGCCTGAGCCTGGAGCCCGAGGCCGCCGCGCTGGCTGCGCAGCGCCGCACGCCCGAGCAGCTGGCGGCGATGGAGCAGGCACTGGACGACTTCGACACCCAGCACACCACCGGCGAGGCCACGGCCGAGGCCGACTACCGCTTCCACGAGCTGCTGGCCCAGGCCACCGGCAACGAGTACTTCTCGCATGTGCTGCGCGCACTGAGCAGCGCCACCATCCCGCGCCAGGCGGCCACGCGTCGCGCCAGCAGCGGTGCCAGGCCGGCGCGCTTCGGCGAGTCGTCGCCCGAGCTGCGGCCGGGCAAGGAGATCACCGCCCAGGAGCACTGGGCCGTGCTGGAGGCCGTGCGCCGCGGCGACGCCGCCGGCGCGCGCGCCGCCATGTTCATGCACCTCAACAACAGCCGCGAGCGCATGCGAAGCGCCAGCCGCTGATCCACCCCCGGGGCCAGGCACGCAGAGGCCACGCCCCACCCAGCCACCCCAGGAGACAAGCCATGCAACACCCCCGCCGACCGTCGGCAGCTCGACCGACCGCGATCGCCCTCGCGCTGCTCAGCCTCGCCGGCACCCACCCGCTGGCGCAGGCCCAGGAGACCCAGGTCATCGAGCGCGTCGAGATCACCGGCTCCATCATCCGGCGCTCCATCAACGATGAGGCCGCGCTGCCGGTCACGTCGATGAAGGCGACGGAGCTGAGCGCCCGCGTCAACACCGAGCTGAAGGACATGATGCTGGAGCTGCCGCAGGCGAACTCGCTGGGCACCAATGCCGGCACGGCCGGCCCCATGACCAGCCTGCGCGGCTTCGGCCCCATGCGCACGCTGACGCTGCTGAACGGCCGCCGCCTGGCCAAGGAGCCGCTGACCAACCAGTACGTCAGCGTCAACGTGATGCCGCGCATGGCGCTGAGCCACGTCGACATCCTGCGCGACGGCGCCTCGTCCAGCTACGGCTCCGACGCGATGGGCGGTGTGCAGGCCTTCTACACGCTGCCGTCATACAAGGGTGTGGGCATCAAGCTGGAGGCGATGACGCCCGAGCGTTCCGGTGGCGGTGCGACACGCGCGCTGGGCCTGATCGCCGGCATCGGCGACCTGGCCCAGGACCGCTGGAACGTCTATGCCGCCTTCGACATCCAGAAGCGCGAGGAACTGCCGCGCGCGGCCCGCCCCGAGCTGACCGACGGCTCCGCGCTGACCGCCTTGGGCATCAGCACCGCGCCGGGCCTGGGCGCGAACGCGACGCCCGGCAACTTCACCGACCCGACCAACCCCACCGCATCGCTGCGCACGGTGCGCTACAACCCGATGTACGCCAGCGGCTGCATGCCGCCGTACTCGGTGCCCAGCACCTCGGGGGGGCGCCAGACTTGCTTCCTGGACGCCAACACGCAGTACACGACCTTCAGCAACAAGAACGGCATCCTGAACTTCTACGCGCAGGGCAAGCTGCAGTTGCCGGGCGACCACCAGATCACGGCCGAGTTCAACCACAGCCAATTCGAGGTCGACCAGTACAACAACCCGGCCGCGCCCACGGTGCGGCTGACCAGCACCCACCCCTACTACCCGGGCAACGGCAAGGTGCCTGCGGTGCCGGGGCTGAACCTGGCCGGCCGGCCCATCGACGTGCTGTGGTCGGTGGCCGATGCCGGCGCGCGCATCCGCAACGACGTGCACAGCAACGACCGCCTCGTGCTGACCGCCGAGGGCGCACTGGGCAGCTGGGACTACCGCGCCGGCCTGAACTACGGCCGCTCGGAGCGCAACACCAAGGCCGGCTCGGGCTGGCTGAGCGTCACCGGCATCGCGACCGTGCAGGGCGCCACGTCGCGCACGCTGTTCCTCGACCCCAAGCTCAACCCCTTCGGCCTGCAGGACGCCGCCGGACTGGAACTGCTGGCAGGCGCGTCGCTGGACGGCCGCACGCTGCGCCTGCACCGCGCCGAGAACAGCAGCCTGGACGCCACCTTCTCACGTGCCGTCATGAAGCTGGCCGGCGGCGACATGATGCTGGCCGTGGGCGGCGAGCTGCGCCGCGACACCTGGAAGGCCATCGGCCAGGCCGGCAACGACTTGTCGACGGCGCTGAACGGCCAGATCGACCTGCTGGGCGGCGACAACCTCGCCAGCGGCGCCACCTCGGCCACCAGCACCCAGATCGGCCGCACCATCACCTCGCTGTACGCCGAGCTGGACGCGCCGCTGCTGCGCGAGCTGACGCTGAACGCCTCGGTGCGCGGCGACAAGTACGGCGACCTGGGCGAGACCACCATCAACCCCAAGCTCAGCGCGCGCTGGACGCCGCTGAAGAGCCTGGTGCTGCGCGCCTCGGCCAACACCGGCTACCGCGCGCCCAGCCTGCCCGAGATCTACACCAAGGAGACCGAGCGCACGCTGATCCCGGTGTTCAACGACCCGCTGAACTGCCCCGTGGTCAACGGCGTGCCGACGGCCAAGGCCGGCTTCGCGCCCGAGCTGGTCTGCAGCCTGACCGGCTACAACCAGATCACCAAGGTGCCCAACAACGCCGGCGTGAAGCCCGAGACCTCGCGCAGCCTGACCTTCGGCATGGGCTTCGAGCCCATGAAGAACCTGACGCTGACGCTGGACTACTGGCGCACGCAGATCGACGAGGTCATCGGCAACCGCGCCATCGACTACATCCTGGCCAACCCCGCCACCTACCCGGGCCTGTTCCTGCGCAACGCCGACGGCACGCTGGGCGTGCTGTCCACCTCGGGCTCGCGCGACGCCGTCATCAACACGCCGTCCAACGTCGGCTCCATCCGCGGCGCCGGCATCGACGCGAGCCTCAAGTACATCGCGCCCAAGCAGAGCTGGGGCACGCTGTCGGGCGGCATCGACGTCGCCTACCTGACGAAATGGGACGCACGCTCCGAGGGCGTCAACAACGGCGACTGGGTATCGGCGCTGGGCTACTACAACGACGTGGTGCCGGTGAACCCGAACGCGGGCCTGTCCAACGCGACGCGCGGCCTGAACAACCGCTGGCGCCACACGGCGCAGGTGGCGTGGCAGAACGCCGACTGGATGGTGCAGCTGTCGCAGCGCTACCAGAGCAGAATAGTCGACCAGAACCTGCCGGCCGCCACCGGCGCCGGCACGACCGGGCCGCGCAAGGTTGCGTCCTACTCGCAGTACAACCTGATGCTGAAGTACAGCGGCTTCAAGAACATCAAGCTGTCGCTGGGCGTCAGCAACCTGCTGGACAAGGAGCCGCCGCTGACCAACCACACCGCCTACCGCGGCTACCTGACCAGCGTGGCCGACGTGCTGGGCCGGGCCTATGTGCTGACGGGCGAGTGCCGGTTCTGACCCCGTGCAGGCGGGCCGTGCCGGCCTGCCGACCGATTCCCGGTGTTCTTCGTCCACGCGCGGGCCCGCCCTGCGCGGCGCGAAGACTTTCAAGCCTCGGCGACCTCGCCGAGGCTTTTTTTGTCGGCCGCCTCAGGCGCCTGCCGGCGCCCAGCGCCCGCCCAGCACGCGCAGCAGCGTGATGCGGTTGGCCTGCTCGGTCTGGCGCAGCGTCACCAGCGCCTGCTGTGCAGCGGCCAACTGGCGCTGCGCGTCCAGCAGCTCCAGCTGGCTGCTGGCGCCCAGGCGGTAGCTGTCTTCGGCGAAGCGCAGGGTCTGCGCGGCGGCGGCCACCTGGGCCTGCTGTGCGTCCAGCCGTTCGGCCAGGCCGTCGCGCACGGCCAGCGCATCGGCCACCTCGCGGAAGGCGGACTGCAGTGCGCCCTCGTAGCTGGCGAGCGCCTGGCGGCGGCTGGCTTCGCTGGCGTCCACCTGCGCGGCCCGTGCGCCGCCATCGAACAGCGGCAGGTCCAGCTGCGGCAGCACGCTCCAGAAGCCGGTGCCGCTCTTGAACAGGCCGTCCAGCTCCGGGCTGCGCGTGCCGGCGCTGGCAGTCAGCGTCAGGCGCGGGAAGCGCGCGGCGCGGGCGGCGCCCACGTCGAAGGCCGCGGCCTGCAGCTGCTGCTCGGCGGCGCGCAGGTCGGGCCGCTGCAGCAGCAGCTCGGCCGGCAGACCCGCCGGGAGGGCGGGCAGGGCGGTGACGGGGGTCAGGTCCTGCGTGGCGGGCAGCAGATCGTCGGGCAGCGGCTGGCCGGCCAGCAGCTCCAGCTGCAGGCGCGCCTGCGTGACGGCGCTCTGCGCGCGGGTGGCATCGCCGCGGGCGGCCTCGAAGGCCGTGCGGGCGCGGGCGCGCTCCAGGCCGGACGCGGCGCCCAGCTGGTGGCGCTGCTCGGTCAGGTTCAGCGTGCGCTGCTGGCTGTCGCGCAGCTTTCGGGCCAGCGTCAGGCGCTGCTGCTCGGCCGCCAGCGTCAGCCAGGCGTTGGCCGTCTCGGCAACCAGGCTCAGCTGGGCGCCGCGCTGCGTCTCCTGCTGGGCCAGGTAGCGGGCCAGGGCGGCGCCCTCCAGGCTGCCCAGGCGGTTGAACAGGTCGATCTCGTAGCTGGCCAGGCCCAGGTTGACGCTGTAGCTGGTGCTCGTGCTGCCAGCCGTCTCCTGCCGGTTGGCGGAGGCGCCGACGTTGACGGTGGGCAGGCGGCCGGCCTCGGCGATGCGGTACTGCGCGCGCACGCGCTCCACGGCTGCGGCGCTGGCCTGCAGGCTGCGGTTGCCCGTCAGCGCGATGCCCACGACCTTGCGCAGCCGCTCGTCCGCGAAGAAGCCGTCCCACTCATTCGCCGTGTCGGTGCGGATGTCCATGGGCGTCATGCCCACACGGAAGTCCTGGCGCAGCGGCGGCGTGGCGGTGCCGGCGGGCGGCACCAGGCTGCCGCAGCCCGCCAGCAGCGCGGCGGCGGTGATCAGGGGCAGTGCGTGCCGCTTCATGCCTTCACCTCCGCGGCGGTCGCGGCGTGGCTCTTGAAGCCGCCGAAGCGCCGCTGCACCCACAGGTAGAACAGCGGCACGAAGAAGATGCCCAGCACCGTCGCGCTGGCCATGCCGCCCAGCACGCCGAAGCCGATGGCCTTCTGCGAGCCCGAGCCGGCGCCGCTGGAATAGGCCAGCGGCAGCACGCCCATCATGAAGGCCAGCGAGGTCATCAGGATGGGGCGCAGGCGCTGGCGGCTGGCCAGCAGCACCGCGTCCAGCAGGCCCATGCCGCGCGCCAGCAGCGTCTGCGCGAACTCGACGATGAGGATGGCGTTCTTGGCCGACAGGCCCACCGTGGTCAGCAGGCCGACCTGGAAGAACACGTCGTTGTTCTGCCCGCCCAGATGGCTGGCGGCCAGCGCGCCCAGGATGCCAAGCGGCACCACCAGCATCACGCTGAACGGCACCGACCAGCTCTCGTACAGCGCGGCCAGGCACAGGAAGATGAACAGCACCGACACGGCGTACAGCAGCGGCGCCTGGTCGCCCGACAGCCGCTCCTGGTAGCTGCGGCCCGACCATTCGTAGCCGATGCCGGGCGGCATCTCGGCCAGCACCTGCTCCATGGCCTTCATCGCGGCACCCGAGCTGACGCCCGGCGGCACGTCGGCCTGGATCTCGTAGGCCGAGCTGCCGTTGTAGCGCACCAGCTGGCGCGGGCCGTTGATCCATTTGCTGGATGCAAAGGCCGAGAACGACACCATCTGCCCGGCCGTGTTGCGCACGTACCAGTGATTGATGCTGTCGGGTGCGGCGCGATAGGCGCCTTCGCCCTGCACCAGCACGCGCTTGACGCGGCCACGGTCGATGAAGTCGTTCACGTAGGCGCCGCCCAGCGCGATGGACATGGTGTCGTTGATGACGCTGGGCTGCACGCCCAGCACGCCGGCCTTGTGGTCGTCGATGCTGATCTGCAGCTGCGGCGTCTCGGTGAGGCTGTTGGTGCGGGTGCGGCTCAGCTCGGGATGCTTGTTGGCCAGGTCGATGAGCTGCTCGCGGGCCTCCACCAGCTTGTCCTGGCCCAGGCCGCCCAGGTCCTGCAGGAACAGCTGGATGCCCGCGCTGCCGCCCAGGCCGCGCACGGTGGGCGGCTGCACGATGAAGACATTGGCATCGCGGATGCGCCGGCCCAGCTCGCGCGTGAAGCGCTCGGCCAGCGCGCCGGCCGCCTGTTCGGGCGTCTTGCGTTCGCTCCAGTCCTGCAGGCGGATGAAGCCCTGGCCCGAGCCCTGGTCGCCGCCGGCGCCGCGCACGACGTTGTAGAACAGCACGTCCTTCTGCTCGGCCAGATAGGCCTCCAGCTCCTGCATCACGCCCTCCAGCCGCTCGGACGTGGCGCCGGGCGCCATGCGCACCTGGATCTGCAGGCCACCCTGGTCCTCGTCGGGCAGGAAGGAGGTGGGCAGGGCCTTGTACATCCAGGCCATGGCGGCGATGACGGCCAGGTAGACGGCGAAGCTGCGCACGCCGCGCTTGGAGAGGCCGCCCACGCCGCGCACATAGCGCTCGGTGAAGGCGTCGAAGCGGCGGTTGAAGCCGCCGAAGAACCAGTCCAGCTGCTTGCCGAAAGGCCCACCGTGGGCCGCGTGCTCGCCCTTGTGCACGGGCTTCAGGACCGTGGCACAGAGGGCAGGCGACAGCGTCATCGCCACCAGCACCGACAGCACCATCGCGCTCACCACCGTGATGGAGAACTGCCGGTAGATGATGCCGGTCGAGCCGCCGAAGAAGGCCATGGGGATGAACACCGCCGACAGCACGACGGCGATGCCGACCAGCGCGCCGGTGATCTCCTGCATGCTCTGCCTCGTCGCGTCCTTGGGCGACAAGCCCTCCTCGCGCATCAGCCGCTCGACGTTCTCGACCACGACGATGGCGTCGTCCACCAGCA
Organism: uncultured Comamonadaceae bacterium; assembly: GCA_965650725.1. Classification (GTDB taxonomy): domain Bacteria; phylum Pseudomonadota; class Gammaproteobacteria; order Burkholderiales; family Burkholderiaceae_C; genus Pelomonas. The sequence continues at coordinate 1,593 of CBFGPX010000057.1, read as the reverse complement.
GGCCGATGGCCAGCACCAGGCCGAACATGGTCAGCGAGTTGATCGAGAAGCCCGCCAGCGCCAGCACGCCGAAGGTGCCCATCAGCACCACCGGCACCGCAATCGCCGGCACCAGCGTGGCGCGCAGGTTCTGCATGAACAGATACATGATGGCCACCACCAGCAGGATGGCCTCGATCAGCGTCTGCACCACGCCCTCGATGGAGACGCGGATGAAGGGCGTGGTGTCGAAGGTGACGGTGGCCTTGTAGCCGGGCGGGAAGAAGGGCTCCAGCTCCTTGATCTTGGCCTTCACGGCATCGCCCGTGGCCAGCGCGTTGGCGCCGCTGGCCGGGAAGATGGCGACGCCCGCGGCCGTGCGGCCGCTGGAGCGCACATTGGTGGTGTAGCTGTCGCGGCCCAGTTCCACGCGGGCCACGTCTCCGAGGCGCAGCGCCGAGCCGTCGGCCTGCACGCGCAGCACCACGTTCTTGAACTCGTCGGCCGTGGTCAGCTTGGAGCGCGCCGTGATGATGGCGGTGAGCCGCTGGCCCTCGGGCACCGGCTGGGCGCCGATCTGGCCGGCCGACACCTCGGTGTTCTGCTGCTGCAGCGCGGTGCGGATGTCGCCGGGCACCAGCGCGTAGCGCTGCAGCTTCAGCGGGTCCAGCCAGATGCGCATCGCATAGCCGGAGCCGAACACGTTGACGTCGCCCACGCCCTCGACGCGGCTGATGATGTCCACCAGCGTGCTGTTCAGGTAGTCGCCCAGGTCGCCCGAGGTGACCGCAGGGTCGTCGCTGGTCAGCATCATCACCATCAGGAAGTCGGTGCCCGACTTGGTGACGCGCACGCCCTGGGCCTGCACCGCCTGCGGCAGCCGGCTGATGATGGACTGCACCTTGTTCTGCACCTGCACCTGGGCGGTGTCGGGGTTGGTGCCGGCAACAAACGTCAGCGTGGTGTTCGCGTTGCCCGCGGCGCTGCTGCTGGACTCCATGGACAGCAGGCCGTCGATGCCTTTCAGGCTCTGCTCGACGATCTGCGTCACCGAGTCCTCGATGGCCTTGGCCGACGCGCCCGGATAGCTGGTGTTGATGGACACGCGCGTCGGCGCGATGTCGGGGTAGCGCTCCAGCGCGAGCTGGTGGATGGCGCCCGCGCCCGCCAGCATGATGACGATGGCGATGACCCAGGCGAAGATGGGCCGGTCGATGAAGAAGGACGCCATGGGTCAGGCGCCCTTGCTGGCGGCGGAGGCGGCCGAGGGTGCGGCCGACCCGGGCGCGCTGCCCTTCCTGGCCTTGGCGGCCCCGGCCGGCACCGGCTTCACCACCTGGTTGGGTCGCGCACGCTGCAGGCCTTCGACGATGAGCTGGTCGCCCACCTTCAGGCCGCTGGTCACCAGCCACTGGTTGCCCACGGCGCGCTCCAGCACCAGGCGGCGGCGCTCGACCTTGCTGCCTTCGCCGACCACCAGCGCGGTCGCGTCGCCCGTGGGCGAGCGGCTGACGCCCTGCTGCGGCACCAGGATGACGCCGCGGTCCACGCCGGCCAGCAGCCGGGCGCGCACCACCATGCCGGGCAGCAGCGTGCCCTTGGGGTTGGGCACCG
>CBFGPX010000056.1:0-19609 GCA_965650725.1 uncultured Comamonadaceae bacterium | reverse complement strand
CTGCGCGAACATGGCTGCGACGTGGTGCTGCTGGACGTGCAGATGCCCGGCGCCGACGGCCTGCAGTTCGCCGACGGCCTGGCCCAGCGTGTGGCCGGCGGCCAGCCGGTGCCGCTGGTCGTCTTCGTCACCGCGCATGCCATGCACGCGCTGCGCGCCTTCGAGCTGGACGCGGTGGACTACCTGACCAAGCCCGTGCGCCGCGAGCGGCTGCAGGCGGCGCTGGCGCGCTGCGCCCAGCGCCTGGCCGAGCGCAGCGCCGTGCAGGCCCAGGTGCCGCCCGACATGCCCATCGCGGCCGAGGCCGACTTCGTCACCATCACCGACCGCGGCCGGCTCAAGCGCGTGCCGGTGGCCGAGGTGCTGTACTTCAAGGCCGAGCTGAAGTACGTGACGCTGCGCACCGCCGGCGAGAGCCATGTGATGGACGGCGCGCTGTCCGAGCTGGAGCAGCGTTTCGGCGACCGATTTCTGCGCATCCATCGCAACGCGCTGGTGGCGCGCTGGGCCGTGCGCGAGCTGGAGCGGCATGCGCCCACCAGCTTTGGCGAACTGGACGGTGGCGATGGCGAGGCGGCCGACAGCTGGGCGGTGCGCATCGTGCACGTGGACGAATGGCTGGCCGTGTCGCGCCGCCAGGTGGCGGCGGTGCGGGAGGCGCTGGCAGGGCAGGGGCGGTGAAGGCGCCGCTGCGGGCCAGCGGCCTGTCGCCGTGGGAGCTGCATCCGCGTCGCGTGCAGCCGGGTGGGGCGGTGCCTTGAGGCGAGGCTGGCGTTGGCTGGGGCTCGGGGTGCTGCTGATCGCCGTCTCGGGTGGGTGGCTGGGCTGGCGCGAACTGACGCGGGACGGGCCGCAGGCGGCACCGGCGGCCGTGGCGGCTTCGGCCGCAGAACCGTTGGCCGACGGATGGCTGAGACCTGCCGCGGCGGCTGCAGCGTTGCCGGCCACAAGTGCCGCCTCGGGTGTCGCAAATGGGGCTGCGGAGCCCGGGTCCACAGCGATGGAAATCTGCCGCGTCGGGCGCTTCACAAGGCGGCAGGCCGAGGGCTGGGGTGCCATCGAGAAGCTCCGGATGATGGCCGGCATGTATGCACTCGACCAGCGCAAGGACGCGGCGCTGAGCCAGTTGTCCGCGCGGCTGGCGGCGGGCTCGGACAGCGAGCGGGTGGCGGCGCGGCTGGTGATGGACGATGCCGAGGGGGCGGCGAGCATCGCCGCACGCTCCAGCGACGCGGCGGCCTATCGGCTGGCCCTGCTTCGCTGCCGCAGCCAGAGCGACGCAGCGCCCAGTTGCCGGGCGCTGACGGTGCAGGCCTGGCAGCAACTGGACCCTCAGGACGCACGACCCTGGGCACGGCTGGTGGCCCAGGCCTGGGAGCGCAAGGATGAGGCGGCGGCCGCGCAGGCGGTGGAGGAGATGCTGCAGCGCCGCCCGCGCGGCACCAACAGCCCGTTGCTGGAGTCCCTGTACCAGGCGCAGGATGCCGTGGCGGACGTGGAAGCCCGGGGCCTGTTGGTGATGGAGCTGATCGGCAGGGACTCGTTGCTCTCGCCGTGGGATGGCGTCTTCGTGTTCTCGCGTTATTGCAGCGCTGACCGCTTGAAGGACGCGTCGCTTCGCGCCCGTTGCGAACGGGTGGCGCGCTGGCAGCTGCAGCATGCGACCGATCTGGTGGAAGCCGGGAGCGCCACCGCCATCGCCGACCGCGTTGGGTTGCCGGCGGACCAGCGCCCCTTCACCGGCGAGCAGCTGAGGCGAGGGCAGGAGCGGTTCATGGCGTGGTCCACCCAGCGGCTTGGCATGAGTTGCGCCGAGCTCCAGCACACCTCGGAATGGATGGTGCAGCGCGTGCAATTGGGCGAACTGAAGATGGCGCTGCAGGCCGCGGCCGACCGTTGATCTGGCCCGTATGCTGTGGCCATGATCGTGCAGTTACGTCGCCGCCTGTGGGCTGGGGTGATCGTCGTCGGCTTGCTGGCCACCGTGGGCGGTTGGTGGAGTCGGGAGTTTGCTGCGCCTCATGGTGAGACCCCGACTGCCGTGGCCGGCGTGCCGCGAGCCGTCGCCGCAGCGATGGACGCCAGGCCGACCGCCGGAAGGCTTGCCACGCCGGTGTCTGCCGTGGTGGCGTTGAGCGCCGCTCCCGAGCCCTCCCTGGCGCCGGCTCAGGAGCGGGCCCGCGCCGAGCTGAAGCAGCGCATGCAGGCGGACTGGTGCGGGTTCGGGCTTGCCGAGAAGAGCCGGCAGATTGAGGCTGTCTTCGAGAAGGCGAGTGCCGGTGGGCGGCCCATTGGCGTGGATGTGATCGCCGAGGTGAACCGCACGCCGGCTGCAGAAGTGACGGACGAGGCGGTTGCGCAAGTGCGCCAACGCTGGGTGGCGGCTCTGCAGCGGCGCGGCGACCCGCGCTCGCTGGCTGTGGCGGAGTACCTGGGCGGCAGCGATGGCGACGTGTCCCGGGCTTCGGCGCGCTTGCAGGCGCTGGCGCGCAGCGCCACCGACCCCATGGTGACCGCGCTGGCGCTGCAGCGGCCCTGCTCGCCGGGCTGCGGCAATGTCGATCGGGCGCAATGGTCGCGGCTGGAGCCAGCCAATCTGCAGGCTTGGCTGACGCTGCTGGGCGATGCGCGCACGCGCCACACGCAGGAGGCTTATGTGCTGGAGCGCATCGCCAGCGAGGCACGCTATTCGCGCACCTACGAACGCGAGTTCAAGGTCTTGCTGCTGGAACTGCCGCAGACGGAGTCGCCCGGGCTGGTGCAGGAGGCAGAACTGCAGCTCATCGTCGGCACTGCCTCGGCATGGCCCCTTGCCAGCCTTCGGCCCGCGATGGAGTTCTGCCGTGCGAAGGCTGCGGAGCCGGCGAGTCAGCATCTGTGCCTGGCTGTGGCCGAACTGATGTGGCAGGGGGACAACCTGGTCGATCGCAGCCTGGCCCTGGCGCTGGTGCGGCAGCTGTTGCCTGCGCGGGCCGGGTTGCGGGCCCAATGGGAGCCTCGTGCGCGTGTGGCTGAGGCTGTGCGGCATTGGGCTGAGTCCAACGTGGCGCCTTGGCTGTCTGAGGTGGGGGCGGAGGCGTCTTCTTGTGGCTGGCAGGCGGGCATTCGCCGTGAGCTGCAGGTGCGCGCCGCGCAGGGGGAGTGGGGGCAGCTGCAGGCCGATATGCAGGCCGCACGGGCGGACGAGGCCAGCCTGTCCGCGAAGTGGCGCCAGGGCGCGGGCCGCGGTCTGCTGGATCCGCTGCCGTCGGCGCGCCCGGCGTCTTCGGGGCGTTGAAGCTCAGTCGGTCGTGAAGGCCTCGGCCTGGTGGCGATGCAGCGCTTCCAGCAGTAGCGGGTTGACACGCGCCGCGTCCGAGATGGGCGCCAGGTGGCCGGCGCCTTCCAGCGCTGCCAGTTGCGCGTGTGGCAGGCGGGCTGCGAGCGTCTGCGCCACGCGGCGGGCGCTGGCGCGCGTGGCGCCGCCGCAGATCAGCTGCACCGGCATCTGCAGCGTGGCGAGCTGGGCGTCGCTCCAGCGCGCCGCGCTCAAGGCCTCGAAGTGGCGGCGTATGGTGGGCATGGGCTCGGCCAGACGGGCGCGCTGCCCTTCGTCCAGCTCGGGCCACACGTCTCGGCCTTGCCAGTAGCCGACGAAGCCGCGAGCGGCGCCGTCCAGGTCGCCGCGGTCCAGCGCTGCGGCGACGGCCGCCGCCACCTGCTGGGCTTCCTGCCATTCGGGCAGGTCCTCGCCCAGCGCGGGCAGCAGGCCGAAGGCGACCGGCTCGTACAGCGTCAGCGAGCGCACGCGCTGCGGCTGCTGCAGCGCGAGCTGCAGCGACACGGCGCCGCCGTAGCTGTGGCCCACGAGGTGGAAGGCTTGGGCGGGCGGCAAGTCCAGCCCGGCCAGTACGCCGTCGGCCTCGAAGGACAGGCGGCTGGCCACGCCGTCCGGCCAGCCGGCACGGCCGCCGTGGCCCAGCAGGTCGGGTGTGTGCCAGCGCCAGGCCAGGCCGGCGTCGGCGGCGTCTGCGAGCAGCCGGCGCCATTGCTTGCCGCCTGCGCCGCTGGAGTGCAGGCAGACGATGGGCAGGGCGGGGCTGTCGGTCATGGAGGGGCTTTCGTCGTGGCTCGGGCGGCCATCGTAGAACGCGTCAGCCGGTGAGGCCGCCCTCGGCGATGACGCGGTTGCGGCCCTGGGCCTTGGCGCGGTAGAGGGCCGCGTCGGCGGCGGCGAAGACCTGCTCCAGCGGGCGTTCGCCGTTGTCCATCGCGGCGACGCCGAAGCTGGCCGTCACGCGCAGGCCGTCGCCGAAGTCATGGCCGGCCACGAGGGCGCGCAGCTTCTCGGCAATGGCCTGCGCCTGCGGCAACTGGGTGTCGCGGCAGACCAGCAGGAATTCCTCGCCGCCCCAGCGGCCCAGCAGATCCTGGGCGCGCACATGGCTGCGCACCAGCGCGGCCAGGCCGGCCAGCACGCGGTCACCGGCCTGGTGGCCGTGGCTGTCGTTGACGGCCTTGAAATGATCGATGTCGATGAGCACCAGGCCCAGCGGGTGCTGGTGGCGGCGCCAGTCGGCCAGAGCCTGCTGCAGCACGTCCTCCAGTCCCTTGCGGTTGAAGGCGCCGGTGAGCGCATCGGTGGTGGCCATCTGCACCAGCTGTTCGCTGCGGGCGTTGAGCACTTGGTTGATCTCGTGCAGCTCCTGCGACTGCTGGCGTTGCTTGCGCACCATGGTCTGCAGCCGGACCAGGCGCAGCAGCAGGTAGAGCAGCGCCAGCCCCAGCCAGATGCTCATGATGATGAGATACCAGCGTTCGGTGGACAGGCGCTGCACGTCGTACTCCACCTTGTGCAGCACGAAGCGGTACTCGCCCAGCGGCGCCTCGGTGCCGGTGGTGATTTCGAGCGTGACGATGTTGTCGAATTCGGGCCGCCCCAGGTGCGGCGCGACGTGGAACTGCTGCATCCACCAGTTGGCGACGACGAAGTTGCGCAGGTCCACTTCGATCATGCCGCCCTGGATGGACTGGGCGTTGATCTCGATGTGGTTGTACTTGGCGGATTCGTTCTCGGCTTGCGGGATGCCGTAGGCCGGGCTGGCGTTGCGCAACTGGATCTTCAGCGTGCCGGCGGGGCCCTGGTAGTCCAGCCACAGCCGCATGCGGCGCACTTCGCTGAGGTCCACGCCTTTGACGAGCTGCGGGTCGAAGCGCAGCGCGATGCCGCAGTAGGGGTAGCGGTAGCGCGCCTGCAGCGTGCACAGCAGCTCGAAACCTTGGGCAGGACCGCGCCTGACTTGGCTGTTGCCGCCGTTGCGCTGGTCGGACATCGGCTCCGTGAGGAAGGGCGCGTCGGGCGCGATGACCCGGACCTGCCGCAGCAGCGCGTCGGAGAACTGCACCGCGGCCACGCTGAGCAGCATCAACAGCAGCAGGCTGTATTCAAAACGCCACTTGAACCCCATGCGGGGACTCTAGCGCGCACCCCTGCACGGGGATGCGCGCCGCGGCGCCAAGTGAGCATTGCTGACGCCCGGAATTACCCGGTGTTGCGCAGGCCGGCGGCGATGCCGTTGATGGACAGGTGGATGCCGCGCTGCACGCGCTCCATGGCGGGGTCGTCCTTCTCGATGCGGCGGTAGCGGCGCATCAGCTCGACCTGCAGGTGGTTCAGCGGGTCGATGTAGGGGAAGCGGTGCTCGATGGAGCGCGCCAGCGACGGGTTGGCCGCCAGGCGCTTGGCGTCGCCGGTGATGAGGTTGAGCATGGCCTGGGTCAGCTCGAACTCTTCCTTGATGGCGGCAAAGATGCGCTTGCCCAGCTTCTTGTCCTCGACCAGCTCCACGTAGCGTTCGGCCAGCGCCAGGTCGGTCTTGGCCAGCACCATGTCCAGGTTGGACAGCAGCGCGCGGAAGAAGGGCCAGCCCTTCAGCATGCGCTTGAGCAGCGCGAGGTTCTTGGCGCGCTGGGCGGGTTCTTCGCCGAGGAAGGCTTCCACGCCGGAGCCGAAGCCGCACCAGCCGGGCAGGGCCACGCGGGCCTGGCCCCAGGAGAAGCCCCAGGGGATGGCGCGCAGGTCCTCGATGGCGCGGGTGGCCTTGCGCGAGGCCGGGCGCGAGCCGATGTTCAGCTCGGCGATCTCGCGGATGGGGGTGCTGGCGAAGAAGTAGTCGGCAAAGCCGTTGGTGCCGTAGACCAGCTTGCGGTAGGCCGCGAAGCTGGCGTCCGACAACGCCTGCGCGGCCTGCAGAAAGCTCTTGGGCGCGCTCTGCGTGGGGTGCAGCAGCGTGGCCTCCAGCGTGGCGGCGACCAGCGTCTCCAGGTTGCGCCGACCGATCTCGGGGTGGGCGTACTTGGAGGCGATGACCTCACCCTGCTCGGTCAGGCGGATCTGGCCGTTCACGGTGCCCGGGGGCTGGGCCAGGATGGCCTGGTAGCTGGGGCCGCCGCCGCGGCCCACGGTGCCGCCGCGGCCGTGGAACAGGCGCAGCGTGATGGGGCCGACCTTCTTCAGCTCGTCGAACAGCTCGACCAGCGCGATTTCGGCGCGGTACAGCTCCCAGGACGAGGTGAACATGCCGCCGTCCTTGTTGCTGTCCGAGTAGCCCAGCATGATGTCCTGCTCGCCGCCGCTGCGGTCCACCAGGCCGCGCACGCCGGGCAGGGCGTAGAACTCGCGCATGATCTCCGGCGCGATGCGAAGGTCGCCGATGGTCTCGAACAGCGGCACGATGATGAGGTCGCTGGTCGCGTAGCCGTCCAGCGTGCCGCGCAGCAGGCCGGTTTCCTTCAGCAGCAGGGCCACTTCCAGCAGGTCGCTGACCGATTCGGTGTGGCTGATGATGTAGTGGCGCAGCGCCTCGCGGCCGAAGCGGGCCAGCGCTTCGCGGGCAGCCTCGAAGGTGGCCAGCTCGCCCAGGGTCTTGTCGGTGTAGAGCGCGCCGATGACGCGCAGCGGGCGGGCGTCGCTCAGCAGTTTCAGCAGCAGCGTGCGCTTGGCGGCCTCATCCAGTGCCGCGTAGTCGCCCTCGATGCGGGCCGTGGCCAGCAGTTCGGCGATCACCAGTTCGTGCTGGTCGCTGCTCTGGCGCAGGTCCAGCGTGGCGAGGTGGAAGCCGAACACCTGCACGGCACGGATCAGCGGCGCCAGGCGCGGCGCGATCAGCGCCTCGGCGTGGTGGCTCTTCAGCGAGGCCTCCAGCGTGCGCAGGTCGGCCAGCAGCTCGTCGGGCGAGCCATAGGGGTTCTGCGGCGCGATGGCATGGCGCAGCGCCTCGGTGCCGGTCAGCTCGTGCAGCGTGGCGGCCAGGCGGGCGTACATGCCGGTCAGCGCGCGGCGGTAGGGCTCGTCCAGGCGGTGGGCATTCTGGTCGGGGCTGCGTTCGGCCAGCGCCTGCATCTCGGGCGACACGCCGGTCAGGCGCAGCGAGATGGACAGCTCGGCGCCCAGCTCGTGCATCTCGGTCAGGTAGTGGCGCAGGGCCACCTCGCTCTGGCGCTGCATGGCGCGCTGCAGCGTCACGGCACCCACGTTGGGGTTGCCGTCGCGGTCGCCGCCGATCCAGTGGCCCATGCGCAGGAAGCTGGGCAGCGCCTCGCCGGGCAAATGCTCCTCCAGCTCGGCATAGAGCTTGGGGATCTGGCGCAGGAAGGTCGAGTGGTAGTACGACAGCGCGTTCTCGATCTCGTCGGCCACCGTCAGCTTGGAGTAGCGCAGCATGCGCGTCTGCCACAGCTGCGTGATGCGAGCGCGCAGCAGGCCCTCGGCCTCGCGGCGCTCGCGGTCGGTGGCGGCGCGGTCGAGCGCTTCCAGCAGGCCGGCGACGGCGCGCTCGGCGTCCAGGATGCTCTTGCGCTGGACCTCGGTGGGGTGGGCGGTCAGCACCGGCGAGATGAAGCCGCGGCGCAGCACCTCGGCGATTTCGGTCGGGCGGATGCCGGCTTCGTGCAGATGCTCCAGACAGTAGGCCAGCGAGCCGGGCTGCAGGCTGCCGGCGCGCTCGTGCACGTCGCGGCGGCGGATGTGATGCCGGTCCTCGGCGATGTTGGCCAGGTGGGAGAAATAGCTGAATGCGCGGATGACGCTGACGGCCTGGTCGCCCGAGAGGCTCTTCAGCAGCTTGTCGAAGCGCTTGCCCGCTTCCTTGTCATGCTTGTGACGGTAGGCCACCGACAGCTGGCGAATGCGCTCCACCAGTTCATACGCTTCGCGCCCCTCCTGCTCGCGGATGACGTCGCCAAGGATGCGGCCGAGCAACCGGATATCGGCTACCAACGGCTCGTTTTTGTCGGCTTTCTTGTCGATCTCAGGGCGAGACGGGGCGGATCGTGCAGGCATGGCGGGGCGTCCGGAAAATGGGCTGAATCAAAAAGGTAACGAAGTTACCTAAATATGACTCTAGCAGTTTCTCTGTCAAATGGGCCGCTGCCGATGCGGGCCTGCAAGCCCGTTGTTGTCGCGCATCCACGGCGTGGAACGGCCCGTTTCGCCACTGCCAGAAGGCCCGCGTGGCAGGGCATCCGCACCGTCTTCGGGGTGGGCGAAGCTGGCATTGCGCACTTACAAGGGAGGTGGAGAGGCGCCGGTGCGGCGGCGCAAGAGTTGGCGCCGTGGCGGGTGAGCCCCCTCGGCGCTGCGCCGAGGGGCTGGCCCGGCTGCCGCATGGGCCTGCAGGCGCATCCGCAGCAGAGCCGGTTCTGTAGCGCGCAGGCACCACGCCGGGTAAACCAGACTGTCGGCGCAATTGAATGCCGGGAGTGAATGGGATATCGTAGACAACGTTGTCTATTTCGGATGCCGACGTTTGTCGTAATCCCGGTATTGCTGACTGGGAGCGATAACAATTGCTTGCGTCATAACTGGTTCTTCCATGTCTCCCATTGGAGGGCGGTCGTGCTGAGTGTTGGGCATTTCATGGTTGTTGTGGAATGCGGACAGCGTTAGCCAGACTCGCGTAAACCCCATGATGGGCTGCTTGGGTGAGTCAATAAAGTACAGCAAGCGCTTGAACCAAGGCACTGTTGCGCGAGCAATTTGGTAACGCTAACAAGCGCTGGCATCCGCGGGCTACAAAGTCGTCGTGAAGTCGGCCCGGTTCGGGTCGTTAAAGCAAAGCAAGGAGACAAATGAAACACCCTCAGAGTTCCAAGATGCGGGCGCAGACGCAGCGGGCGCGGTTGAAGCCGGTAGCCTGGGCGTCGTCGGTCGCGTTGCTCGCCGGCGCCGCTGCGGTGCAAGCCCAGCAGGCGCCTGCCGCTCCCACCACTGCAGCGCTGGAGACTGTCGTCGTCACGGGTATTCGCAAGTCGCTTGACAGCGCTGTCACCTTGAAGCGCGAGTCCCGCGGCTTGGTGGATGGCATCGTGGCCGAAGACATCGGCAAGTTTCCCGACACCAACCTGGCCGAGTCGATGCAGCGCATCGCCGGCGTGTCCATCGACCGCTCGCCCAGCGGCGAGGGCTCCAGGGTCACGGTCCGCGGCGTCGGCCCCGACTTCAATCTGGTGTTGCTGAACGGCCGCCAGATGCCGACGGCCTTCATCAACCGCCTGAACCAGGGTGCCAGCGGCTCGCGAGCCTTCGATTTCGCCAACCTGTCGTCCGACTCGATCTCGGCACTGGAGGTCTACAAGACCGGTCGCGCCGAGTCGCCCACGGGCGGCATCGGTGCCACCATCAACGTCAAGACGGCCCGTCCGCTGGACCTGCGCGAGCGCGTCGCCAGCATCGGTGTCAAGGTCAACCACGACGCCTCCAACAACCGTCTGCCCGAGTCCTTCAAGGGCGACAAGGCCACGCCGGAAATCTCCGGCATCTACAGCGACACCTTCGGCAACCGCACGCTGGGCATTGCCATCAGCGGCAGCTATTCCAAGCGTGACTCGGGCTCCAACGAGGCCTACACGCAGGGCGGCTGGCTGACCTCGACGCCGAGCTCCAACGACTGGGGAACGGTGCCGCAAGCCCAGCGTCCGAACGGCCTGTATTCCACGTCGGTGGACATGCGCTACTCGCTGACCGCGCTGGAGCGCGAGCGCCTCAACGGCCAGGTCACACTGCAGTTCGCGCCCACCAAGGACCTGAAGTTCACCGTCGACCACACCGTCGCGACGAACACCATCAACGCCAAGAACGCCGAGCTGTCGAGCTGGTTCAACTTCCAGTTCGGCCCGACGACCTTCACCGGCGGTCCGGTGGCTTCGCCGCTGGTCCAGACGTCCACCTGGGCGACTCCGGACCACGACCTCGCCATCAACACCGGCGTGTTCGGCCAGAAGGCCAAGTTGAATTCCACCGGCTTCAACTCCGAGTGGAAGATCAGCGACGCGCTGAAGATCGACGTCGACGTCCATCACTCCAACGCCAAGACCAGCCCGAACAGCCCTTATGGCACCTACTCGGTCATGGACCTGGGCCTGTTCAACCAGGGCAATGCCGTCGCGTACTACGACAAGGACTTCCCCATCCTGAGCCTGCCGACCAGCGGCACGCTGGGCACGCCCAACAACGGCAAGCTCGACCCCACCAAGCTGCAACTGACGGGTTCGCAGTTCGTCAACAACATGAGCGACCAGACGGTCGACCAGTTCCAGACGCGCGGTAGCTGGCGCATGGACACCGACAACAAGTTCATCGCGGGTCTCGGTTTCACCAAGACGAAGAACCGTGCCGCCAACCGCAACAACCAGCATGACGACTGGGGTGGCGTGGGTGTGCGCGGCACGCAGGGCGACTACAACAACGTCAAGGTCTACACCGAGAACCTGCAGAAGTTCTTCGGTCAGATCCCTGGCAGCGACGATCCGCGCCAGTTCCAGAACTACTACATCGCCGACTTCGACAGCCTGCGTGCAGCGTCCATCGCGGCCATCATGAAGGAGCGTGGCTACAGCAAGGCGCAGGCCGAGGCTTATTTCTCGACCTCACCCGACTACTCGCTGGGCAACGACTGGCGCACGACCGAGAAGTCCACCAGCGCCTTCGGCCAGTGGGACCACTCGTTCGACACCGCCATCCCGATGAACCTGTCGGTGGGCCTGCGCTACGAGAGCACCAAGGTGGACTCGTCCTCGCAGGTCGTCACCCGCACGGGCACGAGCTGGGGGACGCAGAACGAGGTTGCCCTCAACTCCGGCAGCACGACGTTCGGCAGCAAGTCCGGCAAGTACAACTACTGGCTGCCCAGCATCGACTGGGATGCCGACCTGGCGGATAACATCAAGGTGCGCGCCAGCTATGGCGAGAACATCGGGCGTCCGGGCTGGGACACCTTGCTCGGCGGCGTGAACTTCAACTCGCCGGCCAACGCAGGCGGCGGCACCGGCAGCACGGGCGACCCGACGCTGAAGCCGCTGAAGTCCAAGAACCTCGACTTCTCCGCCGAGTGGTACTACGCCAAGTCCAGCTATGCGGCACTGGGCCTGTTCTACAAGAAGGTGAGCAACTTCATCGGCACGTCGACCTACGACACCACGGTGCCGGGCCTGACGACGCCGATCGGCGGCGCCTACTACCGCGCCGGTGCGGCCGCCTGCGGCGCCAATGCCACGCCGCTGTGCATCCGCAACTACATCTTCAACAACTTCAGTGGTCAGCCCGGCGTGACCCGCACCGGCGTGAGTGACTCGGGCGAAATCCTGGGCACCATCGCCGGCCTGCCGACAGATCCGCTGCTGAACTTCCGGGTCACCCGTCCCTCGAACGAGGCCGGTGACAACATCAAGGGCATCGAGCTGAACTTCCAGCACATGTTCGGCAACAGCGGCTTTGGCGTGTCGGGCAACTACACGATGGTGAAGACCGGCCTGGAGTACGACAACACCAACATCACCACGCCGCAGCGCGCGCTGCTGGGCGTCAGTGATTCGGCCAACCTGGTGGGTTTCTATGAAGACAACACCTGGTCGGTTCGTGGTGCGTACAACTGGCGCGGCTCCTTCCTGGCCCAGCGTTTCGACGGCCGCGGCAACAACCCGGTCTACACGGAAGCCTACGGTCAGGTCGACATGTCCATCGGCTACAAGATCGGCAAGAACCTGACGGTTCAGGCCGACTTGCTGAACCTGAACGATGGCTACATCCGCCAGCATGGCCGTGCCAAGGAGCAACTGGTCTCGGCCATCCAGACCGGCCGCCGCTACCTGATCGGTGCTCGCTATCGCTTCTGAGCGATGAGCCCGGCCGCCCGGTGACGCCACCCTGGGGGTGGCCAGCCGGGCGGCGTTTGTTGGCCGAGGCGGGCGTGCAGACGCTCGCCTCGGCCAAGTTGCTTTGCAGAATGCTCGGGCCTTGCGGCAGCCGACGGCCCGCACGGCCCATACTTCCCGAGGATGGATTCCGAGTTGACGACGGCCGTTCGACGCATCGTGGTGCTGGGTGGTGGCTCGGCCGGCTGGCTGACGGCCGCGACCCTGGCCGCCGAACATGGCGGTGATGCCGCCGATGCCTTGCAGATCACGCTGATCGAGTCGCCCGATGTGCCGGCCATCGGCGTGGGCGAGGGTACCTGGCCCACCATGCGGGCCACGCTGCACCGCATCGGCCTCAGCGAGGTCGATCTCATCCGCGAATGCGATGCCGCCTTCAAACAGGGCTCCTGCTTCGACGGCTGGCTGCATGGCGGTCCCGGCGACCGTTACTACCATCCCTTCTCCCTGCCGCATGGCTTCGGCGAGGTCGACCTGGCGGGTGCCTGGGCGCAGCGCGGCGGCGAGCCGGCCTTCGCCGAATGCGTGGGGCCGCAGCCGCATCTGTGCGAGGCCCATCTCGCGCCCAAGCAGACGACGACCCCCGACTTCGGCGCCGTCATGAACTACGGCTACCACTTCGACGCCGTCAAGCTGGGCCATCTGCTGCGTCGGCATGCGACCCAGGTGCTGGGCGTGCGCCACGTGGTGGCCCACTTCACGGCCGTGCGCTCGCACGAGAACGGCGACATCGCCGCGCTGACCACCCGCGAGCACGGCGACATCGAAGGCGACCTCTTCATCGACTGCTCGGGCCTGGCCTGCTTGCTGCTGGGCGGCCACTACGGCATCCCCTTCCATTCGCAGCAGGGCGTGCTCTTCAACGACAGCGCGCTGGCCGTGCAGGTGCCGCATGCCGATGCGCAATCGCCGCTGGCGTCGGCGACCATCGCCACCGCCCATGTCCAGGGCTGGACCTGGGACATCGCGCTGCCCACGCGGCGCGGCGTCGGCCTGGTCTATTCCAGCAGCCACACCGATGACGCAGCGGCCGAGCGCACGCTGCTGGCCCATCTTCAACGCAGCGGCGCGCCCGCCGTGGAGGCCCAGCCGCGGCGCATCCGCTTCAGCCCCGGCTACCGCGAGCGCTTCTGGCACCGCAACTGCGTGGCCGTGGGCCTGGCGGCGGGCTTCATCGAGCCGCTGGAGGCATCGGCGCTGGCGCTGGTCGAGCTGTCGGCCGCCTTCATCCGCGACGAGATGCCCGTCAGCCGCGCCGACGTGGACCTGGTCGGCCGGCGCTTCAACGAGGCCTTCGCCTACCGCTGGTCGCGCATCATCGAATTCCTGAAGCTGCACTACGTGCTCAGCCGGCGCGACGATTCGGACTACTGGCGCGACCACCGGCGCGCCGACAGCCAGCCCGATTCGCTGCGCGACCTGCTGCAGTTGTGGGCCCATCGCGCGCCGTCGCGCAACGACTTCTACCGCGCCGAAGAGGTCTTCCCCGCGGCGAGCTACCAGTACGTGCTCTACGGCATGAAGTTCCAGCCCGCCCTGCGCGCGCTGCGCCCGGGGCGGCTGGCCGCGGCCGAAGCGCGCATGAAGGACGTGACGACAATCACCAAGCGGATGCTCGGCGCCCTGCCGCGCCACCGCGACCTCATCCAACACCTACGCACGCACGGCATGCCCGCCGCGTGACGCCCTGACCGACTCTCATGCTGCAACTGCTCAACAACATCCAGCACAAGGACCTGCGCATCGTCACCGAACGGGGCGCGCGATGGGGCGACGACGTGATGTCGGCGCCTGTCACGCCGGACGAGTTCCGCAAGCTGCAGGCCCATTACCCCATCGTCTTCCAGCCCGACGGCCAGGGCAGCTACCTGCCGGTCGTGCTGTTTGGCCTGCAGCAGGGGCAGAACCTGTTCCTGACCGACGCCGGCTGGGACGCCGACTACCTGCCGCTGTCCATGCAGCGCATGTGTTTCTCCATCGGCCTCTCGGACACGGAGCTGCGCATGGTGGTGGACATGGCCAGCCCGCGCATCAGCCACGGTGCCGAAGGCGAGGCCGTATTCCTGCCGCACGGCGGCATGACCGAGTTCATCGAGAACGCCAACTCGGTGCTGCACACCTTGCATCAGGGCCTGCAGGCCATGCCCGAGTTCATACAGACGCTGACGGCGCACGAGCTGCTGGAGCCCTTCGTGCTGGACGTCGAGCGCCCCGACGGCTCGCGCGGCCAGCTGACGGGCTTCCACATCATCCATGAGGAGCGCCTGGCCGGGCTGGACGCCGCCACCGTGGGCCTGCTGCACCAGGCCGACTACCTGCAGCCGATTTACATGGCCATCGCCTCGCTGTCCAACTTCACGAAGCTGATCCGCCGCCACCTCGACCGCGGCGGGTGACGGCCATGCGCGAGCGCAGCGACGTCAGCGCGCAGGCGCTACCGGCCGAGCTGCTGCAGTCCGGCCATCCGGTGCTGCTGCGCGGCCTGGTCGCGCACTGGCCGCTGGTGCAGGCGGCTCGGCGCTCTGACGCGGCCTTCTGCGACTACCTGCGCGGCTTCGGCGGCGACACGCGCGTGGGCCTGTGGCGCGGCGCACCGGACATCGCCGGGCGCTTCTTCTACAACGACGACTTCAGCGGCTTCAACTTCCGCCGCGAGATCGGTCACTGCGGCGCGCTGCTGGACGAGCTACTGGCCCAGGTGCCCGACGCCCTCTACCTGGGTTCGACCGAGGTGGATGGCTCCTTCCCCGGCCTGCGCGAGGCCAACCCGCTGCCCGCGCTGCAGGTCTTCGATCCGCTGGTGAACCTCTGGCTGGGCAACCGTACCCGCGTCGCCACTCATTTCGACCTGGCCGACAACATCGCCTGCGTCGTCTCCGGTCGGCGCCGCTTCACGCTGTTCCCGCCGGAGCAGGTCGGCAACCTCTACATCGGTCCGCTGGACCTCACGCCGGCCGGCCAGCCGGTCAGCCTGGTCGACCCGGCCGCGCCCGACCTGCAGCGCTTCCCGCGTTTCGCCGAGGCCCAGCGGCACGCGCAGGTCGTCGAGCTGGAACCGGGCGACGCGATCTTCATCCCCAGCCAGTGGTGGCATGCGGTCGAGGGGCTGGAGCCCATCAACGCGCTGGTCAACCTGTGGTGGCGGCAGTCGCCCGCCTACATGGACTCGCCGCTGCCCACGCTGATGCTGGCGCTGCTGACGCTGCGCGACCTGCCGCCGCACCAGCGCGACGCCTGGCGGGCGCTGTTCGACCACTACGTCTTCGACGCCGACGCGCAGACCGCGGCCCACCTCCCGCCCGCGGCCCGCGGCGTGCTCGCGCCGATGAACGACGCCAGCGCCCGCCAGATCCGCAGCCTGCTGCTGAACCGACTCAACCGATGAGCCTGCCCATGACGCCTCAACCCCAACCCGTCCGCCGTGTCGTCATCTGCGGCGGCGGCACCGCCGGCTGGATGGTCGCCGCCGGCCTGTCCAAATGCCTGGGCAAGCAGATCGACATCCGCCTGGTCGAGTCCGAGGAGATCGGTACCGTGGGCGTCGGCGAGGCCACCATCCCGACGCTGCACTTCCTGCACGACGTGCTGGACCTGGACGAGAAGGAGTTCATCCAGGCCACGCAGGCCACCTTCAAGCTCGGCATCAACTTCGAGAACTGGCGCAATGTCGGCCGCGACTACTTCCACTCCTTCGGCAAGACCGGCAAGAGCCACTGGACGGCCGGCTTCCAGCACTTCTGGCTGGAAGGCCGCCGGCGCGGCCTGGCCAGCGACTACGGTGACTACTGCCTGGAGCTGCGGGCCGGCCTGGACAACCGCTTCGCGCTGCTGCCCGACAACGGCATCAACTACGCCTACCACTTCGACGCCACGCTGTACGGCCAGTACCTGCGCCGCTTCTCCGAGGCGCTGGGCGTGCAGCGCGTCGAGGGCAAGATCGTCAAGGTCCACACCGACGCGGCCAGCGGCGACGTCACCGGTCTGCAGCTGGAGCGCGGCGAGCTGATCGAGGGCGACCTCTTCGTCGACTGCTCCGGCATGCGCTCGCTGCTGCTGGGCGAGACCCTGGGCGTGCCCTACGAGAGCTGGTCGCACTGGCTGCCCTGCGACCGCGCGTTGGCCGTGCAGACCACGTCGGTCGGCGAGCCCGTGCCCTACACCCGCTCCATCGCCCACCCCTGGGGCTGGCAATGGCGCATCCCGCTGCAGCACCGTGTCGGCAACGGCGTCGTGTTCAGCAGCCGGCATGTCAGCGACGACGAGGCCAAGGCCGCGCTGCTGGCCAACGTGCAGGGCGAGGTGCTGCGCGAGCCGCGCGTCATCAAGTTCACGCCGGGCCAGCGCGAGGTGGTCTGGAAGAACAACGTCGTCGCCATCGGCCTGTCCAGCGGCTTCCTGGAGCCGCTGGAGTCCACCAGCATCCACCTGATCCAGAAGGGCCTGCTGCGCCTGGTCGAGATGTTCCCCGCCAACGGCGTGCGCCAGAGCGACATCGACGAGTACAACCGCCAGGCCCGCGAGCAGATCGAGGTCATCCGCGACTTCATCATCCTGCACTACCACGTCACCGACCGAACCGACACCGCCTTCTGGCGAGCCTGCCGCGACATGGAGGTGCCGCCGCTGTTGAAGCACCGCATCCAGCACTTCCGCGACACGGCGCGCATCATGCTGGACCTGGGCGAGCTGTTCCAGGAGAACTCCTGGGTGCAGGTCATGATGGGGCAGGGCATCCAGCCCGCAGGGCATCACCCCATCACGCGCAACATGGATGACCGCGCGCTGGCCGACTTCCTCGGCGACATCCGCAAGGACGTGGCGCGCACGATGATGAAGCTGCCCCGGCACCAGCAGTTCATCAGCCAGTTCTGCCCCGCGCCCAAGGTGGAGGCGGCCGCCCCGAAGCCCGTGATGGCCGGGCCGGCGCTGCGCATCAACCCGCAGGCGCGCATTGAGACGGTGCAGCTGGCCGACGGCGCCAAGGTCTTCGTCGTCGACGACTTCGCGCAGGACCCCGAGTCGCTCGTCGCGCTGGCGGCCTCCGTGAACGGCCAGTTCGCGCCGCTGGCCGGCCATCCCTATCCCGGCCCGCAACTGGACCTGCCCGACAGCATGGCCGCCGACCTGGACAGCTTTTTCCGCCGGCACCTGAGCCAGCCGCTGCGCACCGGTGCGCCGCTGGGCATGTATGGCCGCTTCGCGCGCGTCGCGCAGGACGCGGCCACGCTGGACGCCCGTCAGCGCATCTGCCACCGCGACGACTCCGCGCTGCAGGTCGGCGAGATGATCTCGGCCTCCGTGCACTACCTGTTCAAGGACGAGCGGCTGGGCGGCACCGTGTTCTTCCGCTCGCTGATGAGCGAGGCCGACACGCAGCAGTTCCGGCGCGACGCCAACACGCTGGACGCCAGCGCCTTCGGCGACAAGTACGGCATCGCGCCCGGCTACATGACCGAGAGCAACCGCTACTTCGAGGTCATCGGCCGCGTGCCCGCCAGATGGAACCGCGCCATCTTCTACGACGGCGGCATCTTCCACACCGGCGACATCCAGTGGCAGGCCAACCGCGATGCCTACCAGGCCGGCCCGGGCCGCCTGACCATCAACGCCTTCTTCAAGAGCCGCCAGCCCTGAGGCCGGCATGGTGGCCTCGATAATCGAGGGCATGACCACCCCCATCACCATCGCCACGCGGGAGAGCCGCCTGGCGCTGTGGCAGGCCGAGCACGTGCAGGCCCGCCTCGTCAACGAGCTGGGCCTGACGGCCACGCTGCTGGGCATGACCACCCGCGGCGACCAGATCCTCGACCGCACGCTGTCCAAGATCGGCGGCAAGGGCCTGTTCGTGAAGGAGCTCGAAGCCGCGCTGGCCGAAGGCCGCGCGCAGCTGGCCGTGCATTCGCTGAAGGACGTGCCCATGGAGCTGCCCGAGGGCTTCGCGCTCGCGGCCGTGCTGGAGCGCGAAGACCCGCGCGACGCCTTCGTATCCAACGACTACGCCTCGCTGGCCGAGCTGCCGCAGGGCGCCGTGGTGGGCAGCTCCAGCCTGCGCCGCGTCACTCAACTGCTGGCGCTGCGGCCCGACCTGCGTGTGGAGCCGCTGCGCGGCAACCTCGACACGCGGCTGCGCAAGCTGGACGAGGGCGGCTACCACGCCATCGTGCTTGCAGCCGCGGGGCTGAAGCGTCTGGGCTTGGCCTCCCGCATCCGCGGCCATTTCGAGATCGACCAGATGCTGCCCTGCGCCGGGCAGGGTGCGCTGGGCATCGAGATCCGCGCCGACGATGCGGTGCTGGCCGCGGCGCTGGCCCGGCTGGCCCACACGCCCACGCTGCTGGCCTGCGAGGCCGAGCGCGCCGTGTCGCGCGCGCTGGGCGGCAGCTGCAGCCTGCCGCTGGCCGCGCACGCGCGCTGGCAGGGCGGCACGCTGCGCCTGGACGCTGCGCTGGGCCACGCCGAAGCTCACACCTCGCCGCTGCTGCGTGCCGGCGTGGCGGCCGAGGTCGGCGACATGGCCGCCGCCCGCGCGCTGGGCCAGCAGGCTGCCGCGCGGCTGCGCGAGCTGGGCGCCGGGGCCTACCTGCCGGGATGACCGCGCCCACGCTGGTCCTGACCCGCCCGCGGCCGCAGTGCGGCGCCTGGCTGTCACGGCTGGCGGCGCTGGGCCAGCCGGCCGTGGCGCTGCCCCTCATCGAGATCCTGCCCGCCCGCGACCCCGGCCCCGTGCAGGCGGCCTGGCTGGCGCTGCCGTCGGTGGACCTGGCCGTCTTCGTCAGCCCCAACGCGGTGCAGCAGTTCTTCGCGTTGGCCGGTGGTGCCGGCTGGCCGCCGCAGACGCTGGCGGCCTGCGTGGGCCCAGGCAGTGCCCAGGCGCTGATGGAACACGGCGTGCCGGCGGCGCTCATCGTCCAGCCGGCCGCCGACGCGGCCGGCCTGGACTCCGAGCACCTGTGGCAGCAGCTGCAGCCGCGCCGCGGCTGGGCCGGCGCCCGCGTGCTGCTGCTGCGCGGCGACGGTGGGCGCGAATGGCTGGCCGAGCGGCTAGCGGCGGCCGGCGCCCGCACCGAGGCCGTCACCGTCTACCACCGCAGCGGCCCGCGCTTCGACGCCGCCGAGCAGGCCCTGCTGGCGCAAATCCTGACGCAGCCGCGGAGCTTTGTCTGGCTGTTCAGCAGCGCCGAGGCCGTGGGGCATCTGGCCGACTACCCCGTGGCTGGCCAGCGCGCCATTGCCACCCATGCCCGCATCGCGGATGCGGCCCGCGCCGCCGGCTTCGCGCCTGTGGTTTTGGCGCGACCGGACCCGGAAGCGGTGACCCGGGCGCTGAAAGGCCTCTGACAGAATCGGCCGCACTGTGAGTGAGCCGAATTCCCCCGACACGGCGCTGCCGCCCGCGGCCGAGCCCGCGGCCCCGCCGCCC
>CBFGPX010000055.1:0-19688 GCA_965650725.1 uncultured Comamonadaceae bacterium | reverse complement strand
GGCATCCTGGCCGGCAGCCTCGCCGACCTGCTGCAGCAGGTGAAGGACAGCCTGCGCCGCGAGCAGCTGCGCGCCGAGCGCGAGCACGACCAGTGGCACGCGGTGGGCCACGAGATCATGTCGCCGCTGCAGTCGTTGATGCTGCTGCATGGCTCGGAAGACGACCCCAGCCGCCGCTATGTGCAGCGCATGCAGCAGGCCGTGAAGGTGCTGTACGGCCAGGCCTCGCCCAGCGAGGCGCTGGCCGCCGCGACGCTGGCGGTGGCCCGGCTGGACCTGGACGCCTTCCTGCGCGGCGTGGCCGACAACGCGGTCTATGCCGGCATCGCGGACGTGAGCTACGCGCCGGCGCCGACGCCGGTGTGGGTACAGGCCGACGAGTACCCGCTGGAAGACGCCATCACGCATGTGCTCAGCAACGCCGACCGCCACCGCAGACCGGGCACGCCCGTCACCCTGACGCTGCGTGCGGACGGTGAGCTGGTCCTGGTGGACGTCCACAACCAGGGCCCGCACATCCACGACGACCAGCTCGCGCGCATCTTCGACTACGGCGTCAGCGACGCCGAGCCCGAAGGCGGCCAGCGGCGCGGCCAGGGCCTGTTCGTCGCCAAGACCTACCTGGCCAAGATGGGCGGCAGCATCGCCGCCCGCAACGTGGGGGACGGCGTGGTGTTCGAGATCGGGTTGCGGACCGCCTAGGGCCGCCGCACGCGGTCCAGCAGATTCCGTACCGCCAGCTCCGAGGTCAGCGAAAGCTCCAGCGGCGCACGCACCAGCCCGGCATGGCCGTACTGCAGGTTCTCGTAGACCTCGGCCGCGGCAGGGAAATGATCCAGCAGGCCGGGCAGCGCCTCGTGGGCCTGGTGCGCGTCCAGCTCCGCCGTCAGCCGCTGCACCAGCACGCGGTACTGGTGCGGGTCCACCCGTTGACCTTCCAGACCCTGCAGCAGCTGGGCCAGGCGGATCATGGGCAACAGTTCGTTGGGGACGGCGAGCTTGATGACGGAGGGCATGGCGGCACCGGTGGTGGCTTTCATGACCCCAGTTGGCCACGGCCGGCGGGATTTCAAGACATGGCCCGCACAATGCCCTGCCCCCTGTACGGAGACCACCGCATGCAGTTCCAGCCCGAAGATGTCTACGCGCTGCTCAAGCCCGGCGGCGCCATCCACCGGCTGCCGGGCGGCGGCGAGTTCTGGAGCCAGCCCGAGGACACGCTGAACGCGCTGGGCCGGGACTGGCTGGTGTCTGAGTTCAGCTGCGAT
This sequence comes from uncultured Comamonadaceae bacterium, assembly GCA_965650725.1. Taxonomy (GTDB): domain Bacteria; phylum Pseudomonadota; class Gammaproteobacteria; order Burkholderiales; family Burkholderiaceae_C; genus Pelomonas. The sequence continues at coordinate 18,420 of CBFGPX010000055.1, read as the reverse complement.
GCCGACTGGGGCAACTGGGAGATGCATCCCGCCGGCGACGAGTTCGTCTACCTGCTGGACGGCGACATCGAGTTCCTGCTGGAGCTGCCCGAGGGCCTGCGCGCTCAGCGCATCACCGGGCGCGGCGCCGTCGTCGTGCCGCGCGGCGTGTGGCACACCGCCAGGGTGTTCCGGCCCAGCCGCATGTTCTTCGTCACGCTGGGAACCGGCACCCAGCACCGGCCGGCCGGGCGATGACGCTGGACTGCCAGCACTGCGGCGCCTGCTGCGCCGTGTTCCGCGTGTCCTTCTACTGGGCCGAGGCCGACGACGCGCCCGGCGGCATCGTGCCCGTGGCGCTGACGCGGCAGGTCAGCCCGCAGCTGCGCTGCATGGCCGGCACCGAGGCGGCGCCGGTGCGCTGCGTCGCGCTGCAGGGCGAGGTGGGTCGCTCGGTCGCCTGCGGCATCTACGAGCAGCGTTCCAGCACCTGCCGCAGCGTGCAGCCTGGGGACAACCAGTGCGTGAAGGCGCGCGCAGCCCAAGGTCTTGAAAGTCCCAACGCAACCCCCATATCGGCGGGCCCGCCGCGATGAACGCCGCATGACGCCACGCGGCCACGAACAAAGGCCCCCCGCATCACCCCGCATGAACAAGGAAGACGCCATGCCCCTGAACGCCCGAAGAATTGCCGGCTTGATCCTGAGCCTGGGTTGCGCGATGAGCTCGCCGGTCTGGGCGCAGGCCACCACCGATGGCGCAAAGCTCCTGATGATGAGCAATATGTATCTGGAAGGCAGCTACAGCACCGCCGCGAACGTCTGCTCCAACCGGTTCCCGGAAGAGCGAGCCCGCTGGACCACGTCGCTGCAAGCCTGGAAAAAGCGCAATGCGGAGGTGCTTGCCGACATCCAGCAACTCGACACCCAGCTGTCGGCCGCGGTGCGCGCCGCCTCCGAACGCGGGGGGCTGACGCAGGAGGATTTGCTGACGTTGCGCACGTTCGGCACCGTCAGGATGCTGGGCGGACTTGCCGAGGTGCAGGACCCGCGCGCTCGCGAACTCTGCGGGGATGTCCTGCGGCGCCTGGATGGCGACACCGAGGAGCAGGCCATCCTCGACCAGGCGAGGTCGGTGGCCCGGGACATGCTCACCCAACTGCGCCGCGAAGTCCGGTAAGCCTGCGTCGCCGGCAAGCGCGCCGCAGGCCTATGCCGGCGGATGCAAGCAGATACCCAGCACCTTGCCACCCAACCTCCGCACTGAACGCAAGGCCAACTTGCGCTTGCCCAAGGTGGCCACGAACTGCGCATTGAAGCTGACGCGGTCGGACCCTTCATCAAGCCGCAAGCAGGGATCCCGCAGCTCCAAGCAGGCGCCGAGGATGCATTTCTCGGCAGGGAACTTGGCGTTCAGCTGGTTCTGCAACTGGTCCTGTGTCAGGTCGATGGACAGCTCAGGGCTGAAGGTCGCAATGGCCCGCCAGGTGGCCGGAATGGCCAACAGCAGCAGCAAGGCGATGACGACAAGGGACGTTTCGGCACGCCCCCCCAGAAGGCAATGCCTGGGATGTTCTCACCCACGCCGCGGCTTGCGCCTTGTCGCTGACGCCAGCTCATGCGCGCTTAGCACCCACTCGGTACTGCCCGCCACCTGCTGCACCGTCAGGTCGATGAAGGCGCGCACTCGAGCCGGCTGAGCGACGCGGCTGCCGTAGTAGAGGTAGAGGCCCAGATGCTCCGCCACATGCGCGGTCAGCAGCGGCACCAGGCGGCCGGCGCGTATCAGCGGCGCCGCGGTCACACCCACCAGCTGGCCTATGCACTGGCCGACCACGACGGCGTTCGCCTCCAGCTCCACGTCGTTGGTCATCACGACCGACGCGATGTCACGAGCGACGATCTCGCCGCCCACCGCGAACTCCCATGGCATGGCCTTGCCGGTACTGGGGTGGCGGAAACCGCTGCAGCGATGACTGGCCAGCTCGTCGATGGAGCGCGGCGCGCCGTGCCGCGCGATGTAGTCCGGCGACGCACAGACGATGAGCTGCAAAGGCAGCAGGTGGCGGGCGATGACGCCGTCACTGGGTGGGCTGCCGGCGCGGAAGCCAACGTCCACACGCTCCGCCACCCAATCGCCGATGCGATCGTCCAGCTGCACATCGGGCTCGACCTCGGGATGAGCCGCACAGAAAGCCTGCAGCACCGGCCACAGCACCGGCAGCATGATGGAGCGCGGCGCCGCGATGCGCAGCGGGCCGGCGATGGCGTCTCGCCCCTGGCGGGCGCCGTGCAGCGCACGCTGCAACGCCTGCAGCCCGGGCGTGGCGGCGCTCAGGAAGCGCCCGCCCTCCTCGGTGAGGCTGAGCCGGCGCGTCGTGCGGTGGAACAGCCGCACGCCCAGATGGGCTTCCAGCTGCGTCAGCGCCTGGCTGGCCGCCTGCGGCGTGATGCCCTGGGAGACGGCGGCCTGGCGCAGGCTGCCCAGCTCGGCAGCCTTGGTGAAGACGGCGATCGCTCTCAGCTCGTTGAAGGCCATTGTGTCGATTTACTTGCGAATGAATGAAGTAATTCTGGGCTAGTTCGATGGCAATTCGATACCTACATTGACCCCATCGGCCGACCGTTCTCCCTTCAACGACACGCAGGACCCCTCACCATGGACAGCTCCTCCCACTTCCCCCGCGTCTGGTTCATCACCGGCGCCTCGCGCGGCATCGGCGCGCGCATCGCGGCCGCCGCGCTGGGCCGCGGCGATGCCGTCGTCGCCTCCGCCCGCGATGCCGCCGCCGTCACGCAGCGCCTGGGCGCCCAGCCCGGCCTGCTGGCCGTGGCCCTGGACGTCACGGACGAAGCCCAGGCCGGCCGCGCCGTGGCCGCCGCGCTGGCGCGCTTCGGCCGCATCGACATCCTCGTCAACAACGCCGGCTACGGCCTGATGGGCGCGGTGGAGGAGGCCAGCGCCGACGAGGTGCGGCGGCTGTACGACACCAACGTGTTCGGCCTGCTGAACGTGACGCGCGCCGTGCTGCCGCCCATGCGCGAGCGCCGAGCCGGCCACGTCATCAACATCTCGTCGCTGGGCGGCTACCAGTCCGTCGCCGGCTTCGGCGTCTACTGCTCGACCAAGTTCGCCGTGGAAGGCATCACCGAGGCGCTGCATGCCGAGCTGGCACCGCTGGGCATCCATGCCACCACGGTGGAGCCGGGCTACTTCCGCACCGAATTCCTGGAGGGCCAGTCGCTGGTCACATCGCCGCGCGTGCTGGCGGACTACGCGGCCACGTCGGGCCGCATCCGCGAGTTGGCCAGCCAGATCAGCCTGAACCAGCCCGGCGACCCCGAGCGCCTGGCGCGGGCCGTGCTGAAGCTGGTGGATGCCGACACGCCGCCGCTGCGCCTGCCGCTGGGCACCGACACGCTGCAGGTCATTGCCGACAAGCACGCGTTCGTCGAGCGCGAGACGGCCGCGTGGCGCGGGCTGGCGGCGTCCACGGACTTCACGGCGCCGCCGCAGGCAGCCTGATCAGCAGCAGCGCCAGCAGCGCGCTCAGGGCCAGCCCCGCCGACCACCACAGCGCGCCGGCGCCGTACCCGGACAGCAGCAGGCCGAACAGCCAGGGCGACAGCGCCTGGCCCAGCCGCGCCGGCAGCATCAGCAGGCCCTGGCGCTGGCCGTAGCCGGCCGGCCCGAACAGCGCCAGCGGCAGCGTGCCCTTGGCGATGGTGAGGATGCCGTTGCCCGCGCCGTGCAGCAGCGCGAACGCGGCCACGGCCGGCGCGCCCAGCATCAGCAGCAGCACGGCGCCCAGCGGGTGCAGCAGCGCGGCCACGCGGGCGGACAGCAGCGGGTGCCAGCGCCGCAGCAGCCCGAACTCCAGCAGCCGGCCCGCCACCTGGGCCGGGCCCACCAGCGCGCTGAAGGCGATGACGGCGGCCGGCGCCGCGCCGACGAGGGCCAGCAGGCCGGGCAGGTGGGCCGCCATCGCGGTGCTGATGAACCAGGTCACCGCGAACACCCAGGCCAGCAAGGCCGCCGTGGCCACGGGCGGTGGCGACGCGGCCGCCACGGAGGTGTCGGGTGTTGCGGCCTCGGCCGGCGGTGACGGCGCGGCGCGCGGCAACCACGAATTCAGCGGCAGGCCCACGAGCAAGTGCAGTGCGGCCCAGCCCCAGCAGGCGCCGCGCCAGCCGAAGGCATGCTCCAGCGCCGCCGTCAGCGGCCAGCCCACGGTGCTGGCGAAGCCGGCGATCAGCGTGATGCCGGTGATGGCGCCACGCGCGTCGTGACCGTACAGCCGCACCAGCGACGCGAAGGCCGCCTCGTACAGGCCGCTGCCCATGGCCACGCCCATCAGCAGCCAGGCCGCGAACAGGCCCACCGGGCCGGTGGCCAGCGCCATCGCGGCGAGGCCGGCGGCGAACATCAGGCTGGTGGCCATCAGCACCGGCCGGCCGCCCCAGCGATCGATGCGCCGGCCGCTGTGCGGCCCGACGAGGGCCGACACGACCAGCGCCGCCGAGAAGGCCGCGAACACCGTCGGCCCGGACACGCCCAGCCCGCCCGCCATCGGCCGCGCCAGCAGCGCGGGCAGGTAGTAGGACGAGGCCCAGGCCAGCGTCTGGGCACTGCCCAGGGCGGCGACGACACGCAGCGGCGCCGTGGCCATCGTCAGCCGCAGCAGCGCGTGGGCTGCGGCGCGGGCGCGCAACTTGACGGACCGCAGCCGCGCTGCGGCGCCGCCACCGGCGCCACAGTGGGCGCCGGCCCGCAGCAGCCACCGGCCTCACCCGCCGATGCCGGGTCGGCCGAGCAGACGCCCGTTTCCGGCAGGTCCAGCTCCACGCGGTCGGCCGCCGGCAGGTCGCCCGCCAGCGCGGCGACGACGGAGCGTGCCTGCTCGAAGCCGGTGGCCATCAGGAAGGTGGGCGCGCGGCCATAACTCTTCACGCCCACGGTGTAGAAGCCCGGCTCGGGGTGGGCCAGCTCGCGGTGGCCGTGCGGGCGCACGGTGCCGCAGCTGTGCAGGTTGGGGTCGATCAGCGGGCCCAGCGCCTCGGTGGATTCCAGCCAGGGGTCCAGCTTCAGCCGCAGCTCGGCGCTCAGCGAGAGGTCGGGCCGCTGGCCGGTCGCGCAGATGATCTCGTCGATGCCATCGACGACGACGGGCTGCTGCCGTGCGTCCAGCCCATGCACGCGCAGCTGCTCGCCCACGCGCTCGATGCGCGTGACGCGCAGGCCCGCGTGGAACTCCAGCGCACCGTCGTCACGCAGCCGGCGCAGCGACGCGCCCAGCGCACCGCGCGCGGGCAGCGCGTCGGCCGTGCCGCCGCCGAACACGCGCTGCAGCGCCGGCGAGCGCACGGCCCAGGCGAGGCGGGTGCCGGGCACGTCGCGGGCCAGGCCGGCCAGGGCCAGCAGCGCGTTGGCGGCCGAGTGGCCCGCGCCGACGACCAGCGTGCGCTTGCCGGCGTAGCGCTCGCGCAGCGCGCCGGCCACGTCGGGGATGCCGTAGGCGATGCGGTCGCGCGACTCGGCTTCGCCCATCGCCGCCAGGCCGTTGGCGCCCAGCGGGTTGGGCTGGGCCCAGGTGCCGGTGGCGTCGATGACGGCGCGGGCACGCAGCTCGTGGGTCTGGCCGGCGCGCTCGTAGCGCACGACGAAGGCGGCCTGCTCGCGGCCGGCGCTCTTGACCTTGTCGAAGCCTTCGCGGCTGACGGCGGTGACGCGCGCTCCCAGCCGCAGCCCGGTGGCCACGGCGGGCAGCGCGGCAAAGGGCTGCAGCACGCGGTCCACCACCTCACCGGCGCGCGGCAGGCCGGCGGCGGGCGGCGCGGCCCAGCCGGTGGGGGCGAGCAGCCGGGCCATCGCCGCGTCGACGTTGTACTGCCAGGGCGAGAACAGCTGCACATGACCATAGTCGCGCAGATGGGCACCGACCTGCTCGCCCGCCTCCAGCGCGACGAAGGGCAGGCCGCGCTCGACGAGCTGCGCCACGGCAGCCAGGCCCACCGGGCCGGCACCCAACACAGCCACCGGCAGCGCGGCGTCAACCACGGGCACCTGCTGCAGCGTCAGCGCCATCAGCGCCGCGCAGGCCGGGCAGGCACCCTGGAACTCGGCCGAGGCCTTCAGCGCGGGCGGCACGTCGGCCATGGCCTGGCGCTTGAAGCCGTACTGCGCGAAGTACTCGGGCGCCGTGACGGTGAGCAGCCACAGGCTGGCGATGCCGCGCGAGCGCGCCTCCTGCAGCAGCCGCTCCAGCATCAGCCGGCCGAGGCCCTGCTTCTGCAGGCCGGGCGCCACGGCCACGGAGCGCAGCAGCGCCACGCCTCCGTAGACCTCGGCGCCGGCACAGCCGACGACTTCGCCGTGGCTCGTGGCCAGCAGGTAGGTGGACAGATGGGCGCGGGCGCCCTCGGTGGGCAGTTTGTGGGCGAGCAGCAGGGCCTCGACGGCGGGCCAGTCGGCGGCCCCGGCGGGGCGCAGGGCGATGGAGGCGGTGTTCAGCAACATGACTTGGAATCCTTGGGGAGCTCCTTGGCGGCCTCGGGCGGCAGGCAGCAGGTGGCGGCCGGGTCTTCGCGCAGGGCTTTCAGGAGCGTCAGCAACGAGGTCTCGACGGCAGCTCGCTCGGGCGGGCTCAGCGTGGCCAGCAGCGCCTGGGCATGCTCGTCGAGGGTGCGGTTCAGCTCAGCGACGGTGCGTTCGCCGTCGGCGGTGAGCGTGACGAGCCAGCTCCTTGCGTCGAGCGGGTTCGGCTCCTTGGTCACCAGCCCACGAGCTGCCATGGCCTCCACCGCGCGCGACACCCAGCTCTTCTCCAGGCTGAGCCGCGTGCCCAGCTCGGACAACGGCAGGGGGCCGGCGCGGCCCAGCTCGGTCAGCAGATGGCACTGGGTGCTGGTGGTGCGGCAGCAGTCGGCCACCACGCGCTGGGCGCGGGTGTACAGGCGGGCCACTTCGCGCAACAGGCTGCCGGCGGAGGATTCGGACATGTGGATGTGAATAGCAACGATCCGGGCGCATGGTGGTGTTCGCCTGCCTGGTTGTCAATAGCAACTACTTGAGCCAAAGAAACGGGGCCGCAGCCCCGCGGTCCGGCTCAGAGGGCGCGCTGGTTCACGCGCTTGGACAGCTCCTCGGCGCTTTCCTTGCGCTCGCTGTAGCGGTCCACCAGGTAGGGCCCCAGGTCGCGCGTCAGCAGCGTGAACTTGAACAGCTCCTCCATCACGTCGACCACGCGGTCGTAGAAGGCGGAGGGCTTCATGCGGCCGTCCTCGGTGAACTCGGCAAAGGCCTTGGCCACCGACGATTGGTTGGGGATGGTCAGCATGCGCATCCAGCGGCCCAGCACGCGCAGCTGGTTGACCGCGTTGAAGGACTGCGAGCCGCCGGACACCTGCATCACCGCCAGCGTCTTGCCCTGCGTGGGCCGCACGGCGCCGGAACTCAGCGGGATCCAGTCGATCTGCGCCTTCATGATGCCGGTCATGGCGCCGTGCCGCTCCGGCGAGATCCAGACCATGCCCTCGGACCAGGCCGCCAGCGCGCGCAGCTCCTGCACCTTGGGGTGGGTGTCGGGCGCGTCGTCGGGCAGCGGCAGGCCGCTGGGGTCGAAGATGCGTACCTCGGCGCCCATGGCCTCCAGCAGCCGGGCGGCCTCGAAGCTCAGCAGCCGGCTGTAGGAGCGCTCGCGCAGCGAGCCGTACAGCAGCAGGAAACGCGGACGGTGCTGCGACGGCGCGGGCGGCGTCAGCCGGTCTTGCGTCGGCACGTCGAACAGGTCGGCGCGCAGCGCAGGGAAGCTGGCGTCGGGGAACAGCAGTTCAGACATGGCGGGCTTTCGCAGGCACAGACAGCAGTTGATGGACGCCGACCGCCAACGCGGCGCCGGCCAGCTCGGCCAGCACGAAGCCCGGCGCGCTCGCCGGCGCGATGCCGGCGAAGCTGTCGCTGAACATGCGGCCGAACACGGCGGCGGGGTTGGCGAAGGATGTGGACGCGGTGAACCAGTAGGCCGCGCCGATGTACGCGGCGACCATGGCCGCGACGCGCGATGGCGGCGCGCGCAGGATGACCAGCAGCAGGCCGAAGGTGGCCACGCCTTCCGCGACCCACTGCCCGGCGCCGCTGCGCAGCTTGGTGGAGAACTGCAGCAGGCTCAGGTCGAACATCGCATGCGCCAGCCAGGCGCCCAGCAGGGCGCCGAGGAGTTGCACGGCGATGTAGGGCAGCAGCGCGACCAGCGGCAGCTCGCCGCGCCAGGCCATGACGGCGCTGACCGCCGGGTTGAAGTGCGCGCCGCTGACCGGCCCGAACACCTCGATGAGCACGTAGAGCCCGCCGACGGTCGCCAGCGCGTTGGCCAGCAGCGCCAGGGCCACGTTGCCGCCCGACAGGCGCTCGGCCATGACGCCCGAGCCGATGACGACGGCCAGCAACAGCGCGGTGCCCAGGCCCTCGGCCAGCAGCTTGCGGGGCAGGATCACGGTCAGGCCTCGCCGATCTCGGCCAGCGCCTGCTGCAATTCGGCGCGGCCCATCGTGTCCAGCGGCAGCTGCAACAGCTGCAGCATGCGGTAGCCGATGGCCTGGCGCGTCAACTCGAAGGCGCGGCGCTTGCCAGCGTCGCCGCCGTCGGCGTTGGATGGGTCGGGATAGCCCCAGTGCACCTTGACCGGCTGACCCTGGCCGCCGAAGAACACCGGGCATTGCTCGGCCGCGGCGCTGTCGCAGACGGTGATGACGATGGACAGCGGCGGCGCCTCGGGCGTCGTGAACTCGTCCCAGCTCTTGCTGCGATAGCCGGCGGTATCCACGCCCGCGTTGTTCAACGCCTCCAGCGCGAAGGGGTTCAGGCGCCCGCTGGGCGCGCTGCCGGCGCTGTGCGCCTGCACATCCTTGCCAAGCTTGCGGGCCCAGTGGTTGAGCATGCCCTCGCTGAGCACGCTGCGGGCGGAGTTGTGGGTGCAGAGGATGAGGACGTGAGTGGTCATGGGTAGGGCTCAGCGGGTGCCGATCTGTTGGATTTCGTGCTGGATGGCCAGCGGCTCCAGCTTGGGCAGCGGCAGCGCCAGCAGCAGCTCGATGCGGCGCTTCAGCGTGATGGCCACGTCACGGAAGGCCTGCAGGCGCTGAGCCTCGTTGCCCTGCACGGCGGCGGGGTCGGGCACGCCCCAGTGCGCCGTCATGGGCTGGCCCGGCCACACCGGGCAGACCTCGCCGGCGGCCGAGTCGCAGACCGTGAAGACGAAATCCATGATGGGCGAGCCGCTCACGGCGAACTCGTCCCAGCGCTTGCTGCGGTAGCCCTCGGTGGGCAGATGCAGCGCGGCCAGCGTCTGCAAGGCCAGCGGATTGACGACGCCGGTCGGCTGGCTGCCGGCCGACCAGGCCTTGAAGCGGCGGTCGGCCATGCCGTTCATCAGACCCTCGGCCAGGATGGAGCGCGCCGAATTGCCGGTGCAGACGAAGAGGACGTTGAAGGTGTTGTCGAGCATGGTGATGGGGGCTCAGCAGCCGCAGGAGGTGGCCTCGCTGTCAACAGCGCACTCGACGCCCTGGCAGCAGTTCTCGGTCAGGAAGCCCAGCACCGCGTTCATGCGGTCGTAGGCCGCGCGGTAGATGAGGTGGCGGCTGGCGCGCTCCTGCGTCACCAGGCCGGCGTTCACCAGCTCCTTCAGGTGGAAGGACAGCGTGTTGGCCGGCATGCCCAGCCCCTCGGCCATGGTGCCGGGCGTGAGCCCCGCGTCGCCGGTGACGACCAGCGCACGGAACACCTTCAACCGCACCGGCTGGGCCAGCGCGGCCAGGGCTTTGATGACGTCTTGTTCATCCATGTTTCCAGAATACTCGAAATATAGAAGTCGGCGCAAGCCCCGATTGGGACGCCCGCTCAGCGTTGCACGTCGTAGGCCAGCATCTGGATGCCGCTGGCCAGGCTTTGCGCGGACACCAGCGACAGCCGGCGCGCGCCGCCGGCCGGGAGCAGCGGAATGCCGCGCGAGAGCAGCACCGGCATCACCGCGGTCTCGACGCGATCCACCAGCCCGGCCGAGAACAGCGCCGCGGCCAGCTCGCCACCGCCGAACAGCCAGATGTCGTGGCCGGATGGTTCGGCCTTCAGCGCGGCGACCGCGGCTTCGATGCCCTCGCGCACGACCGTCACACCGCCGCCTTCGGCGAGCGTGCGCGACGCGACGACGACGCGCCTGCCGACCAGCGGGTTGGCCTCGCCCATCGCCTGCATGACTTCCCAGGTCTTGCGGCCCATGACGAAGGTGTCGAACTGCGCGTAGAGCGCGTCGAAGTCGATGCTCTTGTCATCGACGATCCAGTCGTAGCCGCCGTCGGGGTCGGCGATGAAGCCGTCCAGACTGCAGGCGACGTTGTAGCGAAGGCGGCGGGCATGGTCGTTCATGACGTGCGGGGCAAAAAAATGCATTCTTCGGCCGGGCAGCGCCACTGCTTGTCAGCAGAGGGGCTGGGCCGCAGCCAAGCTGCCTGTGTTCCACTTCCGCCGTGAATCCCGAAGTCCCCTCGAACAAGCCCGCCCGGCCGCCCGCGCCGGCCTTTCCCCTCCCGCAACCCAGCCACGCCGCCCGCCTGCCCGCCGGCCTGGCGCCCGAGGACTGGGCACGCATCCGCCAGGCCGCCCACGCGCTGCCGCAGGTGCTGGTGCCCGCCGACCTCGACGACGGCAGCGAGAAAAGCGCCGATGCCGCGCTGGACCGCCTGGGCTGCATCCAGATCTCCAAGGCGGCCGGCGGCGGCCGGCCCAGCCGCTGGATCCTGCCGGCGCACATTCCCGTGGCGCTGGCGCAGCTGGACGCCACGCCGCTGGCCAACACGCTGCGCCCGCAGATGCAGCAGCGCCTGCACCAGCTCGAAAGCCTGGGCCTGCGCCGCGAAGGCCTGGTGTTCACGCGGCTTTGCATCCACCCGATCACGCTGGCGCACGAGGGCTGGCGCATCGACCTGTCGCACCGCGTGCCGGTGCCCGAGGCGCCGGTGTGGGCCTTCTTCCGCGACGGTGATGCGGCCGCGCTGCGCCACGCGCTGGGCCAGGCCCCCGAGTACTCCTACACCGCCGAACTGGCGCTGCACCTGAACCACCTGGTCGCGCGCAGCGAGGCCATGGGCGACAGCGCCCAGCTCGCCTCGCTGCTGCCGCGCCTGCAGGCCGAGTGCGGCGTGCCCATGCCCTATGCCGACCTGAAGGCCGCGCTGACGCGCGCGCAGGACCGCTGGGAGCAGACGGTGGAGGAGCAGAGCACGCTGGCCAGCCTGGGCCGCGAGCTGGCCTTCCAGGGCTACCCGGACAGCTTCGACGCCGCGCGCAAGCTGGGCCGCAAGGTGACGCTCTACCTCGGCCCGCCCAACAGCGGCAAGACCTACGCCGCCTTCGAGCGGCTGGCGCAGGCGCTGGACGGCGCCTACCTGGCGCCGCTGCGGCTGCTGGCGCTGGAAGGGCGCGACCGGCTCGTCGGCCGCGGCGTGCCCTGCTCGCTGCTGACCGGCGAGGAGAGCGTGCCCGCTGACAACGCCCGCGTCGTCAGCAGCACCATCGAGATGGTCAACACGCGCGACATCATCGACGTGGCCGTCATCGACGAGGCGCAGATGATCTTCGACGACTCGCGCGGCTGGGCGTGGACCCAGGCCATCGTCGGCGTGCCGGCGCGCGAGCTCATCATCATTGCCTCGGCCTACGCGGCGCCGGCCATCGAGCGGCTGCTGCAGCTGTGCGGCGAGAAGCCCGAGCGCCGCGTATTCGAGCGCAAGCAGCAGGTGCAGCTGATGCCCGCGCCGGTGCCGATGACGCACCTGCAGGCCGGCGACGCCGTGGTGGCCTTCAGCCGCCGCGACGTGCTGATGCTGCGCGACCAGATCGCGCAGAACGGCCACAACGTCAGCGTCATCTACGGCGCGCTGCCGCCCGAGGTGCGCCGCCGCGAGGCCGAGCGCTTCGCGGTCGGCGCGAGCCAGGTGCTGGTGGCGACCGACGCCATCGGCATGGGTCTGAACCTGCCCATCCGCCGCGTGCTGTTCTCGACGCTGACCAAGTTCGACGGCGTCGGCGACCGCGAGCTGTCGGTCAGCGAGGTGCACCAGATCGCCGGCCGCGCGGGCCGCTACGGCATGCACGACGAGGGCTTCACCAGCGTGCTGAAGGAGGCCGAGGCGGACGCGATGAAGATCCTGCGCACGCAGCTGCCCAAGGAGCCGCGCGCGCCGCGCGACTTCAAGTGCCCGGTGGCCCCCAACTGGCGCCATGTGCAGACCATCTCGCAGCGCATGGGCGTCAACAAGCTGTACGCGGTGCTGAGCATCTTCATGCAGCAGCTGCGCCTGGACGACGCGCACTTTGCCGTGGCCGAGCTGGAGCAGATGCTGGAGCTGGCCGAGATGCTGGACCGCAACGCCGCCGCGCTGCCGCTGAACGAGCGCTTCAAGTACGCGCAGGCGCCGGTCGATTCACGCCTGCCGATGCTGGTGGACCAGTTCGCCGGCTGGGCCACCAACCACGCCCGCACCGGCCAGGCCGGCGACCCCTACTTCCTCGACGAGTTCGACCAGCACGGCCGCCTGGACCGCATGGAGCAGGCGCTGCGCATCTGCACGCTGTGGCTGTGGCTGGACCTGCGCTTCCCCGGCGTGTACGGGCATGTGGAGGAGGTCATCGACCTGCGCGGGCGGCTGAACGACGGGATCGAGCGGCAGCTGAAGGGGAAGAAGGCGTTGTGGCAGAGGCGGGGGCGTTAGGGCGGGCTAGCATCGCGCGGTCGCCGCCTCGGGATCGACCGTGAAACTGCTGCCCCTCATCACCTCGCTGCTGTGCTCGACCACCATCGCGCAGACCCTGCCGCCGCCCAGCCGCACGGTCTACCGATGCGAGGAAGGCGGCAAGGTCAACTACTCCGACTCGCCCTGCCTGGGAGCGAAGAAGCTGGCTGTCGAACCAACCCGGGGAATGAACAAGTCCACCGGAAAGGAGTTGCAGGGGCCGGATGTGCGCAGAGAGCATCTGCGCGAAGGCTTTGCCGAGATGGTCAAACCCGTGACCGGCATGGATGCCAAACAGCTCGACCAGGCCGGACGGCGACAGCGGTTGAGCCCAGAAACACAAAGGCGATGCCGAGTCCTGGATCAACAGCTTCCTGCGGCCGAGGCAGCAGAGAGGGCCGCCAAGGCCACTCCCCAGCTGCCAGCGGCGCAACAGCGTCTGCTTGATCTGCGTGCGGCGTATCGGAAGCTGCGCTGCGATTGAGGCCAGAGCGGCGGCTCAGCGCACCACGACACCCAGCCGCATCAAATCCCGCGCCGTCGCGAGGATCGCCTCCCGCGGCGCCCTGGGCAGCCAGCCCAGCACCTCGCGCGCATGGCTGGAATCCTGGTGCCGCACCACACCCAGCTCGCTGGCCGCGGCGCGCACCGTGGGGCTGACCCTGGCCAGCAGGCGCACGCTCCAGTCCGGCAGCTGCAGCGTCGGCACACGACGCGCATCGGCGCCCAGTTCCTCGCGCAGCACGGCCGCGATGTCTCTCAGCCACGTGAAGCCGCCGCAGGCAATGAAGCGCTCGCCCGCCATGCCCGGCGCGGTCAATGCGTGCCCGTGCAGCTCGACCACGTCGCGCACGTCCACGATGCCGAAGCCGATGCGCGGCAACGCCGGGATGCGCCCCTGCAGCAGGCTCTGCACGATGACCACGCTGGCCGAGTAGTCGGCGCTGGCCACCGGCCCCAGCACGACGGACGGGTTCACCGTGCAGAACTCGATGCCGCCGCCCTCGCGGGCCACCCAGTCGCGCGCGGCGCGCTCGGCCACCGTCTTGGACTGCACATAGGCGGGGATGCCGGGCGCGTCGAGATTCGTCCAGTCGGCCTCGGTGAAGCGGTGCTCGCCCGGACCGTGACCGTAGGCGATGGCCGCGACGGACGAGGTCATCACGACACGCTGCACGCCCGCGTCGCGCGCCGCCTTCAGCGCGCGCAGCGCGCCGTCGCGGGCGGGCACGATGAGTTCGCTGGCGTCGCGCGGCACGCCCACCGGCAGCGGCGATGCGACATGGGCCAGGTGCGTGCAGCCGGCGGCGGCCTCGGCCCAGCCGGCGTCGTGCAGCAGGTCGGCGCGGAAGCAGCGCAGCTGCTCGTCGCCCGGCGCCACGCCGAGCAGCTTTCGCAACGCCGGCTCGCGCGCCAGGTCGCGCACGGTGGTGTGCACCTGCCAGCCGGCGGCCAGCAGCTGGCGGATCAGCACGCCGGCGATATAGCCGCTGCCGCCGGTGACGAGGATGCGGGAGGGTGAGGTCGTCATGCAGGCTCCATGGACCGCGCATTCTCGGCGGCGCTCACGGCCTGCCCTAGCATGCGGCGATGCCCGAAACCACACCCTTCGCCCCCGTGCCGCCAGCCCATGAGCCCGCCGCCCCGGGCTGGCGGCTGCGGCTGTACACCATCATCTTCGAGGCCGACACGCGCGCCGGCCGCGCCTTCGACCTGGTGCTGGTGGCGCTCATCCTGGCCAGCGTCGCGGTGGTGATGCTGGACAGCATGGCCGCCGTCCATGCCCGCCACAAGACGCTGCTGACGGCGCTGGAGTGGAGCTTCACCGTCATCTTCACGGTCGAGTACCTTGCCCGCCTGGTCTGCGTGCGCCATCCCTGGCGCTATGCGCGCAGCCCCTTCGGCATCATCGACCTGCTGGCCCTGCTGCCCACCTATCTCGCCATCCTCGTGCCGGGCCTGCATGCGCTGATCGACGTGCGCGTGCTGCGGCTGCTGCGGCTGTTCCGCATCCTCAAGCTGGGCGCCTATGTGCACGAGTTCGGCATGCTGGGGCGGGCGCTGATGGCGTCGCGGCGCAAGATCCTGGTGTTCATGAGCTTCGTGCTGATGGTGGTCACCATCATGGGCACGCTGATGTACGTGGTGGAGGGCCCGCAGCACGGCTTCACCAGCATCCCGGTGGGCGTGTACTGGGCCATCACGACGATGACCACGGTGGGCTTCGGCGACATCACGCCCAAGACCGACCTGGGCCGCGTGATCGCCTCGGCCATGATGCTGCTGGGCTGGGGCACGCTGGCCGTGCCCACCGGCATCGTCACGGCCGAGTTCACCGCGCAGAAGATGGGCCGCACCCCCACCACGCGCACCTGCCACGACTGCCTCAGCGAAGGCCATGCGCCCGACGCGCGCTTCTGCCGCGACTGCGGCGCGCCGCTGCCGCCCTGGCAGCACGACGAGCCGCCGGCCGGCCCGCCGCGCACGCCCCCAAGCCCGCCGGCCTCCTAAACTGCCCGGCATGATCATCGTCCACCACCTCAACAACTCCCGCTCGCAGCGTGTGCTGTGGCTGCTCGAAGAGCTGAGCCTGCCCTACGAGGTCAAGCGCTACGAGCGCGACGCCAAGACCTCGCTGGCGCCGCCGGAGCTGAAGGCCGTGCACCCGCTGGGCAAGAGTCCCGTCATCACCGACGGCCCGCTGACGGTGGCCGAGAGCGGCGCCATCCTGGAGTACCTGGTGGACCGCTACGGCCAGGGCCGGCTCAAGCCGGCGGACGAGCAGGGCCTGCTGCACTACCGCTACTTCATGCACTTCGCCGAGGGCTCGGCGATGCCGCCGCTGGTCATGAAGCTGGTGTTCAACAAGGTCAAGCGTGCGCCGGCACCGTTCTTCGTGAAGCCCATCGCCAGGAGCATCGCCGACCGGGTGCTGAAGAGCTTTGTGCAGCCCAACATCGATGCGCAGCTGGCCTTCCTGGAGAGCGAACTGGCCGCGCGGCCGTGGTTTGCCGGCGCGGAGTTCTCGGCGGCGGACGTGCAGATGAGCTTCCCGCTGGAGGCCGCGGCATCGCGAGGCGCTGACATGGCGGCGTATCCGAAGCTGAAGGCCTTCCTGGAGCGCATCCATGCGCGGCCGGCCTACCAGCGCGCGCTGGAGCGGGGTGGGAAGTACGACTTGCTGAGCTGAACGGCTCAGCGCTGGGTCGTGCCCTTCGGCCCGTACTCCACCACCTGACACCCCGGCCCCTTCGGGTCCTCGCAGCAGGCCGCCAGCTTCTTCAGGCTGTCGGCGAACTGCTGGTTCCACTGCGCCTGGCTGTGCAGCTTGCCCGGGCTCATCCAGTGCGACTGCGGGAACTTCCTGGACCAGTCGTCCCCGCCCTGCTGAGCCCCGCGGCCCGTGGACTGGTCCATCGCGACCTTGCAGGAGTTCATGTTGCCCATGCGGTGGCAGGCCGTGCAGGTGTTGCCGCGCGTCGTGATGCCGAAGGCGTTCAGCCGCGCCCAGGCCTTCTTGAAATCCTCGCCTATGGCCTTGGGCTGGTAGAAGCCGAACGGGTCGCCCGGCAACTGCATGGTCTGCGCGATGTAGGGCGAGTACATGAAAGGCCCGCTGTCGTGGCAGTTGATGCAGGCGGGCTGGCTCCAGGCGACCTGGTGCGGCGTCTGCCAGACCTTGTCGGCCGGCAGCGCCGCCACGCCTTCGGGGCTGGCCGGCTGCGGCTTGCGCGTCAACGTGCTGGGCGACGGCACCCAGCGGCCGTCTATGCCTTTGTCCTGGGTCAGCGGCGCCTTGGCCTTGGCGGTGAACCAGCAGGTCTTGCCGTCGCGCAAGTTGTGCGAGATGACGTTGATTTCGTCGAACAGCACGCTGCCCGCCGGCCGCGCCACCTGCTTGCGGCAGATGGCGCTGATCTGCGCGGTCTTGTCGTCGCGCAGCACCAGCGCGCGGCTGCCGGGCACGCACTGGCCCTGGCTGCCCTCGTCGTGCTGCGGCAGCAGCGACGGCCGGTCGCAGCGCGCGGGCGCCTGGTCGTGCGGCACCGGCTTGCCACCATCCACGGTGATGGGGATCTCCTCGCCGGCCATGCAGCTGAAGGCCGGGATCTCGCTGATCTGCGCGGCGCATTGGCGGCCGTACTCGAACAGCGTCTCGGCCTGGGCCGTGCCGGCCAGCAGCACAAGCAGCAGCGCTCTCATGCGACCACCAGCCCTTTCTCCGCCAGCACCACGGCGCGTATGGCCTGGTGGTAGCGGGCATAGCCGGTGCAGCGACAGATGTGCTGGCCCACGGCCTCCTCGATGGCGGCGTCGAGCCGGTCGCGCTGGATCGGCTGCGCGCGCAGCCGGCCCAGCAGCATCTCGGTCGCCATGACGAAGCCCGGCGTGCAGTAGCCGCACTGGAAGGCGAAGTGCTCCAGGAAGGCCTGCTGCACCGCGCTGGGCTTCTCCATGCTGCCGGTGCCCTCCACGGTCGTGATGGACTGGCCCTGCAGCAGCGCCACCGGCGTGGAGCAGGCCAGCATGGGCTGCGCCTGGCTGCTCGGCGCGCGGCGCGCGGCGACGGTGCAGGCCTTGCACACGCCGATGCCGCAGCACAGCCGCGTGCCGGACAGGCCCAGTTCCTCGCGCAGGAAGTCGACCAGGGGCAGGTCGGTGGGCACGGTCGTGCTGACGGGCCGGCCGTTGACGTGAAACTGGACGGGGACGAGTTGCTCGCTCATGACAGAGCCTCTTTGATGTCTGCGGCGGTGATGGGAAGGCTGCGCAAGCGCTGGCCCGTGGCGTGGGCGATGGCGTTGCCGATGGCCGGCGCGATGGGGCACAGCACCGCCTCGGCGATGCCCTTGGCGGTCGGCTCGTCGGAGGCCAGCGTCGTGATGTTCAGCCGCGCCAGCGGCACGTCCGCCGACAAGGCCACGTGGTAACGGTCCAGGTTCCAGCGCCCGTCGCCCGCACCACCCGCTTCCAGCGGCAGGTTCTCCAGCAGCGCGTAGCCGATGCCCATGGCCACGCCGCCCTGGGCCTGGCCCAGCAGCAGGTCGGGCTGCAGCACCTTGCCCGCATCCACCAGCAGCTCCACGGCCACCACGCGCGGCTCGAAGCTGCCGCGCGCGATCTCCACGGCCACCAGCGCACCCGACGGCGCGTACAGGCTGCGGCCATACAGCGAGGCCTGCGGCAGCGGCGGCTTCAGATCCTGGCGCTGCACGAAAGTCCATTGCGGCTGGCCACCCGCGCGCAGCGACAGGCCATCGATGGGCAGCCGCAGCGTGAGCCCGTCTGCCACCGCGTAGCTGGCCGACACCCACGCGGCTTCATACAAGCCATGCACCATGGCCGCCGCCGGCAGCCTGGCCTGATGCACCTGGGCGGCCAGCGCCGCCAGCGGCAGCGGCGCCAGCCCGGCCGCGAGCAACCGGCCGGCCTCCCAGCGCGTCTTGCCCTGGATCTGCGCCAGCGGCACTTTCCACAGCTGTGCCGCCGCCGGCAGCAGGCCGGCCTCGAACACCACGCGGGCGGCCTGCTCGGTCACGTGGACCTGGTGGAAGGCCGTCAGGCAGGCGCTGCTGGACATCGAGAACGCCGCGGTCCAGTGCGGGTCGCTCCAGCTGCCGCCGTAGTCGTTGTTCAGCTTCAGTTCGCCGAA
>CBFGPX010000054.1:0-19802 GCA_965650725.1 uncultured Comamonadaceae bacterium | reverse complement strand
AGTCAACCCTCCTGCTCGGCCTTGACGCCGCGTTGTGCCATCGCGTCGCGCAGCGCGGCCAGTTCCGGTGGCAGGTCTTGCACCGCCAAGCGCTGCAGCACGGCGCGGTCGTAGGCGCCCAGCGGCTGAATGCCCGCGCGGTCCAGTCGGGCCGGCTCCATCACGGCGGCGACCCAAGGCTGGCCGGCGGCGATCCACGGGGCGGCGGCGGCCAGCGCGATCTCGATGCCGGCCGGATCGGCATCGGCGCTGATGGCGGCCGGCGCGGGCGCCAGCGCCAGCAGGTGCGCCATGGCCTGCCCCCAGGCCCGCGTGGGGCGGCCAGCGATCCACACCAGCGCGTCGCCGGGCATACGCCGTGCGGCCTGCTTCTCGAAGCTGGCGCGGTTCTCGATGAGCCACCAGCGCGTGGGCGGCAGGTCCAGGCGCTGCGCCGTCAGCAGCGCGGGCACCGGCAGCGTCGCGAACGCCAGCGCGCCCAGGTCCACGCGCGCCGCCTCGGGCCAGACCAATGACAGCGAGCCGGCCAAGGTCAGCGTCGGCGCGAACGCGCCTATGCCCAGCGCCGGCAGGTCGAAGTGGCGCTCCAGCCACTGCCACTCGCCATCGCCCACGGCCTTGGTGTGGCCCAGGCGCAGCGCGAAGTCGCGGCGCAGGCCGGTCTCGCCGTCGCCCACCCAGCCGATCAGTGCCTCCAGCAGTGCCGCTCTCGCCTCGGCGGCGGCCGAGGCCATGCGCGACTCGGCCAGCGCCTGCGCGGCCTCGCCGACGAGTTCATGGTCCATCAACGCGTCCAGTCGCGCGGCGAGTGCCGCACGCCGCGCATCGCGCTCGCTGCGCGTGCCCAGGCCCAGCTCGGCCTGCAGCGCCTCCAGCGCCACCCAGCACAGCTCCACCGGCCACCAGCGCCCCTTCTCGAAGCGCTCGCGGCGCGTGCACAGCCCGGCCTTCAGCGCCAGGTCCGACAGGCGCTGCGCCAGCTCGATGCGCGACGGGCCGGCGGCCTCCAGCAGGTGCTGCCACTTGCGCGTGCCGGCGCTGCCGCGCAGCCAGTCCAGCAGCAGCGCGCGCTCATCGGCATCCAGCGGCGGCAGCGCGCCGGGCCAGCACGGCGCGCTCGCCTCCAGCTCCTGGCGGGAGCGGTCGCCGGAGCGCGGGCGCCAGTCCATCAGGCGTACTCGCTGACCTCCGGCCGCCGCGCCAGCACCGCGATGGGCGGCGCCCAGCGTTCGCCGCGAGGTTTCTTGCTCGTCACCAGCGTGATCTCGCTGGGCTCGAACACCTCGACGTTGTGCGTGATCGGCGTGGTCAGCAGGTACTGCGCCCGCGTCGAACGCAGGAAGTGGCCCACCAACTGGATGTTGCGCACGTCCAGGTGGGCGAAGGGCTCGTCGATGAAGACGAAGCCGCCGGGCGTCTCGTCGTCCTTCATCAGGCCCACCAGCAGGATCAGGCTCTTGAGCACCTGCTGGCCGCCCGAGGCCTCGCCGTCGTTCAACCCCACCTCGCCCTTGCCGTCGAAGTTGAACTTCACGTGCAGGCCGGCCTGGGCCAGCACGGTGTCGTCGTTGTCCAGGTGCGGCAGCTGCGCCTCGGCCGCCACGCCGGCCAGCTCGCCCAGCTCGGCGACGTTCTTCTTGTAGCGGCGCACGGTGGCGCGCAGCACGTCGATGTAGCGCTCGCGGGCGTTGCTGGCGGCGGTGGCGGCCAGCGCATTGCTGGCGCGGCGGTCGCTGAGCTGCACCTCCTCTTCGCGCACCTGCATCTCCATGCGGAGGTGGCGGTCGATGACGGTGGCGTCGGTCTCCCACAGGCCATCGGCCAGCTCGCGGTCGACGCGGTCGGCGCGCAGCTGGGCCTGGCGCGCGTTCTCGAAGTCGTTGCGCAGCGCCTGCAGCGCGATGGCGGTGGTCCAGCGCGGCGGGAACTTGGCGCCGGCCTCGCGCGATTCCCGCGCCGCGGCGTGCAGCGCCTTGCGCCGCTCGCCATGCTCGCGCGCCGTGCGGGCCTGGCGTTCCTCGCCGTCCTTCAGCTCCAGCTGGGCGCGCTCGTAGTTCTGCTCGTGCACGCCGGAGGCCTTCAGCAGCCGGTCGTGCTCGGCCTCCACGGTCGTCATGCGCGTGCTGGCCTCGGCGCGGGCCTGCTTCAGCGCAGGCAGCCGCGCGCGTGCCTCGGCGAACTCGTCGGCGCGCTCGGACAGCTCCACCGCGGCCTTGTGGCCCTGTGCGGCGCGCTGAGCATCCTTCAGCTGGCGCTCCACCTCGGCCTGCGCCTTGGCGACGCCGGTCAGCTCCTTGTCGATGCGGGCCAGCTCGCCCTCCAGCGATGCGCGGCGCGACGCCACGGCGTTGGCACCGAACTGGTGGTCGGACGCCGGAATGGCGACGCTGCGGCCACCGCGGCCGTCGCGGTAGTAGGCATCGGGCGTGATCCATTCACCGCCGGTGCCGCTGCCCTCCTCGGTGCTGGCCACGCAGCGGATGCCGTCGAGCTGGCGGGCCAGCCAGGTGGGCAGCGGCGCACTGACCTTGAGCGCGGCCAGCAGCGAGCCGGGCCGCGCCTGCGGCACCGGCGCGGCGTCGGACACGACGTAGTGGCGGTACTTCTGCTTCGCGGCCAGACGAAAGGCACTCGCCTCGTCGCTTCTAGCTTTCAGCACGATGACCCAGCGCGAGCCGCGCAGCACGCCCTCGGCGGCCGCGCGCCATTGCTCGTCGGCGATGTCGATGCAGTCGGCCACCACGTGGTGGGCGATGCCGGCCTCGTCCAGCGCCTGGCGCAGCGGGCGCACCTCGGGCGGCGGCGGTGGCAGACGCTTGTCCTTCAGCTCGTTGATCAGGCCCTGCACATGCAGCAGCTTGTCGTTCCAGCGCGTGTAGTCGCCGCGCAGGCGGTCGCGTTCGGCGGCCAGCGACTGGGTGCGGGCGGCCAGCGCTGCGGCGTCGGCCTCCACGTCGGCCAGCGCGCGCAGCTCGTCCTCGCGCTTGACCGTGGCTTCCACGGGCTTCTCGGCGTCGCGCGCCGTGTCGAAGGCGGCGCGGGCCTCGCGCTTCTCGCCGTCCAGCTCGGCCAGGCGCTTCTTGGCGGCCTCGTGGTCGGCGAACAGCTGGTGCAGGCCGGCGCGCTTGGCGGACAGCGCACGCGCGTCGCTGGCGGCGAACAGCCGGGCGCGGTGCAGCTCGCGGCCCTCGCGGGCCAGGCGCTCGCGCGCCTCGCTCCACTGCATGACCGGCAGCACCTCGGTGGCCAGCCGCTCGCGCTCGGCGATCTTCAGCTGCCACTGCTTGTAGTTGTTGACGCGGTTGGCCAGCTCGGCCAGTTGCGCCTGCGTGCGCGCCAGCTCGCCCTCGGCGGTCTGCACCTCCTTGGCCAGCTGCTGCTGGTGGCCACGCGCCTGCTCGTAGCGGTCCAGCACCTCCTGGTCGCCGAACACCTCGAAGACCAGACGCAGCAGCTCCTTCGGGCTCAGCTCGCACAGCCGGTCGGTCTGGCCCTGCTCCAGCGCCAGCACGCGGCCGATGGCGCGCGTCAGGCCGGCGGCTTCGAGCCGCTTGCGCCAGGCCTCGATGCCCAGCCACTCGCGCTCGCCCTTCTCGGCCAGCTTCTCGATCTCGACGGCGCCCTCCACGATGAGGTAGCGCCGCACCCAGTCCCCGCCCTGGCGCTCGATGCGGCAGGCCAGCGTGACCTGGTCGCTGTAGATCAGCGAGCTGGCGAACGGCCGGCTGCTGTTCTGCCGGCCGCGCGGGCGGTTGTCCACCAGCGCGCGCAGCCAGGCCGTCTCGGCATTCGCGTGGCGGGCGTAGGTGCGGAAGGTGCGTCCGCCCGAGCACTCCAGGCCGAGCAGCGTGCGCAGCGCATCCAGCAGCGTGGTCTTGCCCGAGCCGTTGGGGCCGGCGATGGTGATGATGTTGCCGTCCAGCGGCAGCGTGACGCGCTGGCAGTAGTCCCAGTGCAGCAGTTCGAGGGTTTGGAGGTGGAACATCAGTCCTCGCTCGGTGCTTGTTCTTCTTCGTTGCGGGCCGCCTGGATCTCGGCCAGCGCAGGTGCGGCGGCGGCGTCCGTCGCGCGGGCCAGCACGTCGGCCAGCGCGCCGTCCAGGATGCGCGGCGCGAGCTGGTCGTAGTCCAGCAGCAGGTCCAGCAGCGGGCCTTCGGCGATGTCCTCGCCGCGCCGCGTGATGAAGCCGTGGCGCTCCAGCGCCTTCAGGTTGCCGTCCAGCCTCACCTTCTTGCCGAGCTGGTCGCCGAAGTCGGCCAGCAGGCTGCGGTAGCTCAGCACCGGGGCGACGCTGGCCGCCGCGGGCAGCGGCTTGTCGGCGGCGAACATCTCGCCCTGCTGGTCGCTGGCGGCATCGGCGCGGTTGATCTGGCGCTGCCGCTTGGGCAGGATGATCAGGCTCCACAGCACCACCAGCAGCGACACGCCGTCGCGCGGCAGCTCCAGGTTGTTGTTGGCGCCCAGGCCCGTCTCGCCGAACACCGCGCTCTCGGCCGGCCGCAGCAGCGCGACCGACACATGCTCGGCGTAGACGTTGTCCACCAGCTTCAGCCCCACGCCGGCCAGCCGCGCGGTGACGGCAGCCCACAGGTCGGCGTCGATCAGCGCGCGCTTGACCAGCGGGTGGGTGCGGGGCAGCCAGCGGCGGGCCAGCAGTTGGGCCGCCAGGCTGGCGGCGTCGTCGAAGTTGCTCATTCGGATTCGCTCAACAGGTCGCCGCGGCTCATCCAGGCCACGAACTCGTCATCGATGGCGCCCTGCTCGGCGCTCCACCTCACGCGCCAGGGCTGGCGCGCCATGTCGCCGGTGGCGCCCTTCAGGTGGCGGGCCTGCGGGTCGCCCAGCAGCGGCAGCAGCTGCGCGCGGTAGGCGGCCGATGCGTAGCTGCCGCCCAGCACGGCCGGCGCCACCGGCTGCGTGCCGCGCCCCTCGCTGGTCCAGCCGTCCAGCAGCAGTTGCAGCGCGCCCAGCTCGGGCGGCAGGCTCAGCACCTCCAGGCGACCGTCCGGCGCGGCCTGGGCTGCCGGCAGGCCGGCCACGTCGGCGGGCTTGGGGCGGTCGCGCTCGAACTCGGCCTCGGCGCCGTCCACCAGCTCCTGCCCGGCCACCAGCGCCGGCTGCACGCCGGTGGTCAGCGCCTCGCCCAGCAGCGCGGCCAGGTCAGGCACGCGCTGCAGCCACTGGCGCAGGTCGGTCGTCGTCACGCCGGTGGAGCCCAGCGTCACGCGCTGGCGGTCGGCCTGCTGCAGCGCGCGGTTGAACTGGCTGGCCATCACCAGCAGCCCGGCCTGCGCGCCGGCCAGCTCGCGCGCCAGCCGCTCCAGCCGCGCATGGCCGCTGGCCTGGGCCTGCTCGATGATGGCCTTGACCGCGTCGCTGGCACGCTCCACCAGCGCGATGGCGCGCTCGAAGCGGGCGTTGGCGCGACGCAGCTCGAACTCGCTGCCGCTGGCCATCGCGTCGGCGAACTCCTCGCGCAGCCGCGCCAGCTGCGCCTGCAGCATGTGCAGTTGCTGCGGCTCCAGCAGGCCCAGCTGGTGCGCGCCGGCCACGCCGGCCAGCAGCGCGGCGAGGTCGTCGTCCGGCCCGGCGGTGTCGGCCGTCAGCGGCTGCAGCATGCCCACGACCGACTGCGCCAGCGGCGTGATCGCATAGGTCTGCGTGGACGCGTCCCAGTGCAGCAGCGCGGCGTCGCGCAGGCGCTTGAGCACGGTTTCCAAAGCGTCTTCCTTGACGTGATGGAAATGGCGGTTCAGGTCGTCGCGCGTCAGCCGCGCGGCAGGCAGCGCCATCAGCTCCAGGAACACCCACACGCGCAGCCGCACCCAGGCAGCCTCGCCGCCGAACAGCGCGCGCTGCGCGGCCATCAGTGCCTCGTGGCGCTCCAGTTGCCACCACAGCAGCGAGTCCACGGGCGCGTCGCCGTCGCGGAAGAACTCCTCGGGCGAACGCGGATCGTCGGCGGGGGCGGTGGGGCGGAGGTCGGACATGGGGCGCGGATTATCGTCGGGGTCATTCAGACGGTTTGAGCGCTGCCGGCGGCTGGCTTGAACCGCGGCGCGGCGGCGCCGGCGCACACTAGGCGCATCATGAAACAGCCCACCTTCTTCCTGTCCCACGGCGGCGGCCCCTGGCCGTTCATGGACGGCGACTACCGCCAGGCCCACGCGCAGCTGGAAGCCTCGCTGCAGGCGCTGCCGGCCACGCTGCCGGAAAAGCCGAAGGCCATCCTGATGATCTCGGCCCACTGGGAGGAGACCGCCTTCACGGTGATGACCTCGCCCGCGCCGGGCATGCTGTACGACTATGGCGGCTTCCCGCCGCACACCTACGAGGTGCAATACCCCGCGCCGGGCGACCCGGTGCTGGCCGAGCGCGTCGTGGCGCTGATCGAGGCCGCCGGCCTGCCCGCCGCGCGCGATGCGCAGCGCGGCTTGGACCACGGCGCCTTCTGCACGCTGGTGCCGATGTACCCGCAGGCCGAGGTGCCGGTCGTCCAGCTGTCGCTGAAGCGCGGTCTGGACCCGGCCGAGCACCTGGCGCTGGGACGCGCGCTGGCGCCGCTGCGCGATGAGGGCGTGCTGATCCTGGGCAGCGGCTTCAGCTTCCACAACCTGCGGCTGTACGGCGCGCAGGGCCGCGAGCCGTCGGCGCAGTTCGACGCCTGGCTGCAGGCGGTGCTGCCCTCGCCCGACGGCCGCGCCGAGCGCTTGCAGGCCTGGGCCGCGGCACCGGCCGCCCGGCTGGCGCATCCGCGCGAGGAACACCTGCTGCCGCTGATGGTGGCGGCCGGTGCCGCCGAGGGCGACACGGCGAGCTGCAGCTATCACGAGACCGGGTTCATGGGCGGCGTGACGGCGTCCAGCTTCAGGTTCGGGGCCTGAGCCCCACCTACAGCGCGACCAGTTCGACCTCGCGCACCCAGCCCTGCAGTTCGGCCAGATGGGCGGCCGTGTGCGCATCACCGGTCGCGGCCAGCAGCGACTCGGTCGGGAACGGGCGCGACTCGAAGTCCAGCCCCGGGCCCAGTCGGTCGATCAACGCATTGCAGGCATGACCATAGGCGACCAGCCGCAGCCAGAGAATGGGCTTGGTGCCCACCTGCAGGCCGTCCAGCAACTGGTCGAACGGTGAAACGGCGGCCATGCCGTCCGCGTCCAGCCGCGCATTGAACTCGTCGAAGCGCAGGATGCGCTCGGCGCCGCCGGCCTCGCGGTGGATCAGCGCCTGCGCGCAGGCCGCCAGCGAGTCGGCGAACACGTGCTGGGCCTGGCGGCCCCAGTCCACGTCCGGCCGGCCCCGCACCAGCTCGTCGCCACTGAAGATGCGCGTGATCGTGCGCCGAAAGCGCAGGCACACCACCGCAGACGGGTCCACGGCGAAGTCCGCCACGCCGATCTGCCGCTCCACCAGCTCGGCGATGGACAGCGGCCGCAGCAGCCGGTAGAGCGTGCTGCGGCCGTAGTAGCTGGCGATGTCCATGCGGTAGTGCTCGCGCGTGTGGAAGGACTCGATGCGCCCGGCCAGGTCGCGGCAGGCCAGCAGCAGCTGGAAGCGCAGCGGCCCGATGGCCGTGTAGAGCCGGCGCCGGGCCTCGTACTCGTACTGGCGCTGCGCGGCCATCTGGCCCAGTTGGGCCTCCACCTCACGCTTGATGGCCGCGTCGAACAAGGCCTTGTCACGGCCCAGCTCCAGCTGGATCTGGCCCTTGGTGCGCTCCAGGTCCTGGCTCAGGCCCAGCTTGTGGGTTTCGAGCTGGCGCGACAGCTCGGACTTGCGCTGCTCCAGCGCGTCGGTGAGGCGGTGCTGGACCAGCGTGCGCGCCAGCCAGTAGGCGCCCGCAAGCGACAACCCGAGAGACGAACTGACGGCGGCGACGACGGTCCCGAGATCCATGCTTCTCCCCCCGGCGGTGGACGTGGGGCCATGGTAGGCGAGCGCCAGCGCAGCAGAATGGCCGCGCCTACTACCGCCGAAGGAGGCCGCCATGAGCGTCTCGAACGGCGACGAGATCGTCCTCGTCGCGCATCTGCCGCTGGTGCGCACCGACCAGGAGAGCCTGCCATTCGCGGGCGGCGACCTGTGGCGCATGCCCTTCGAAGTCTTCGACGCGCTCACGGTCGGCGCCTTCTCGGACCACCAGGAAGCCTACGAGGCGATGGCGCCCGTCTTCCTGCGCGTCGTGGTGCGCGCACGGCTGCCCAATGTCGTGGCGCTGGACGAGGCGCGGACGCACAACTCCAGCCTGCAGATGAAGCTGCCCGAGCGGTCGTGGCCGCTGCTGGCGCGGTTCGGGCTGGACATCCTCATCAAGTTCCACGCCCTCGCCGTGCAGCCCGCCTGGCAGGCGCTGCTGCTGCAGGCGCCCGATGCCGTGCTGCCACCGCCGCGCTGGTCGCTGACCCTGGCCATCGCGGACGAGGGCTTCGGCTTCATCGACGTCGCGCAGCCTTCGCGCGTGGCCAGCGTGCAGGGCGACGCCGACATCGAGTACCTGATCAACGAAGGCTTCCCCACCCGGCACTTCGACAGCGCCGAGCTGCAAGCCGCTGCCGCCTGGGCGGAACGTCTGTCCGAAGCCACGTCGGTCGATGCGCGCCTGGGGCCTGCGCTGGACGCGCTGGCCGAATGCGCGTCGCCGTTGCTGGGCGCTGCCGAGCGCACGGTGCTGGCGACGATGGCGCTGGAAACGCTGCTGCTGTCCGAGGCGCGCAGCGGCTTGTCCGCCACGCTGGAGCGCCGACTGGCCCATCTGCTCGGCCGCGACGACGACGAGCGCCAGCACAGCCGCGACAGCGCCCGCGCGCTGTACAAGGCGCGCAGTGCCTCGGTGCACGGCGAGGCGCCCGCCCCACAAGGCCCTGCCGGCATGGCCAACGGCGGCGCCTGGCTGGCCGCGGCAATCATCGCGCTGGACCGCCAATCCAGCGCCACCGCCACGCCGGTGGTCGATCTGCTGCCGCGCCTGGACGAGCAACCGATGGGCGAGGCGCTGCCGCTGTCCAGGCCTTCTGGCGAGCCGGCGCTGCTACGAAAGCGGACCAGCATGGTCGGCATCCTCGCGCCCGAGCTCGCCTCGCACGAGGACGGCTGGCTGATGTGGGCGCCGCTGCCGGGACTGTTGAACCACCAACCCCTGGCGCTGGACGACGAGCTCCGCCGCCTGCTGCTTTCGTTGTCCGGCAACGAATTGCTGAAGCTGGAGGAGCGCGACATCAGGCGCGACTTCGCGAGCGTGCTGCGCATGCAGGAGGACGAGATCGCCGCGCTGTACCTCACCCTGCCGGGCGACATTGAGGACCCGGTCGACGCCATGGCCAGGCTGCAGCAGGAGCGCGACCTCGCCGTGGCGGCCTTGCGCCTGGCGGGCTTTCACGACTTCTGCGATCCGGCGCTGGCCGGTCCCGTCGCGATGCACAAGACGATCCGCTTTCGCCAACCCTCGGTGTTGCGGCAATCGGTTTGGCAGATCGTGGCGCGGAAGCAGGATGAGGCCCAGGCGCTGCAACCTACGCATGCGGAGCCGCTGGCTGCGGCCTGGCGCACGGTCGACAACTACCGCAACGCGGGCGGCCACCCTGATCTGGATCGCGCGCTGTCGCTGTACCGGCGCGGCTTCGACAGACGTTTCAACACGGCCCATGCCTGCGCCGGCCTGCACTACGCGACCATCGAATCCTTGCTGGGGCGCTTCCGCGCGCCAGGCGATGCGCTGCCGCTGGAGGCGCTGGTCACGCGATTGCTCGGCGAGCAGCAGCCGATCGCCGCCTGGTTCGCCCGTGACGGCCGCGAGCTGCGCAATGCGGTCGCCCACGGACGGGCGACGGACGCCGTCGAGGATGCGGCACTCGACGCGCTGGCCACCATCGCCGGCGCCGCCTGGCGCCATGCGGCGCAGATCCACGCCAGCGAGCCCCCCGACCCGACGCGGCCCGGCAAGCGGCTGGTGCGGGCCTTGTCCGCGTGAACGGGCTTTAGACCTGGTGGGCCGCCACCGTGCGGCGCTCGCCGATCAGGAAGGCGTCGGCCACCAGCTGGAACGGCCTCCAGTCCACCTCGGAGCGGCCCGCCGCGACCATCTCGGCAAAGCGCGCATACAGGCGCGGGTATTCGCCCGCCAGTGCCTCGTCGGCGCCGATGGGCTGGCCGTCGATCTCCAGCGCGCCGCCGCCGTGCGACAGGCGCAGCCGGCCGGTCGTCGAAACCAGCTCGATGTCCCAGGTCTGCTCGCCCTTCTGGCGGAAGTCGAACACCGTGTCCACCGGCACGCCGGATTCGGTGCGCAGGTCCAGTTGCGCGGCGATGGGCGCCTGCTGGTTCTCGGGGAACTCCAGCACGGCCTTGCTGACCACCACCTCCTCGGCCAGCACCTCGGTCAGCACCGACAGCGCGTTGATGCCGGGGTCGAACACGCCCAGGCCGCCCGCGTCGAAGATCCACTGCTGGCCGGGGTGCCAGTGGTGCACGTCTTCCTTCCAGGTGATGCTGCCGCCGGTCAGCGTGCGGCCCTTGACCCAGTCGCGCGCGGCGTCCACGCCGGCGGCGAAGCGCGAGTGCCAGGTCTGGAACAGCGTGCGGCCGTGGCGCGCGGCCTCGGCCTGCAGCAGCGCGATCTGCCGCGTCGTCGCGGCGGGCGGCTTCTCCAGCATCACGTGCTTGCCGGCGCGCAGCGCGGCCAGCGCGGCGTCGAAATGCGCCTGCGGCGGCGTGCAGATGGAGATGGCGTCCAGCTCGGGCACGGCGGCCAGCATGGCCTCCACCGTCTTGAAGCCGGCCACGCCGTCCACGCCGGCGTTGCGGCTGGCGGTGGCCACCAGCTCGAAGCGCGAGTCGGCCGCGATCGCCGGAATGTGTTGATCACGGGCGATCTTGCCGATACCCACCAAGCCCAACTTCAGTGCCATGCCGTTCCCGGAAAATGCTGCGCCGGACCCGATGCCCGGCATGGTTTTCATCTTAAGGTCCGCCCATCCCGACTCGCCGCACGGCACCACTCAAGCTCATGACCGAAGCCCCGATCCAAGCCCTTGTCCAAGCCCTGACCGCCTGCCACCGCGACGGCACCCGCCTGAAAGCCGCCGACTGGACCGACGCCGTGCGCACCGAGGCCGACGCCTACGCCGTGCAGGACGGCGTGGCCCGTGCGCTGGGCTGGCCGCTGGACCGCTGGAAGTCCGGCGGCGCCGGCCCGCAGGGGCCGTTCAGCCATTCGCCGGTGAGCCCGCTCGCCGGCACGGCCTTGCTGGGCCTGGAGGCCGAGGTGGCGTTGCGCGTCGGTGCGGACGGTGCGCCCGAGGCCATGTGCATCGCCGTCGAGCTGGTCGCGTCCCGCTGGGCCGAGGGCATGGATGCGCCGGCGCTGCTGCGCATGGCGGACTTCCAGAGCAACGCGGGCCTGCTGCTGGGCCCCTGGCAGCCCTACCGCGCGCTGGCCTGGGCCGACGTCGGATGGCGGCTGTCGCTGCCCGGCCAGCCCGACATCGTGCGCCGTGGCGGCCACTCGCTGGCCAACCCGGCGGGCGTGCTGCCCGCGTGGTTCCAGCACGCGACGCGCGACGGAACCACCCTCAAGCCGGGCACGGTCGTAACGGCGGGCGCCTGGGGTGGCCTGCATGCGTGGACTGGCCCGGTGCAAGGCACGCTGGCGTTCGACGGGCTCGGCGAGTTCAGCTTTTCAGCAACGGCGTAAACACCGCAGCGAACGCCGCGACGTTCACCACCACCATCGCCCAGTACACACGCCGGAACGATCGCTTTGCGCTCTTGTGCCGCAGCAGCCGCTGGGCCAGCAGCGCGCCGGGCCAGCCGCAGGCCAGCGCCAGCACGTGCAGCGTGTTCTCGGGCACGCGCCAGTCGCCGCGCGTGGCGGCGCGCTTGTCCAGCCAGTAGGTGATGAAGGTGGCCAGGCTCATGGCCGTGTAGATGCCCCACAGCCAGTTGGGCACGCCCCACAGCAGGTGCACCACCAGCACGAAGCCGGCGAAGGCCGGGATCAGCAGCAGCACTCGCCCGCCGTCGCGCGGCCTGGGGGGCGGTGGAGCCGCCTTTGGCGCCAGGCTCTGCACGTTCTGCGCGCGGCGCTTGCCTTGCGCATCACGGCCTTCGCGGTAGCTCAGGCGCTCGCCGACGAAGGGGCGCTGCGGGCGCAGGCCGAAGGCCTTGATGTGCACGAACAGCTTGGCGCCGCCGTCGTCTGGCGTGATGAAGCCGTAGCCCTTGGCCTCGTCCCATTGGGTCAGCGTGCCCTTGCTCATCGCACCTCCGCCAGATGGGCCTTCAGTGCCGCGATGGCGTGGCGGACCTTGGCGGGCTGCGCGTCCCGCTGTGGCGTCAGCGCCCAGACGGGCAGTTCGGGCAGCGCCAGCTCGGTGTCCAGCCGCAGCAGCCGGCCGGCGGCGACGGCCTCGGCCACGTCGTCGTCACCCAGCGCCGCCAGACCCAGGCCGGCCTCGCACAGCTGTTGCAGCGTCAGCTGGTTGTTGCTGGTGTAGCGCGGCTGCACGGTCAGCGCGCTGCCCAGCAGGCGCAGCGGCTGGTCGGTGCCGTCATGCAGCACCAGCCAGTCGGCGCCCTGCAGCGCCTCGGGCGTGGCCGGCACGCCACGCTGCGCGAGGTAGGCGGGCGACGCGTACAGGCTGGTGCGCAGGCGGCCCAGCGGCTGGGCAACCCAGGCGCTGTCCGGCAGCCGGCCGAAGCGGATGGCGAGGTCGATGCGGTGGGCCACGAGGTCGGTGAAGCCGTCTTCCACCTGCAGGTGCAGGCTCAAGCCCGGATGCGCGGCCAGCAGCGGCGCCAGTGCGGGGCCGATGCGCCGGCCGAAGCCCACCGTCATCGCGATGCGCAGCTCGCCCTCGGGCGCATCGCGCAGCTGCAGCAGCTGGGCCTGGGCGGATTCGGCCGCCGCCACCATCGCTGCGCAGCCGGCATGGAAGCGCTCGCCGGCTGGCGTCAGGCCGAGCTTGCGCGTGGAACGGTGCAGCAGCGTGACGCCCATGCCGGTCTCCAGCGCGCGGATCTGCTGGCTGACGGCCGAGGTGCTGGTGCGCAACTGCCGCGCCGCCGCCGCAAAGCTGCCGTGGCGGATGACGCTGGCGAACACGGCCATGCGTTTGAGCTGGTCGAGCATGAAGTTTTTCTAAACAGTTCTGGCGATTAAAGCCGTCTTATCAGGGGATTGTGAAGCACAAACAATTCATCCATCGCAACCTGCATGATGGAGAGAAGCTCATGAACATCGCCCTGATCGGTGCCACCGGCTTTGTCGGCAAGGCCGTGCTCGAAGAACTGCTGAACCGCGGCCACCAGGTGCGCGCGCTGCAGCGCGACGTCGCCAAGCTGGCCGCCCGGCCGGGCTTGGAAGCCCGCGCGGTGGACGTGCTGGGCGGCGACGATGTGGCCGCGGCGCTGAGCGGCGTGGATGCCGTCGTCAGCGCCTTCAACGCCGGCTGGGCCAACCCCAAGCTGCACGACGACTTCCTGCGCGGCAGCGACGCGATCGCCACCGCGGCCCGTGAGGCTGGCGTGCGCCTCATCGTCGTCGGCGGCGCCGGCAGCCTGTTCATCGCACCGGGCCAACAACTGGTGGACTCGCCGGCCTTCCCGGCCGAGTGGAAGCAAGGCGCGCTGGCCGCCCGCGAGGCGCTGAACCGGCTGCGCGCCGATCAGTCGGGGCTGGACTGGACCTTCGTGTCGCCCGCCATGCACCTGGCACCGGGCCAGCGCACCGGCAGGTTCCGCCTGGGGCGCGACGAGCCGGTGTTCGACGCCAAGGGCGAGAGCCACATCAGCGTTGAAGACCTGGCCGCCGCCATCGTCAACGAACTGGAAGCGCCGCAGTTCCGCCGCCGCCGCTTCACGCTGGGCTACTGAGCGTCAAACGGTGCCGCGCCGGGCTTCCAGCTCGGTGCGGATTTCGTACATGCGCTTTTCCGTCAGGAAGTAGCGCGACACGATCACCAGCGCGATCAGCAGGCCCACGATGGGAATGCCGGACAGGCAGACGCGGATCAGGAAGATCGCGTCTTCGCCCTGCACGGGCAGCTTGGCGTTGAAGCCCGTGAAGGCCAGCACCCAGCCCGAGGCGCTGTTGCCCAGCGCCAGGCCGACCTTGCTGATCCACGAGCCGCAGGCCGCGAACGAGCCCTCGCGGCGCTGGCCGGTGCCGAGTTCGTCATGGTCGATGACGTCGGCCATGGCGGAGCCGTAGATGGTCCAGAAGCCGGCGCCGATGAAGGCCACGCCGCCGCTGGCGAACAGCTGCAGCCAGGGCAGTTGTGGGTTGTAGAAGAACCAGTCGCCGATGAAGGCGGCGATGCCCAGCCACAGCACGGTCATCAGCGCATTGCGCTTGCCGTGCCGCTTGGCCACCCAGCCCGCGAAGGCGATGCCGGCGAGGCCGCTGACGAGGCCGGCCACGCCCATCAGCGAGTTCCACTTCGTGGCCTGGACGACGTCGCCGCCGCAGACGTAGTAGACGGTGGCGTAGTAGCCCAGCAGCCCCACCATGGCCGTGGCCATGTTGTAGGTCAGCATGGTGCCCAGCATCAGGCGGAACGGCTTGTTCTTCAGCGTGCGGTACAGCGTGTCCTTGAACGGCACGCGCTGGCGGCTTTGCGCCACGAAGCTCTCGTAATAGCGCTCGCGCGTCAGCGAGAAGATCAGGATGGCCAGCACCACCAGGATGCCGCCCAGGATGGACGTGTAGACCTGGGCGCCGAGCAGGATGTCGGGCTTGCCGTTGGCGTCGTGGAAGAAGTAGAGCGTCGTGAACTGCGCGGCGACGAACATGCCCAGCTCGGGAATCTTCTGGATCGCGTTCTTGATGGACATCACGCGCGTGCGCTCGTGGTAGCCCGGCGTGAGTTCGGCGCCCAGGCTGTTCCAGGGCATCGCGAAGCAGCTCATGACCGGCGCGTACAGGCAGGTCGAGACGAGCAGGAAGATGAAGTACTCGGTGTCGCTCCAGCCGCGGCCGACGGCGAACAGCAGCGGCAGGCCGATGCCCGTCAGGATGCCGCCGACGAGGATGAAGGGGCGCCGGCGCCCCCAGCGGCTGCGGGTGTTGTCGGAGATCCAGCCGAACATCGCGTCGGACACCGCGTCCGCGAAGATCTTGATGCCCATGGCCATCGAGATCAGCTGCGGCGCCACGCCCAGGCCGATGTTGAAGACGTGGAAGACCAGCGACTGGTACAGCCAGTGGCCCCACATGTCATGGAAGGAGCCGAGGCCGAAGCCGATCTTCTGCGACATCGGCACGCGGTCGTCGACCTGCGCGGCAGCGGGCGCGGCATGGGGTGTGGGCGTGGCGGAATGGGGCACGGGAACGCCCCCGTCGCGATCGGCAATCACTGCTGTCTCCTTGCCGCCCTGGTTTGGCGGGCATTTTTAGTAAACAGCAATATTTTCGTTTAACAACCCAAACCGCCGAAAGCGGTGAAACACCTAGGCCGTCTGCTTGCGCGGCTTGCGTGCGGGCACGGCCGGTGGCGTCGAGCTTTCACGCACCACCAGCTCCACCGGCAGCCAGGCATCGTTGGGCTCGGTATCCCCCTCGATCAGCGCACGCGCAGCCAGTTGGCCCAGCGCCTCCTTGTCCATCTTCACGGTAGACAGCGGCGGCTTGAAACGCGCGGCGGCCTCGATGTCGTCATAGCCGATGAAGCGCACGTCCTCGGGCACGCGCAGACCCTGGTCGTGGCAGTACTCGATGGCATGCATGGCTGTCGAGTCGTTGTACGCGAACACCGCATCGGGGGGCTGGGGCAGCGCCAGCAGGCGGCGCATCGCATCGCGGCCGGCTTCGCGATAGTCCAGCGCCGGGTCCAGCGTGACCTCGTAGTCGGGGTCGAACAGGCGGCCTGCCTCGAACAGCGCGCGGCGAAAGCCCTTGGCACGCAGCGACGTCGAGTAGTGCGCCAGCGGGCCGAAGATGGCCGCCACGCGCTGGGCGCCACCGTCCAGCAGATGCTTGGTGGCCAGCCAGCCGCCCAGCAGGTTGTCGTCGTTGATGCTGCGCACGCCCGGGTGGAAGTGATCCACCAGCACCAGCGGCAGGTCGCACTGGCGCACGGCGTCCATGACCTCGGGGTCCATGTAGCCCGCCCCCAGCAGCGCGTCTGCCTCGTGGCGGCGCACCTGGCCGGCCACGTCGTCGCCCGCCACCACCGACATCAGGCTCAACGGCACGCCGGCCTCCCGGCAGGCGATCTCGGCGCCGTGCAGCACGTAGGAATAGAAGGGGTTGGTCGCCAGCGAACCGATCAGGCGGCCATAAAGAAACAGGATGCGACGCGGCTTTCCGGTCCGCAGCTTGGCGGTGTCGTAGCCCAGTTGCTGAGCCACTTCCATGACCTGGGCACGCGTCTGCTCGGACAGACCCGGCTGGCCCTTCAGCGCGCGCGACACGGTGCCGATGGACACGCCGGCGGCCTGGGCCAATTCCCGAATCGTCACTCCCCGCTTTTCGGCCATGGCCTCATCCTCGCTTGTTTAGCGCCTTCGACTGGGGCGCGATTGTGCATGCAAGCGCTTCCACCACGGGCAACGCAGGCCATGCGGGATCGCCCCGATCCTTCAATTGTTCACTAAACAAAAGTTGTTGCCTAGAATATTTCGAATGACCTCCCGCTCCATTGCCGTCCTGGGCGAAGCCCTGGTGGACGAGTTCCATGACGGCCCCGTGGCCGGCGGTGCGCCGTTCAACGTGGCGCGTTCCGTCGCCGCGCTGGGCGCCCCGGTGCTGTTCATCAGCCGACTCGGCGCCGACGACGCCAACGGCCGCTTCGTGCGCGACAGCGCGCGGCGCTACGACCTGGGCGAGCAAGGCCTGCAGCGCGACGAGAGCCATGCGACGGGCCGCGTCAGCGTGCACGAGCTGCCCGGCGGCGGCCACCGCTTCGAGATCCACGGCGACGCGGCCTGGGACCATCTGGATGCCGCGCCCGCCCGGGCCCTGCTGGCCGACGCGCAACCTGCCGTCGTCTATTTCGGCAGTCTGGCGCAGCGCCATGCGGCCTCGCGCGCGACCATCCGCGCGCTGACGAAGGGTTTCGACGGTCTGCGCCTGCTGGACCTGAATCTGCGCCCTGGCACCGACACGCCGCTGCTGGCCGCCGAATCGCTGATGCTGGCCGACTGGGTCAAGGTCAACGACGAGGAACTGGCGCGGCTGGCCGGCTGGTTCACCGAAGAAGCGATCGACGAGACCACCCAGGTGGCCGCGCTGATGGCCCGCTTCGCGCTGCAGCGCCTGGTGCTGACCTGCGGCGCCGATGGCTGGCGCTTCTACGGCCCCGGTGGTGCGCTGCTGGCCAGCGGCCCCGGCGAGCGCCAGCTGCAGCTGGTCGACACCGTCGGCGCGGGCGACGCCTTTACGGCCACGCTGCTGGCCGGCCTGGCGCTGGGCCGCGACCTGCCCGCCACGCTGGCGCTGGCCAACCGCTACGCGTCGTTCATCTGTGGCCTGCGCGGGCCTTTGCCCGCCGATCCGCAACCCCTGACCCCGTGGCGCGACGCGCTGCAGGCACTGCCGCCCTCCCCCTGACCCTTCCGACTCCGTCCATGACCTCCATCGCAGACCTCATCGCCCCGCCCGCGGGCTCCCTGATGCGCCGCCCCGGCTTCGTGTTCGGTGCCGGCACTTCGTCCTACCAGATCGAGGGCGCGGCCCGCGAGGACGGCCGGCTGGAGTCCATCTGGGACCGCTTCTGCGCCACGCCGGGCAAGGTGCTGCGTGGCGAGAACGGCGACGTGGCCTGCGACCACTACCACCGCTTCGAGCAAGACCTGGACATCCTGCAGCGCCTGGGCGTGGACGCCTACCGCTTCTCCATCGCCTGGCCGCGGGTGATGAACGAGGCGGGCCAGCCCAACGAGCGCGGCATCGCCTTCTACCAGCGGCTGCTGGACGGCATGGCCGAGCGCGGCATCGCCGCCTACGTGACGCTCTACCACTGGGACCTGCCCCAGCACCTCGAAGACAAGGGCGGCTGGCTGAACCGCGAAACCGCCTACCGCTTCGCCGACTACGCCGACCTGATGACGCGCCGCCTGGGCGGCTGCGGCGTGGCGGCCTGGGCCACGCACAACGAGCCCTGGTGTTCGGCCTACCTGGGCTATGGCAACGGCCACCATGCGCCGGGCCACGAAGTGCCGCGCTGGGGCGTGCAGGCCATGCACCACCTGCTGCTGGGCCACGGCCTGGCGCTGCCGGCCATGCGGGCCAACGACCCCAAGGCGCAACACGGCATCGTCGCCAACGTGGCGCCCGGCTATCCGCTGACCGACACGCCGGCCGACCGCGACGCCGCGCTGCTGTTCGAGACCTACCAGAACCGCTGGGTGCTGGACCCGCTGCTCAAGGGCGAGTACCCGGCCGACCTGTGGCGCTACTGGAAGGGCTGCGAGCCGCTGGCGCTGGCCGGCGACATGGACATCATCCGCCGCCCCATCGACTACCTGGGCCTGAACTTCTACAGCCGCGCCGTGCTGCGCTCGGCCGGCCCCGACACCATAGCCTGGGTGCGCGAGCCTGATGTCGAGCGCACGACGATGGACTGGGAGGTCTACCCACAAGGCCTGCAGGATCTGCTGCAAGCCTTCAAGGCCGAGTACGCCAACCTGCCGCCCATCTTCATCACAGAGAACGGCATGTCCAGCGCCGACACGGTGGGCGGCAGCGGCGTCGACGACGTTCAGCGCCAGAGCTACCTGAAGCGCCACTTCGCGGCCTGCTCGCGGGCCATGGACAACGGCGTGGATGTGCGCGGCTATTTCGTCTGGTCGCTGCTGGACAACTTCGAATGGGCCTTCGGCTATGAGCGCCGCTTCGGCCTCGTGCATGTGGACTTCGAGACCCAGCAGCGCACGCTCAAGCGCAGCGCGCTGGCCTATGCGGACTTCTTGAGGGAACGTCGCGCGGCGCGCTGAAGCCGCCCTCTGTTAGCGTGGCGGCATGGACCTGCCCCACTTCCGCTACCACCCCGACCCGCTGGCCACCGGCGCCATCGAGCCCCGCACCATCAGCTGCGCCTGCTGCGGCGAGCAGCGCGGCTTCGTCTACGTGCAGCCGGTCTATGCGACGACCGACCTGGACGAGAAGCTGTGCCCCTGGTGCATTGCCGACGGCTCGGCCGCCGCCAAGCTGGGTGCCAGCTTCTCCGACCCGGCGCCGCTGCAGCAGGCCGGCGTGGCCGCGGACGTCATCGCCGAGGTGAGCCAGCGCACGCCCGGCTACTCCTGCTGGCAGCAGGAGGAATGGCTGGCGCACTGCAACGACGCCTGCGAATTCCACGGCGATGCGTCGGAAGACGACGTGGCCGACGCCAGCGACGCCGTGAAGGCCGACTGGTGCCAGCGCTACGGCAAGACCGCCAAGCAATGGACCGCCGCCACCCGCGACTACGAGCCGGCCGGCGACAACGCCTTCTACAAGTTCGTCTGCCGGCACTGCGGGGTGGTACGGCTGGGGTGGGATTGCATTTGAGGGGTGCCGGGAGGCGGGCAGTGCCTCGGCAGCGGTCGGCTTCCGATGCCTGCATGCATCCGGATGGCAGTGGGACGCGGGGGGACGCAATTGCTACGTGTCCCCCGGGCCGCTTCGCGGCCCTCCTCCTTTACCTTCGCAATTGCGTCCCCCCGCATCCCACTGCAGCGGCTTCGGGCGTCCTCGACGAACAAGCCGAGCGTCGCGCAAGCGGGCAGCGGGGCGGGCCGGATGCGCAGGTAAAGGAGGAGGCCCCCGCCGCGGGCCGGGGGCCACGCAGCAAAACGCCCCCCCCCCGGCCCGCGCCCATCCCACA